>NZ_JAEDXW010000022.1:0-85692 GCF_036877565.1 Edaphobacter sp. HDX4
AGCGAAGCGGCACAGCCGCGCAGTCGAAGGATCTGCGGTTCCACCCATCACCGAGCCGTCACCCGATCACCAGTCACACGCTCCCAAAAAAGAAGAGGCACCAAGGGCGCCTCCGGAGAGCGTTACATCATGTGGATTCTTTATAGGCCCGCCACCACAACCTGTCATGGTCACGATGACCCATCTTTTTCTCCACCTTTCGATTGAGTTCCGCTACTCCCCATCCGCCGCCTGACCGGCCATCCATGCGCGTGCCGCCTTCAGTTGCGGCAGGTCGGCATCTGCCTTGGCCCATGCCCGCAGCAATCGTGCATAGTCCGCCGTCGCGTCGCTCCGCCGATCCGCCGCCACATCGGCCTGCGCCACTCCATAAAGCGCGAAACCCGATTCGGGGCGCTGCTTCAAGGCCGCCTCATACGCCTGCTTCGCTTCGTCGTTACGCTTTGCCCGCAGCAGCGCATCCCCACGAGCCTCTTGTACCGGACGAATGTAAAACGGCGGCTCGCGATACCCCAGCTCCTGCTCAGCATCAGCTGCCTTCGTGAACATCCGATCGGACTCCACCCCGCGCCCCTCCCCTAGCAGAACGCTCGCACGCAACTCCATCGCCGCGACATCCAGATAGCTGTACACCGGCATCGTCATCGCATCCTTCGACATCGACATCACAGCCATCCCGGGCATCTCCTCCGGAACCGGAACCGGCTTCTGCTTCACCATGGCGTCCATCGCGTCGCTCATCGCCATGGCCGTCTTCTCATCTCCCCGGTTAAGAGCTTCCATGCCTCTCGTGTAGTTCAGCATCGCCTCCCGCAGCTCCGCCAGGTTCTTCAGCGCCGCGTCCGGTGAGCTTCGCTCCAGAGCTTCCGTAGCACTCCCCCACGCTCCCGCCCGCAACAGCACCGGAAGCGCCACGCTCAGCCGCGTCATCCCATCTCGCGGAGTCTGCCGGTAGAGCGTAGGCCCAACCTCGCCTCGCGCATGCGTCAGCTTCTCTGACGTCTCCATCGCCTCGCGAAACCGTCCCGCCTCCATCTCATCCGCAACCAGGTACATCAGGTTGTGCACGTAGTTCCAGTCATTCGCCACGGTTACATGCTGAGTCTGCATGTACGCCTCATCCACTCGCATCGAAGCAACAAACGATTCACGCGCCGACTCATAGTCCCCGGTCCTGTAGAAGATGTGCCCCGGCATGTGCACCATATGCCCGGATGCAGGAGTCAGGACACCCAGCTTCTCCGCACTCTCGAGCGCCAGCTCCGGATGATTCCCGGGCTCTACGGCATGAATCCAGTAGTGGTTTGCCGCCGTATCGTCCGGATGCTCCTTCAGGATCGCCTGAAGAATTCGTTGCCCCTCCGCGGTTCCTGCGCGCGGCTCGCCCTTCCTGTCGAAGCCGTCCCGTAACGACTCCGCCAGAAAGATTCGCGACTGCACATCCTTGGGCTCCAACGCCACCAGCTGGCGATACAGCTTGGTCTCTTCGGAATCCACATGCGGCGCACTCTCCGCCGCCACAGGCTTCTTGGCTGCATCGGGCTTGGCGCGCATCTGCTTCAACGCCTCTTTCTGCTCCGCTACCGCAGCCACAGGCTTCTTGGCTGCATCGGGCTTGGCGCGCATCTGCTCCAGCGCCTCTTTCTGCTCCGCTACCGCCGCTTCAATGTAGAGCTTCTCCGCCTTACTCGCATGCTTTTCAATCGCAACCGCACGACTCAGCGCACTCTGCGCCGCTGGAACAGCAGCGCTCCGAAAGGACTCTGCCTTGTAGAGGCCCCAGTAACACATCGCGCACTTCGGATCGACCCGCACCGCCTGCTCAAATGCCCGCGCCGCCTCGTAGTCCCAGAAGTCGTGCAGAAGATTCAGCCCTTGCGTGAACCACGCTCGAGCCTCCTCGTTCGCCGCCGTAATCTTCATCGAGCTGTTCCCTATGCCGGTCATCTTCACCGGCACAGGCAGCTGCTCCGGCGTCACGACTTCCGCAGCCGTCTCGCCGCCATGGCACATCGGCACCTGCTGCGCTCCGGCGCTCCCTACCCATACCCCGGCAGCCAACCCGCCCAGCAGAAACACTCTTCCGATCCAACACCCCATAAGTCCTCTCGCCCCCAAGCCATGCCTGACCCACCAGCATAGACCCCGAACGGCGCTCTACGAAATTCGCGCGACGAGAGGAACGCCGCGAGTTATTTCACCGTCAGGTGCAGCGTCGTCGTATGCGACAGCGCACCCGAGGTCGCCGTGACGGTAAAGTCATACGTCTGCCCCGACGATTGCCCTCCAGAACCCGCATCCTTACCGCTGCTGCAGCCGGTCAACCCTGCCATCCCGATCATCGACGCAATGACCATGACGATCAAAACGGCGGTGGTAGCCACGCGGGACCGCGATCGTCGAAGCCTGCCCCCGAATGGCAGCAGGATCAGCCCAACAACCACCGGCGAGGCCTCCCAGTTCAAAGGAGCGAACCGTGGCTGCATCGCCGCCTTCGCTCCCGCGGTCACCGTGATCGTGACATTTGCCGCTCCGGAGCCTGCCGGAATCGTCGTTGGTGAAAACGTCGCTGTCCATCCCGACGGCAATCCCGCTGCGGTAAAGCTGACAGGCGCGGCCAATGCGCCTCCATCGGGCGGCGCAAGCATCAGCGTGTAAACCGCACTCCCACCTGCAGACACCGTAGCCGAGGTCGAACTTCCACCTGTCGGCGCCACGGTGAAATCTTCCATCGTCACCGCCACCGCGCTGCTGGCCTGCGACACAAAATTCGGGTCTCCTGAATAGACTGCCGTGATCGAGTGCACTCCCACGGCCAGCGACGAGGTAGTGTAGCTCGCCGCTCCGGAACTCAGATTTGCTGTGCCCAGCAGTGTGGTCCCGTCATAGAACGAAATCGTCCCTCCCGGTGTCGCCGCAGAAGACGAGACGGTTGCTGTAAACGTCACGGCATTCGATACCAGCGCCCTGTTGGTGGAAGCCACCAACAGGACCCCCGGACTCCCCTTCGTCACCTCTAGCGTGACCGTCTTCGACGCTGTCGTGTAGTCGTCCGGCGAGACAGGAGTGAATGTCGCCGTCAGCGTCTGACTCCCCGGGCCCAACACCGTTCCCGCCGCTGGCATATAGGTGAAGCTTCCCGTCGCAGTCGACTGTGCATTTAGCTGTGCAGAGCCAAGCAGCGTGCCGTACGAGATCGGGGCTGGAATCGCCCAGCTGATCTCCGGCGTAGCCTGCACTCCCGTTCCCGACAGAGACAGCGTCTGCGTCGCATAGCTCGGGCCGGCAGCGTTGAGTGTATCGTCCGTCAGCACCAGCGAGCCCTGAATCGCTCCTATGCTCGACGGCCTGAAATCGATAGAGAGCTGGCATGATGCACCGGCTGCGAGTACTCCCGGGACCGACGAGCTTGCCTCGACCACCGGGCATCCCGACGACGAGTTCGTATTCAGGGTAAAGCTCGAAGAAACGCTTGGATTGTCTCCCGTGTCCGAAATCGGAAAGCTCAGTGCCGCATTTCCGATGTTCTTCAACGTGACCGTCTTGGGGCTGTCTGCGCTGGCTGAGTTAAAGGGGGCAGTCGTAAAGCTCAGACTCGGCGCCGTTGCGGAATCGACCTTCCATACCGCAGTGGTGGAATAGTACAAATTGCCCGCACCGTCGAAAGCTATACCCAGCAGATTTCCTCCATTGATAGAAATCCCACTCTCGACGTAGGAGTTGCCTGAAGGTTCTTCTTTCAGGATGAAAGAACCCGCTGGTAAGTACAGATTTCCGCTGGCGTCGACTGCAATGCGATCCACGGCAGACGACGTGGGAATGATGCTCTCGGTATACCCGCTGCCATTCCAGGTCTCTTTATAGATGCCATAGCCGTTTCGCGGAATGTAAAGAGTTCCGCTCGCGTCCACCGCGATTCCTATAGCTGCAATGTAGCTGAAGATCTGGCTGCGGGAGTAAGAACCTCCCGTGTACGTCTCTTTCTCGACTCCAATTCCTCCGCGTCCTACGTAGACATTTCCTGCACCGTCCACCGCCAGCCCCATCACTGTGCCCAGGGTCCCATCCACGATGCTCTGGGTATACCCGCCGCTCCCTGTCGGCGTCTCCTTGTACACCCTGTAGGCATCCTGATCGCAGATGTAGACGTTCCCCGCACCATCGACCGCTACATTCGTCGGATAACTCAGCCCCGTCGCGACGACCGACTCCGTATAGCCGCTTCCGTTCCATGTCTCCTTGAAGACAGCATTGTTTGGATGGTTTTCAGAGAACGCCTGCACAAGATACACATTCCCCGCTCCGTCCACAGTCATCGTGTAAACCGTGCGATGGAACGGAAGCTCGCTCAGCGCCCCGGGAGGAAAGCTCACCTGCGGTCCAACCCCGCTGCCCTGGAGATAGGTCGTGCCGATTGCATCTCCGGATCCATTCGTCAGAACTACGGCGCCGTATCGCACACCCGGAAATTTTGGCTTGAACGATACCCCCATCGTGCAGGTATCACCGGCATTGTAGGGGTGACCCCAATTGCAGCTGGAGCCGTTGCTTGTAAAATCCAGGTCCGGCGTCCCCTGGGTTACGATCTTCGGCGTACCCGGGCTGCCAGGAGTATCGAAGGTAAAGTACAGCGTGGCTGAAGGCGCGGCAGTTCCGACCTTCGATGAGCCGAAGTTCAAAGCCGAGTTCGGCGGCAGTTCCTTCAGGATAAGATTCGTGTCCGGTATCGTCTGCAGAACATAGACGACTCCACCGCGGTCCACCGCCAGCGAGAGTGCGTTGTTCAGATAGCCCGTCGGGAGGACGCTCTCGACATAGCTTCCACCGGAAAGCGTCTCCTTCAAGATCCGGTTATGTGCGGTGTCGGCGATATACAGATTCCCGGCGCTATCCGCCGCGATGTCCCATGGAGAGGCAAGCCCGGTCGATACAATCACGCTCTCGGTATACGTTCCGCTGGAGAAGGTTTCTTTCAGGATCCGATTGTTACCCGTGTCGGCGACATAAACATTCCCGCTCCCATCCACCGCCACACCGTGTGGAGAATTCAATGCACTCGCGACGGTAACTTCGGTGTAAGTATCCCCGGCGGGTGTCTCCTTCAGGACGCGATTATGCCCGGTATCCACGACATATACGCTCCCGGCGGCGTCCACCGCCAGCGCGCCTATATTTGTCAGTGCGCTGGTTGGAACAGCGCTTTGGGTGTAGCCCGAGCCCGTGGGCGTCTCCTTCAACACGCGGCCCGTGCCGCCATCCCCGAAGTAGACATTCCCGCTCGAATCTACGGCAACCTGCTGCGCCTGCACCGAGGCCGAGGCAATCGTGCTCTCCGTATAGCTTCCATTGGAGTAAGTCTCCTTCAGTACCCGTGCATGATCAGCGTCGGCAACGTAAACATTCCCGCTGCTATCCACGGCGATACCCGCGGGCTGGTCCATGGAGCTGGTTGCAATCGTCGTCTCCGCCCCGATCAGGTGAACCGTCTGGGCAACACCGGCTTCGCATAAGCCGCACAGCACGGCTAGCAGCGCAAATTGGAATACTGGCTTGGCTGGTTGCGACAAACGACCGCGGAAGATGACGGTCACGAGAACATCTGCAAGGCGGATAAAGCGATCAAAGAAAAACAAGGTAGACCTGCTCCTGTAACTTGCTGTCACTGACAACACACACCAATAGAACCGATCGCGTCCTGATGTGGGCGAACGGCTCCCGTCTCCGGATAGCGGCGGATATGGGAAGTCACTGATTTACAACGATGGCCAAAGATACCATCCATCCCGGCACGTCTCTGCATAGATCGGCGACAGTCCTTACTTCATCGCAGCCGAAGGTAACGTTGAACAGTTTCCACTCGCAGGCTTCCCCGCAAACCGCTCTCCCAGCCACTGCTCCGCATCATCCGCACCCGCTACCATCGACCCATTGTGATCGAAACCCGGAAATGCGCGGTAGTCCACCACATTGCCATCGGCGCAAAGCTTCCGCACCGATGCATCCGTATCCACCGGTCGCACAGTCACGTCATCGCCGCCCTGCAAAATCATCGACGGCACCGGGATCTTCAACAACGCCGGCTCATTGCGGGCCGCCACCGTAAGAAACGGACCCAGAACAGGCTGCGGCAGAAACTGATCCTTCGCGATCGCCGTCGACCAGTATCCCGTCGTCAGCGAATGGGTCATGCATCCCACCATCAGATCCGGCAGATGGCTGATCGCCTCCGCCGTCAGGATCTGCTTGAGGTCGATCTCCGGGTTGTACTTTGCGTATGACTCGAGCACATAGAGCAGATACGGCAAACCAATCTCAAACTTGTCCGATTGAACGATCGAGCTCAGGCGAGCCGCGATGTTCGATGCCGGAGCAAACGCAGCATCTCCCACCAGCGTCAGCTCCGGCGCATACTTCGGCCCCTCCATCGCCGTAAATAGATCCGCCTGTCCTCCCTGCGAGTGCCCCATCACGGCATAACGCTTTCCAAGGGACGGCTCAATCCGGCGCGCCGCGCGAATCATGTCGAGCGCATTCTGGCCATTCGGAACCCCCTGCAGGAAGGGATGAAAGCCGCCGACACCAAGACCCTCATAGTCCGTCGCCACCACCGCGTAGCCGCTCGCCACAAACCGGTTCAGCAGCCTCTGAATATCTGCAATGTAAGGATGCTCCGGGCCGTCGACCGTGTCCCGCGAAGGCCCGCAGATCGCTGCCATTCCCGTAGTGCCATGCGTCCACGTGATCACCGGCCAGCCGCCCGCAGGAGCCTTCCCCTTGGGAAGGGACACAGTGCCGGAGACCGCCACCGGGCGGCCCTCCGGATCGACAGACATATAAAGCACCAGCGTATTCTGTGCCGCCGCTGGCAGAGCCATCGTGCCGTCCAGCGGGCGCGCCCAGATCACGGTTCCCCCCGGCCCGGTAGGAAGCTGCGCCGGAGGAACATAAAACGCGTCTCCCGCAGGGCCAGCTTTCACAGGCCGCGCGCACAGCGAAGCCGCGCTCAGCAACAAAGCAACACAGCCTGACAGAAGGAAGTTACGACAAGGTAAAGCCATATTCAGTCCTCTCGGGAGAAGCGCGAACATGCGCGCGCACATACAAACCGCAGTTCAGCGGCAATCATGATCGTTTGTCGGGGTGAACAGTCTAGAGATGAAAACCCTGCATGATCAGGCACTATACCGGCCAGAGCAGGCACAGAAGTATGGCTCTTAAGAGGAATGGATAGGCAAGCCCCGGCCGGATACTCTGATGACGATTACCTTCTCATCAGTCGGCTCGCCCTGGATCCGGCTCACTCATTGCAGTCCCCGCAGCATCTCCTCTACGCTGGCTCCCAGCACCGGATGGGTCCACTCCCCGGCAATCTCCGCCAGCGGCTCCAGCACGAATCTCCTGTGCTGCATCTCCGGGTGCGGTAGCGTAAGCTTTGGGGTATTCACGATTTGGTTTCCGTAGAACAGCAGGTCCAGGTCGATCACCCTCGGCCCCTTCGCGATCACCCGCTCACGCCCCATCTGATGTTCGACCTGCAAAAGCGCCCGCATCAGCTCCGGGGGAGCCAGATCGCTCTCCAGCAGCAGCGCCCCATTCAAAAATCGCGGCTGATCCGTGTATCCCACCGGCTCGGTATCGAAGAAGGACGAGACCGCCTTCACCTCACCCAGATTCCCCAGCCTTCGTATCGCCTCACGAAGGTTCCCTTCCCGGTCTCCAAAGGAGGAGGTCAGGTTAGACCCGAGCGCAATCGCTGCCAGTGCCATTAACCAGTAAAACCCTCTTAAGCGGTTACGGGTTCGAGGCGCCTTGCGGACTTCCCGACCTCGGCTTCCGGCGTCTCGTCATAGCCATGAACCATCTCCCACGAGGAGCGGTCCTGCAGCAGCCGCTGCACCAGGGCAGTGTGCATGGCATGGCCGGCGCGCTCGGCCACGACCCTTCCCTCAATCCGGCGTCCGGCCAGCGCGAGATCTCCAATCAGATCAAGAACCTTGTGACGCACAAACTCGTCTGGAAACCTCAGCGGCCCATTCTCCACACCCTTGCACGAAAGAATAATGGCGCTCTCATCCGAAACCCCGCGAATCAGCCCCATATTCCGCAGCATCGCCTCGTCTTCCTTGAACCCGAAGGTCCTCGCCGGAGCGATCAGCTTCGCGTAATCTCCCTCCGCAAGATCCACCCGCAGCGTCTCATATCCAATCGGCTCAGGAAAGTCGATGGTGTAATCGATCGCGTAGCCCCTGCCCGGGTAGATCCCGATAAACTTGCCGGAGTCCTCCACCTCAACCGGCTTAAGCACTCGCATGTACTCACGCCTGCGTCTCTGCTGCTTCAGGCCCGTCTCTTCAAACGCATGAATATAAGGGAACGAGCTTCCATCCAGGATGGGAACCTCAAGATTGTTGATCTCGACGATCACATTGTCCACGCCGTAGCCAATCAGCGCCGACAGCAGATGTTCCGTCGTTGAGATCAGCACGCTGCCGCGCATCAGGCTGGTCGCGTAGCTGACCTTGGCGACGTTGCGGCCTGTCGCCGCAATCTCAAAGTTGTCCAGATCGGTTCTGCGGAAGACGATGCCCGAACCCGCAGGCGCCGGAACCAATCGCATCGAAACTGGTGCCCCGCTGTGGAGACCAACTCCACAGAACTCAATTGCCGATCTGATCGTTCGCTCGAGATGAGGGGCCGATGCCACGAATAAGGGTCTCCGGTACAATCCGCTAGTTAGGCTACAGCAAGGTTAAACACTTTTAATGTGTCAAAAAAGACACATCTCCACTTCCGCAGCGCAAGCTTAAACTTTCTAAACATATAAAGCTAAAAGAGATACATGAGTATCAGCGACATCGCCGCCAAAACCCAGGGGAAACTTCCATGGTTCCTCCAGCATCTCGAAGAGCTCGTGCGCGTCGAGAGCCCAAGTGAAGATCCTGCTGCAGTTAATGCCGCTCAGCAGCTGACCGCGGGGTGGGCCGCGGCCCTGGGGGGGAAGACGAAGCGTTACCCCCAGAAAAACTTCGGCGATGTCTACGAATTGCGTTTTGGACCGACACGTTCCCGCCAGAGACCCGTCCTCATCCTCGGCCACCTCGATACCGTCTGGCCGCACGGCACCCTCAAATCCATGCCCTGGAGCAACAAGGGCGGCAAGCTCTCCGGCCCCGGAGTCCTCGACATGAAGGCCGGCGTCGTCATGGCCCTCACCGCCGTCTCCGTTCTGAACGAACTCAATCTCCTGCGCCCTGTCACCCTGCTTCTCGTCTCTGAAGAAGAGATCGGCTCCCTTGTCTCGCGCCCCATCACCGAGCGCTTGGCCCAGCAGTCCTCCGCCGTCTTCGTCCTCGAACCCGCCCAGGGTCTCGCCCTCAAGACCGCGCGCAAGGGCGTCGGTCACTACGATCTCCACGTCACGGGCATCGGCTCACACTCCGGAGTCGACTTCGAACGCGGCCACTCCGCCGTCCTCGAGCTCGCCCGGCAGATCGAGCGTATCTCCACCTTCACCGACCTCTCGCGCGGCCTGACCGTCAACCCCGGCGTCATCTCCGGAGGAACGCGCTCCAACGTCATCGCCGCCGAGGCCCACGCCGAGATCGACGTCCGCATCGCCCGCGCCGCCGACGAGAAAAGAGTCGACCGCCTCTTCCGCTCCCTCAATCCCTTCGACAAGGCCTGCAAGCTCACCCTTACTGGCGGTCTCAACCGCCCACCCATGGAGCGCAAGGCCGGGACCATCGCCCTCTTCAAACAGGCCAAGCGACTAGCGGCCGATCTTGGCTTCTCCCTCGAGGAGGCATCGACCGGAGGAGGCTCAGACGGCAACTTCACCGCCGCCCTCGGCGTCCCCACGCTCGACGGCATGGGAGCCATCGGCGCCGGAGCCCACGCCGCCCACGAGCACATCCTCGTCGAGCACATCGTCCCCCGGACCGCGCTGCTCGCCGCGATGCTCGCCACCACCGGCTAGTTCTTCCCTCTGAATTCAAACCTGTATATTGCGTATCGAGGCTAACGATGAAGCGGCGCCAGGGCGGAGAAGCCATCTCCACGCCTCCTGTTGCGATTCAGCGCGTGCTTTCGGCCAGGAGTGCGAGGGCTCGCATCACACCTCACGTCCTTCGCGCGGTGATACCGCCACATATATCGCATTGCATGCCGGTTCCGTGAAGTTCTCTGAGAGATTACCGTCTGACTCACCTAAAACACGGTAGTTCTGGAGTAAGGTGCGATCCTATGGTTTCCGCCTGGTCCTTTAGGGTTATTCCTAACCCTCAGTCAGAGTAGATAGCCTTTTTAGAGTTACTTAGTGAACATAGGGGTCTATCTTGAGGCGTGCTCTTTGCCTACTTCCATTGCTGCTACAGCTCTATATTTCGCATGGCATCGGCCAGACAAACCCACCTGGTGCAGAAAATCCGCTGTCGGCTGCTAATGCCCTTCCGCCAGCAAAATCCTCCGAAGCGGTGGACAGTCTATTAGGTGCTGCGTATCGCAGAAATGTGCTCGCATCGTCTCCCGGTCCCTACCACTTTGTAGCCTCTCTCGAGACCTTCGATCCTGAAGGAAAGCCGGAAGGGGACGGCACAATTGAACGTTGGGTGACTTCTGATGGCCGCTCGAAGACCGTCACCCATTTTGGCAACCACATGATGACGAGTTTCGAGGATCACGGTAAGAACCTCTATACCGATGATGGTTATGTCGGGTCCATCATGTCCTACTATGCGCGTGGGTTTCTCGACCAGCCAGCACTGCCATGGTTTGGCACTAACCGCCGAAAACTGCAAACTAGCACGGCTTCCATGCAGGGCGAAGTGCTGGATTGCGGCGCATATCGGTTTTGGATCGAGCCACCGGGATATCCGCCGATGCCGATGGATGACTTTTGCGTCTCACAAACCACGGGCAACATGGCTTTACGTCAAATGCAGAACTTCAACATCCGGTACGAGGACTACAGTTCATTTCTCAAACAAGCGATCGCCCGAAGAATCACAGCCTCCAAAGGTGCACACGTTCGTTGCCGGATCAAGATCGATCTACTCGATCAGGCGGCTCTGGATGAGGCGCAGATCACCCCACCTCCTGATGCTTCACACACCTCTCTCGAGCCGAATATCTGGGCCACGGAGCCTGCCGAGACAACTCCGGTATCCACTCCTAGAATTTTCCCGCCAAATCACCTGGCAGTATCGCATGCAAAGGGTTTGGCTGAGCTATTTGTCTTAATTTCTCGAACAGGTACAGTCATCGACGTAGAGCCTCTCTTCGCGTCCTCGGTCGATATAGAGAAGTTTGCAACCCAGATGGTGAGGACCTGGCGTTATAAACCTGTACTGCGAGGTGGGAAGCCACTCGAAGTGATTACGCTTACACACTTGCCACTTCAATTCTGATCGATTCGTCTCAAATCTATGGCTGGGCAATACAGGCTAAAACGTCAAAAAATATCGTGGAGACACACTTGCCGGGTGCCCCATTCATGGCGCAGCCTCATCGCGGCATGAGTGGGACATTCGGGCGAAGCGCGAAGCCATTCCACCCCACCAAACATCAGTCATTTCGACCGAAGCGCAGCGCACTGGGAAGAATCCGCTTCTCCACCCATACCGCTCCTCAGCCGCGCCCGCCAGCGAAAGGTGTCACCCTGAGCGAAGCGGCGCAGCGGAGCAGCCGCGCAGTCGAAGGATCTGCGGTTCGTTCGCGCAACCGCACCAACCGGTCCTCCACGCGATAATAAAGACGTGCAGACCACCGAAACATCGCTCTCCGTCGCCGCCATCCAGATCCGCATCGCTCCTCTGCAGCAGCGCCTCCAGACGCATCCTCTCTACGCCTCTATCCGCACCCTCCCGCAGATCCGTCTCTTCATGCAGTCGCACGTCTTCGCGGTCTGGGACTTCATGAGCCTGCTCAAATCCCTCCAGCGCACCCTTACGTCGGTCGACGTCCCTTGGGTTCCCACGTCCTTTCCCGAAAGCCGTCGCTTCATCAACGAGATCGTTCTCGGCGAAGAGACCGACCAGTACCAGGGCCGCACCATCAGCCACTTCGAGCTCTACCTCGACGCCATGGAGCAGGCCCGGGCCGACACTGGCGCCATCCGCCGCGTCGTCGACCTCGCCCGCACCGGCGCCCTTAGCCTCGAGGCCGCCCCACCCGCCGCCCGCGAGTTCGTCGAATCCACCTTCCGGATCATCGGCACTGGGTCACCCGCAGCGCAGGCCGCCGCCTTTGCCTTCGGTCGCGAAGATGCCATCCCGGAGATGTTCCGCGCCTTCGTCCGCCACTTCAGCAGCGAGCTTGGCGGCGAACTCGACCTCCTCGTCTGGTACCTCGAGCGCCACATCGAGGTCGATGGCGACGATCACGGCCCCCTCGCGCTCAGCATGGTCTCCGATCTCTGCGGCGACAATCCCGACCTCTGGGCCGAAGCCACGCAGGCCGCCGAGGACGCCATCCACGCCCGCATCCGCCTGTGGGACGGCGTACTCACCGAGATCACAAACGCACCACCACCTCATCCGGTGTCATCCTGAGCGAAGCCCGAAGGGGCGCGATCGCAGGATCTCGGCCCAAATTGGTACTCAGCGCCCCTGGATCGATCAGCCGCTCCTTCGTCTCAACAGCACCGCTCTCCCACAGAAGTGTCATCCTGAGCGAAGCGGCGTAGCCGCGCAGTCGAAGGATCTGCGGTTTCTTCCTTCCATCCTCTTGTCCCATGACTGCGAGCCTAGTGCCCCCCCTTTGCAGCGCAGCAACCAGGTGGAATCGAGATGAGTGCGGCCTCCTTGCATGAGTGGGCTCCTTAGCGAAGCTCGGGCCGATCGCGGTCCCCTGAAATAATCGTCGAGCGAACAGCGCACCTCTCCGTCTGTTCTGGTAGATGGGACCTATGGCCGCGATCGAGGAATACAGTCTGGTGTTGTCGTCCGCTAAGAGTGCCGGTTCAGAGATCGACCTCACCGCGCTCGTGGAGACCTACTCCGCGCTGCTCTTCCGCGTCGCCTACTCCATCCTGCGCTCCCGCGCCGAGGCAGAAGATGCCGTGCAGGATACCTTCGTTCGCGTCCTCCAGCACCGCCGCTCTCTGCCCGAGGTTCGCGAGATGCGTGTCTGGCTCATCCGCATCGCCTGGAACCTCGCGATCGACCGTCGCCGCCGTACGCGACCCGAGTCCATGGATGCCGCCTTCGCCGAGAGCCTCATTGCTCCTGGCATCTCCGCCGAAAGGGCTCTCGACGAGGCCCAACAGTTTCAGGCCGTCCTGCGCGAGCTTGAACGTCTGCCGAAGAACGAGCGCCACGTCCTCCTGCTCTCCTCGCTCGAAGAGCTCGACAGCCGCGAGATTGCAGCCGTCCTGGGAAGAACCGAATCCGCCGTACGCGCCCTGCTCTTTCGCGCGCGAACTCGCCTGCGCGAACGGCTCGAGAAAGGAGCCAGCCGATGAAATACTCGCCACAAAAACACGTCGGCGATCACGGCATCGACGATGCCATCGATAGAACACTGGCCGGTCTGCGCGACACTCCCGTCCCCGAAGGAATGGAGCGCCGCATCCTCAAAGCATTAGAAGAGAGTGGCAGTGACCGCTCCCGGCCCCGACGGTCTCCGATCTTCCCCTGGAAGATCGCTGGCGCCTGCGCCACAGTCGCTGCCGTGGCGCTCTTCTTCATCCTCATGCCTGGCCGGCAGCACACACCGCGCGGACCTGCAGGATCGCACTCGAATCCGCAGCCCACAGCCAGAACTGCGGTGAACCCACACCGCGCAGCCACCATTCCTTCGACTGCTACCAACCTTGCATCGAACACGCGTCCCCATCCGCCACGAGAGCAGCGGCTCCATCGCACTACAGCTGTCACTTCGACCGGCGCCGAGGCCACAGAACCCGACCACAGCCACGTCAACCTTCCTCCACCACCGCTGCCGCTTAC
Source organism: Edaphobacter sp. HDX4 (assembly GCF_036877565.1). Classification (NCBI taxonomy): domain Bacteria; kingdom Pseudomonadati; phylum Acidobacteriota; class Terriglobia; order Terriglobales; family Acidobacteriaceae; genus Edaphobacter; species Edaphobacter sp. HDX4. Next base: position 13,947 of record NZ_JAEDXW010000022.1, read on the forward strand.
GAGTGAGGAGCGGATGCTTCAGCAGATTGCACACGCTCGTGCGCCGTTTGAGCTCGCCATGCTGACCCCTGATCGAAGAGCAGCTCAACAGCAGCGCGAACGCGCCGAATTCGACCAGTTCTTTGCTCCGTCGGAGGCAGCGATGGAAGCCGAAAAACTCAATAGCTCCCAAACCCCTGAACGAGGCAAACCATGAGACCCGTCCCCGGAATCTGCAAGATCACTCTTATCCTGTTGATCGGCGCAACCGCAGCATGGGCCCAACCCGGCCCTCCTCGTAACGAGCCGACGACCTTCCAGACCTTCTATCTCAGAAATGCACCGCGAATCCAGGATGCCAGCGAGATTCTTGTTGCGGTGCGCAATATCGTCACACCTGCGACGAAGCTCACCATCATTCCGTCGCAAAATGCTCTCCTCGTGGATGGGACCTCCGACCAGGTCACGCTAGTGCGGAAGATTCTCGACGATATCGATCGTCCGCAGCATACTTACCGCATCCTCTACACGCTTATCGATATGGATGGCGCCAAGCGTATCGGAGAGCAGCATTACTCCATGGTGGTTGCGCCCGGTCAAAGAACCATCCTGAAGCAGGGCAGCCGCATGCCCGTCGTGGTCAACAGTCCGAAGAACCCGACCGATTCCGAGATCACCTACCTTGACGTGGGAATGAACTTTGAGGCGACCCTCAGCGAAGTCAGCGGCGGAGTCAGCCTTAAGTCGAAGCTTGAACGATCCAGCATCGCTGAAGAGAGATCTGGCATCGGACCGCAGGATCCCATCGTTCGCCAGTCTCTGGTAGAAGGAACCGCCTTCCTGACGCCGGGCAAACCACTGACCATCGGCTCCATCGATATCCCCGACAGCACCCGCCATCTCGATGTTGAGGTCACAATGGAGCCGCTCACCTCCGATTCCTCGAGAAAGGCCGTCAAGCCCTGATCCCTCGCAATCCCTAGAAAACCAGGCGGATAGACTCTGCCGATTCATTCGGCTCCGCCTGATAGCCTTAAGAAGATCAAAACTATAGGGACCCCGGCTTCTGCCGGGGTTCACCTTTTAGACACTCAGGAACAGAGGTCCAAGGCTAACCCTATATTTTAGAAGACTTTGCACAAAAACCGGGGGAGGGGTGGCAGCCCAAAAGAGATGCCCGGCAGAATGACTTCTGCCGGGCGGTCAGTTCGGACTAACTGTCAGTTAGTTCGTGACATTGAGGGTGAAGCTAGCTGTGTGAGACAACGATCCTCCGTTGCCTCCTGTTGCCTGAGCCGTGACAGTGACTTTTGCCGCGGTGGCATTGGTCTGTGGACCCGAAGATCCGCATCCAACCATTCCAATCATGGCTCCTGCTGCGAGAACCACCATCAGCACATGCGCCTTGCGCAGATTGAACCTTCTACGCTGCCAGAACAGCAGACCGCCAAGCAGAGCTCCCGGAAGGAAGAAGTTGGCCGACACCAGCCGCTGAGTCGTGATGGTCAGCTGCGAGGTCTGAACCTTGTTCGATCCGTCTGCGGTAAGCGTAGCCGGAGCGAACGTGCAGGTGACTCCCACCGGTAGGCTGCCGCAGCCGAAGGTTACGGTTCCGGTGAAGCCACCCACCGGGGTGAAGGTGAAGGTTGCCGTTCCAGTATCGCCAGCCTTGACCGTCAGCGTGCTCGGGTTCGCAGTGAGCGAGAAGTCCGCGGGCACGGTATTGACGACCGAGATCTGGATTGTGGTCGCTGTTGTCGTGGGCTGATAGTTGCTATCGCCCGAGTACGTAGCCTGGACCGAGTAGCTTCCTATGGCCAGGGTTGAGGGAACCTGCAGCGTAGCCTGACCGTTGGACAGCGCAGCCTGCTGCGGGTTTCCGCTGCCAACCTGGTAGCTGATCGTTCCGGTAGGAACGGCCAGACCGGTAGCTCCGCTCTGCGCCGCAACGTTCACGGTGATGGTTCCAGTCTGTCCGGAACCAACCGAGACCGGTTGCGTTGCAGGTCCAGTCAGCGTGGCTGCCGCCTGCCCAACGGTCAGGGCAACAGGAGCCGTCGTCTGGCTGGTGGTGAAGTTGCTGTCACCGGCGTACACAGCGGTGTAGCTGTGGTCGCCCGCAAGAGGAGCTGCGATGTTTAGAGTTGCGGTCGCAGCGACTCCCGCCGATTGCTCTGAATAGTGAGCCTGCAGGCCGCTACGGCTGCTGCCAACGACGATGGGATCACCACCGAGCGCTGCGGTTCCTACGAGCTTGGTTCCGTCGTAGAAGCTGACACTTCCGGTCGCCGGGCCGATGGAAGCGGTAATCGGGGCCCTGGGTTGAGCCGGCGAACGCACGATTGCCGGCCGGTAAGTGGCGTTCGGCGTGACAGTAGCGCTCAGCGTTACTGCCTGACCATACGTCGCACTGGAGGAAGGCGTTGCCGTCAAGGCGGTGGTCGTCGTGCCGGCTGTGTTGGTGAGATGGAAGATCGCAGGAGTATCTACTCCCTGAACGCTGGCAACAATCTGGTAGCTTCCAGCGATGCCATTCGCGGCAGAGAAGAAGTAAGCCGTGCCATCAGACTCTGTCGTGCGAGTACCAGAGCTCGCGGTAACTCCCGCTCCCGAAGGCGGAACTGTGAAGTTGACCGTGGCATTGGGAACCGGATTGCTGTATTGATCCAGTACCTTCGCCTCGAGTTCTTGCTGGAAGTAGCCGCCAATGACGACCGACTGCCCGTCGCCACTAACGACCGTGATAGAGGTGGGCGTACCGGCGTTGACCTGTACTGTTGCCTGCCCCATCACTTCAATGTTGGCCGTGTCGTAGACCGTGATGATCTGCGAGCCCGCGGTCTTCAGCGTCACCGGGAAGGTGTGCACGCCATTGTCCGCGGTAGTAAAGGTGTAGTCCTCCGGCAGGCCTGCGACCGCATCGCTCGACTTGAGATGAACGGTTCCAGTGTAGGAGGTGAAAGCCTCGTTGCTGCTGTCAGCAGCCGTCACCGTCACGTTGAAGGGGGTTCCGGCATCGGAGTTGACCGGAGCACCTGTAACCAGGAAGTGATCCATGCCAGGGAGTGCATTGCCCATGACCAAGATGGCCTGTGGAAATGCTTCACTGCCGGCTGCGCCGCTTATATCGGTCGCCAGCATAATATAACCCTGCTGCATGCCTGCTTGTGTCGGGTGGAACTTCACAGCTACATTGCAGGAGCTTCCGGTGTTCAGCGTAGTCCCACCTGTGCAGAGCTGCGAAGCATTGTCGTCGCCGGGGAATCCGTCAGGATAGCTTGGATTGCTTCCGGTAGAAGGAGTCAAGAAGGTCACCGATGCGTTACCGACGTTCTGCACGGCAACCGTCTTGGCGCCATCACTGCTGTCATGGCCAACCGCAGTTTGGGAGAACGTGAGCGCTGCTCCGCTCACAACGGCCACGGTTACCTTATTGGCGTCCGAATCAGAGGTAGCGAGATAGAGGCCGTTGGTGGCAATGCTATCCACGTTACCCGAGTTGTTGACGATGGAAATGCCACTCACTGGATCAATCGAGAAGTCAGTGGTCTGGACGAGGGAGACAGTTCCATCCGTCGTGATGCGGAGGATTTTCTTGTTTGTGGAGTCGGCGATATAGAGATTTCCGACTGGATCTACAGCGACTCCCTTGGCATGACCCAGCGTGAGGCCACCCGTGCTCATCACCGATGCGGTTCCATCGACGGCAACCTTCACTACATGGTCGGTATCAGCGATAAAGACGTTGCCTTTGGAGTCAACGGCAACTCCCTCGGGGCTATCGAGAGTAATGCTTCCCGTGTTTAGAGCGCTTGCACTACCCGCGGCTGTGATCTTGACGATACGGCTGTTTCCCTTATCGGCAACGTACAGGTCTCCTCTATCAGTCGCAGCGATGCCCGATGCACCACTAAGGCCGTCCCCGAGGGGCACTTGAATCTGCGACGCGGTACCAGAATACGCGACCCCGCTGATGAGGTCCCTGTGAGAGGGAGTGACTTTGACTACATACGAGTCGTATGCATCGACGATATACAGATTTCCCTGAGCGTCCGTCGCCAGTCCCGTCGGCGCCTCTGTTGGAATACTGCCTGTACTGAGCGTTGTAAGCGCATTGAGATTAACAGCTTCCTGAATTCGTCCCTGATCGGCGATGTACCCGTTGCCGTAGTTATCGAAGGCCAGAGCTGTGGGGTGATTCAGACCGGAGGAAAGGGTCAGGTTCGCAGGGTTCGGATAGGTGGGTGAGTACGCGATCTGCGCCCCGGTTGCCTCCCCGGCGAGAGCCAGCGTGTATTGCGTATTGTTCGTGTCGACGAACGCCAGTGGAGCCGTGCGGTGCCCCGGAGAATTGGGATTGAAGGTGACACTGAACATGCAGACTGTTCCCGCCGTAACACCCGAGAATCCGTCCGTAAGACAACCGCCAGTGGGGATGATCTTGAAATCAAGGGTTTGCGCACTGCCATTGTTGCTGGCAAGGCCGACGGACTTGAAGACCATATCCCGGTTCACGACAACGGCGACATCGGCTGTGATGCCTTGACCGACAGGAGTTGCAGCAAGTGTCGCAACCGTCGGATGGCCGCTTATGGCGCGTACAACGTGGTTGGACTCATCGGCAACGTAAATGACTCCTTTGCTATCAATCGCGAGTCCAGCCGGGCTATTGAGCGATGCCGCAAGAGCAAGACCGCCGTCGCCAGAGGAGCCTGCAGTGCCATTTCCCGCGAAGGCTGTGATCACGCCGCCGGTGCCAATCTTGCGGACGCGCTGAAGTGTGGAATCGGAAACATACATGTTTCCCGAGGCGTCGAACTTTATATCGGTGATACTTCCGACCTGGGCATCCAGGGCGCTCCCATTGTCTCCGGCAGAGCCGCTACCTGTGGTGCCATCGCCAACCACTGTCTTGATGTATCCGGTGCTCGCAAAGACTTTGCGTATCCTGTGATTGCCATTATCGCCAATATAGAGGTTTCCAGAAGCATCCAAGGCTATAGCGACGGGTCCCCAGATATTGGCTGAGGTCGCTGCGATTCCATCATTGTTGTATGCAGTCGTACCGGTGCCTGCAACGGTGGTGATTTTGCCATCCGTTCCGATCTTCCGGACACGCTGGTTGCCGTTGTCCGCGAAATAGACGTTGCCGCTCGCATCGACAGCGAGACCGAAAGGAGACTTCAGCATTGCAGCAGTCGCAAGACCACCATCTCCGCTGAAACCGGCCGTTCCGGTCCCGGCGAACGTCGTGATCATACCGTTGGTGTCAACCTTGCGGATACGCTGGTTGCCAAAGTCCGAGATATAAACATTGCCCGCAGCGTCGACCGCCACAGCCTCTGGAGTATCGATTTGTGCCGTAGTAGCGTGACCGTTATCTCCGCTGTAGCCGGCGGTTCCGTTTCCAGCAAACGTCGTGATCTTACCGCTGGTGTCGATCTTACGAACACGATTACCAAATAGATCAGGGACGTAGATATTGCCCGCCGCATCAATAGCGGGCCTGACAGGGTATATAAACTGCGCCGAGGTCGCTGCACCCTCGTCGCCGCTATCACCGGATGTACCGTTGCCAGCGAAACGGTTGATCGTGGCAGCAAACTGCACAACTGGCCCGCTGGCCGAGGCTGCGAAAGCCTGACCAGAGAAGATAGCTAACGCAGAGAGAACCAGAAGAAGAGAACGCCGAGCAAAACCACGACGTATGAATGAAGCAGAAGACATGTAGGCACTCCAAAGATGGACCAACAGTAGACACTGCCAATGCGGCATGGCCGCAAAGGGTCTTGCAAACAAAGAACGCTAGTTGTGGATTCAGGATGGGGCGTACATCAGCCTGAGGAAGGGCCGCTGCGCTAGAAAAGCGCCGTGAGGATCAATGAAGCTGCATTACCACTCCGCAGCGAGCTTCTGGAGATATGTCACCTAGACGACCGAACAGGCTGGATCATTTCATAAAGGACATCGAAGGCCGAATAACCCTTTCGTGCTATCGCACCTTCTTCACCCCTTCGAACCAGGGGTGAGTCCTCACTCAGCTACGCCAGTGGAGCGTCACCGGGCCGGTGAGAGGGTGCTCCCCGGTTCCCTTCAGACGTGCCTGTTTGAGGGCGAAATACCACTTCGCGGGCTTGTCTGCGTCATCGATCAGCATAAGTCCAGGATGAAATCGCAATCCCTGCGACTGCTCGATCATGGTCTGCTGATCCTGTTGCACGAATCGAGCGCCAAAGAAGCGAGCGATAGAAGTCACACCCGGAATGTTGTAGAAGACATTCCATGCGGCGATGACATCGATGCGGCAGGTGGAAGGTGTCACCGGAGTAACCGTCGTGAGGCTTGAGAACCATTTGGCTCCGGCGCGAATGGTCTCGTAACGGCGATTGGGAAGAACGAAGTCGATCGTGGTCGTGATGGGCTCGCCGTAGACGCCCAGCAGCTTGTAGGGAGCCGAGTTGGCGCTCGGAGCATGCGAAGACATGCGGAAACCCTGTGGAATAGGCTCGAAGTGCTTTTCCTTCTCGTGAATGCTCGCGCGGCTGCGCCACCACCACGCCTGATGCACAAAGGGACCGTGCGCAGGATCCATCAACCCGATGATGCCGTGGTCGACGTTGCAAGGGAGATCCGCGACCAGGTGCGCACTGCGATAGCGATCGGAAAACTTGGGAAGCTCTGGAACCGGCGGAAGCGAACCGAAGGTACGTCCGGAGCCGGGCTCCGGGACATACACCCACGCGTAGCCGTCGCGCTCCTCGCATGGATAGGCACCTGCATAGATCTTGCCAGGTTCAAGGCTCTCGAATTTTGTGAGTGAGGGGATCTCGGTGCACTGCCCACTGCAGGGCTCAAACTTCCATCCGTGGTATTTGCACTGAACGTTTTCGCCATCGAACCAGCCTGCGGAGAGAGGAATCCCACGATGCGGGCAGAGATCGCGCATGGCGAACAGTCGGCCATCACGCTTGCGGCCCAATACCAGCGGAACTCCAAGCAGGAGAGCCTGGGTCATCTTGCCTGCCCGCAGTTCTCCGCAGCGCAGAGCCGGGTACCAGTCCCCGAAGATCAGCTCGGCCGCAGGGCCCGGGAGGATGGGAAGCTCCGGGGTCATCCGTGACGTCCGTGTGCACGTCGGCATTCTGGATGTTGGGGAAGTAGCATCGCCACCCCATCATAAAGTCTGGTGATGAGCATGGTGCCGGGATTGTTGAAATGGTTGACCCTCCTGAGGGCCTTCGATAGCCTGAAGCTATATGACAGAGGGAAACCCGGGCCACTCCACCTCAACTGTCGCACTTTTAGAGCCAGTTCCCTCCCACGAATCCTTTGAGCTCCCGCCGCCAGAGAACAGGCTTTACTTCCCTGCGATCGACGGCCTGCGCGCGGTCGCAGCCTTTCTGGTCTTCCTTGAGCACTATTACCTGTATCGGCGCTCGGCGTATCTGCACTGGGGCTGGGTTGGAGTGGATATCTTCTTCGTCCTCTCCGGATTTCTCATCACGGGCATTCTTTACGACACCCGCGATGCCCGTCACCGCGTCCGCAACTTTTACGTGCGCCGTATGCTGCGCATCTTTCCTCTGTACTACGGCGTCTTTCTGGTTGTTCTGCTGCTGACACCATTCTTCCACTGGTCCTGGAGCAGCTATTGGCTGTTATGGCCCGTGTACCTGGGCAACTTCGGCCATCTGCTTTCACCCGCGACCCGGCTATCTTCTGTTGGGGATCTCGAGCACCTCTACTCCCGGTTTCCCAACATCTTCCTCAGTTTTGGACACTTCTGGTCACTCTGTGTCGAAGAGCAGTTCTACCTGATATGGCCTTTCGTCGTCTTCTGGGTTCGCGATCGCAAACGGCTCTTGTATCTGTGTGGCGCAGTCTTTGCTGCAATGCCCTTCATACGATTGGCTGCGAGCTTCCTGCTGCCCCAACGCTGGATTGCAGTCGATGCCCTGTACTTTGGAACCCAGTTCAGAATCGATGCTCTTCTTCTGGGAGGGATGCTGGCGCTGATTCTCCGTGGACCGGCCGCGCAGGCAATGCTCGGCAGGGCACGGCAACTCCTGGTTCTGTCACTGCTGCTTCTGGCTGGTGCATGGGTCACAGCCGCTGTCTTTCTGCATCAGGGCTTCGGTGCCGGACCTGAGACTCCCTGGATCAGGACCTTTGGGTTTAGCCTGATCGATCTAATCGCAGCAGGAATTCTCCTTTTAACGCTGCAACCCGGAAATCTTCTCTACCGCCTCTTTTCGCAGAAGCCTCTGCGCAAGATGGGAAGAATAAGTTACGGGTTCTATATCTTCCACGATCTTCCGCACGCTCTCTATGCACGAATGGCCGCAGCGCTGGTGGGCAGCCACGCCGTCTATATTCCGGCGGTCACGCCCGTGCTTGCGTTCTTCTGTACTCTGGTTGTGGCGGGGGGAAGTTTTCGCTACTTCGAGAGTTTGTTCCTGAATCTCAAAGACCGCTTCACCCTTTAGCGGCCGATCAGTCCTATGCAGGACGTCTCTACTGAACCCGGACCTCGTCAGACTCGGCTCATTCTCGGGCTGCTCTGGTTTGTCTTTTATGCAAGCTTTACCCTGCTTGCGCCTCCCTTGCTCGACGATGCGGACTCCGTTCACTCCGAGGTCGCGAGAGAGATGCTCCTGCGGCACGACTGGGTCACACTCTATGCAAATGGCATTCGCTATCTGGAGAAGGCGCCCCTGCTTTACTGGTCGATTGCGACCAGCTTCAAAACATTCGGAGTAAGTACAGCCGCGGCACGACTGCCGCTCGCTCTGACGGTGCTCGCCTTGGCGTTTGCGCTGGAGGTATTTGCCCGGAGAGCGTTTGGCTCACGGAATTCCTCCACAGGTACTTCAACAGCAGACAGGCTGGGGACGCGAGCCGGACTCTATTGCGGTCTGATCCTGCTCTCGAGCTTCGGAATATTCATCTTCACGCGGATCATCATCCCAGACGTGATGGTGTGTCTCTGGCTCACCCTTGCGATACTCTGCTACTGGCTAAGCGAAGCACAGCTGATCCCGAACGAGTTGCTGTGTTACGGCTTCGCTGCCTGCTGCGCTTTGAACGTGCTGACCAAGGGACTTATTGGAATCGTCTTCCCGGTGGGGATTGTTCTTGTACATCTCGTCACGACACGCGGGTGGCGAGGAGCTTTCGCAAGGGTCGGTCGGCTTCACCCGCTGGGCAGCTCGCTTATCTTTTTACTCATCGCGGTACCCTGGCATGTCCTCGCGGGCCTTGCGAACCCGACGCAGGGAAATCCCGGCAAGATCAGCTTCAGCGGCGGGCACTGGATCGTTCCTCAGCCTACGGACGGGAACGTCCACGGCTGGACGTGGTTCTACTTCATCAACGAGCATCTGCTGCGTTATCTCAACCTGCGAGTGCCCCGAGACTACGATACAGTTCCGTTGCTTCTCTTCTGGGGACTGGTGCTGGTGTGGCTGATGCCCTGGAGTGCCTTTCTCTTCAAGGCTCTCGCGACTGTTCCCTGGCGCCGAGGCTTCAGTCGTGCCTCGCTCGATTCGCACCAGTCCACCCTGGTCCTACTTGGAATATGGGCGGCGTTCCCCATACTCTTCTTCTCGTTCTCGACGAGGCAGGAGTACTACGTTCTGCCTGCGCTTCCCGCAATGATGCTGCTGGTCGCTGGCTGGCTGAGCAGCGAAGCCGATGAGGCAGAGAGCTTTCGGGTTCCCAATCCTCTCGTCACGGCGGGGCAGCAAATCTCATGGGTACTGCTCATCTCCGGCATGGTGGCGACGGTAGCGGCCCTGTTTTTTATCGCGCATAGTGAGGCGACGAGCCCTAACCTCGATCTGGCAAATCTTCTGCAGAAAAATCCCGGAGACTACGCTCTCTCCTTCGGGCACTTTCTTGACCTCAACGCGAAAGCGATGGGAGCCTTCCGGCGCCCTCTGGGCATGACCGCATTTTTTCTTTTTATCGGAACGGTCGCGTCCTTTCTGTTACGCCGGGGCTACCGGCCGCACGCTGCAAATCTATGGCTGGCATTTGGCACCTTCGGGTTCCTTCTTGCAGCTCACCTCGGGCTGCAGATCTTCTCTCCGGTCCTGACCTCGAAACAACTTGCCGATGCGATCGCACCCGTTCTAAAACCTCAGGACATCGTGGTCATCCATGGCGAGTATGAGTCCGGAAGCACGCTCGGCTTCTACCTGGAACGAGATGACATCCACATCCTGGAAGGACGCAGTTCAAACCTCTGGTACGGGAGCTTCTTCCCGGATGCGCCCCACATCTTTGAGACGGAGGCTTCGCTGAATGAGGAATGGAAGGGACCGCATCGCGTCTTCCTGTGGCAGGACACCAGCCAAGCTTTGCCCACACTCTCTGGGAAGAGCTACCTGCTGATTCAGAGCGGCGGCAAGGAGATCCTCAGCAATCATCCCAACTGAGGGAAACGGCAGCGGGAGCAGAAAAAACGCGGCCCGCTGGGCCGCGCTATCGTTTGAAACATTTGACAGCTACCAGAGACCCCATGCGCGGCTCACGTAGTCGCTCAGCGTCATACCGATCAGGATCAGGAAGGTGAAGAATCCTGCAGCGACTGTCATCTTGATCAGCTTGGACTGAAAGATCACGTGCATGAAGAAGAGGATCACGATGGTTCCCTTGATGCAGGCGATGCCAACCGCAAGGATCGGGTTCAGGATGTGCAGGTCGACAAAAGCGGCAGCCACGGTCAGACCCGTGAGGACCAGCAGGGACACATACACCGCAATGTACGTCCCGGGCTGAACGATGCGATGCTCAGCGTGCTCCGGGTTCGTTACATTGGACGGGTCATGGTGTTCAGACGACATGATCTTCTCCTTGCGGTGCGGCTACGTGCCGGGATGTCGGTTGATGAGATAGAGCAACGGGAACAGGAAGATCCACACGATATCGACGAAATGCCAGTACAAGGCAAAGTTCTCGATAGGAGCGACGTATCCTGCCGTAAAGTCTCCTCGATTGGCCCTCGCGGTAAGCCAGAACAGCAGCGCGATCCCGATGATCATATGCAGGGCATGCATTCCCGTCATTGCGAAATAGAGAACGAAGAAGATCTGGGTTTTCCGCGCCATGTCCGGAGACAGAGGCTCTTCGATCGGCTTGCCGGTCTTCGGGTTCACAGGAGGATTAACGAACTCCGAGATGTCGAAGCTTGCCCCAGGGATATGGTGCTTCTCCCACTTTTCCTTGTACTCCACGTACTTGACGCCAAGGAAGACGCAGCCTGAGACAATCGTCAGGATGAGGAATAGAACCAGGAGCCCCTTCTTACGAACCTCGGCAGCCCAGACACCCAGAGCCATAACGAATCCGGACGTGATGAGGACGGCCGTATTCACCGTTCCGAGGGGGATGCTGAGTTGGTTTGAGGCCGCCACGAAGGCAGGGTTATACCAATTGCGATACAGCAGATACGCGAAGAACAGGCCACCGAAGAACATGATTTCGGTGAGCAGGAAGAGCCACATGCCGAACGTGCCGGCCTCCCGTTGCTGCTGCTCCGTCTCGAAGTGATGACGATGCTGAGGCAGCGAGACGTGGTGGTGCTCCTCCGCGTGAATGTCGTGTGTTGCTACGATCGTGTTATCCAACGGTCGTCACCTCTTGTTCCGTCTTTTGAGCGAGCCACTCGTAGTCGTAGGCCTCGTAATCCACGATCGGTGTCTCGATGAAGTTCTCTGTCAGCGGAGGCGACTGGATCTGCCACTCAAGACCAGTTGCCTGCCATGGATTGTTGCCGGCGATCGCGCCGTACTTCAGTGACCAGCCCAGATAGATCAGCGGCATGAGGAAGCCGATACCAAGAACTGTAGCGCCTGCCGTCGACAGCACATTGAGGACCTGATACTCCGCCGGATACGCGTGGTAGCGACGAGGCATTCCGAGGTAGCCGAGGATGAACTGCGGCAGGAAGGTCAGATTGAAGCCGATGAAGCTGGTCACCGCGGAGAGCTTCGAGATCGACTCCGGATACATGCGGCCCGTCATCTTCGGCCACCAGAAGTGGATTCCGCCCAGGAAGGCCATCAACATGCCACCCACCATGACGTAGTGGAAGTGAGCGACGATGAAGTAGGTTTCCGTGAGATGAATGTCCATGCCCAGCGAACCGAGGAACACACCCGTCAATCCGCCGATCGTGAACAGACCGATGAAGGCGAAGGCGTAGAGCATCGGGGTCTCGAAGGTGATCGATCCCTTCTGCAGCGTAAAGGCCCAGTTGAAGACCTTGATCGCCGAGGGAACAGCCACCAGCATGGTCAGCAGCGAGAAGACGAGTGCGGAGTAGTTGGAGACACCCATGATGAACATGTGGTGCTCCCAGACGAAGAAGCCGAAGACGGCGATAGCTACGGAAGAGAACGCAACCGCTGTGTATCCGAAGACGCGCTTGCGGCTGAAGGTGGAGATGATCTCCGAGATCACGCCCATGCCCGGCAGAATCATGATGTACACAGCCGGATGTGAGTAGAACCAGAACAGATGCTGGAAGAGCAGCGGGTCGCCGCCCAGGCTCGGGTCGAAGACGCCGATGTGGATCGTGCGCTCGAGAACGACCAGGACCAGCGTGATCGCGAGAACTGGGGTTCCGAGAACCATCAGGATCGAAGCAGCATAGTTTGACCAGACGAACAACGGCATCCGGAACCAGGTCATGCCCGGTGCGCGCATCCGGTGAATGGTGACGATAAAGTTCAGTCCGGTGAAGATGGACGAGAACCCTGCGATGAAGATCGCCATTCCTGCCGTGACCACGTGGGTGTTCAGATAGTGGGTCGACAGCGGCGTGGTGAAGGTCCATCCCGTATCGACGCCACCCAGAACCAGAGCCGCCAGCGTGAGGGTTCCGCCAATCAGATACAGGTACCAACTGAGCAGATTGATCTTCGGGAAGGCCAGGTCCTTCGCACCGATCATGATCGGGATCACAAAGTTCCCTATGGTCGCCGGCACCGAGGGAACCAGGAACAGGAACACCATGATGATGCCGTGCATCGAGAAGAGCTTGTTGTACGTATCCGATGCGACCAGATCGGGCTGGGGCGTCAGCAGCTCCAGACGGATGAGGCCGGCAAAGGCTCCGCCGATAAAGAAGAAGAACGTGATCGAGATCAGGTACAGCATCGCGATCCGCTTGTGGTCGCCTGTAAGCAGCCAGCTGAGAAGACCATCTTCCGCGTTGAGGTAATTCCTCTTGGGAATGGTCGCCGTCCTCTGATCCGGAAGGTTGACGATGGTTGAACTGGTAGTACTCATGGCTTCACCACCCCTGGCGTCATGGGCGCCGCTTGGTTGGATTCTGACGTGGTCAGCGTCTGCTGAACACGGTAGTTGGTCTTGAGGGATTTCAGATATTCCACCAGATCGATCAGGCCCTCTTCACTGATCTGCCCCTGGTAGGTCGGCATGATGGGCGCATAGCCTGCGGTCACGTGCTGAGATGGGTTGAGGATTGCATCCCGAATGTAAGCGTCGTTGACAAGAACCTCAGATCCGCTTGCCAGCCGAAGCTTGGAACCGTAGACACCCGCCAGGTTGGGGCCGCGAGCCGCAGCATTGCCCGTATGGCAGGCATTGCAGCCCATGCTGGCGAACAGGCGCTCTCCATTTTGTGCGAGCGACATTCCGCTGGTCGAGCTTTCAGTCCACTTCTTGTATTCGTCCGGAGTAAGGACGGTAACCTCACCGATCATTCCCGAGTGTTTGGTTCCGCAGTACTGGGTGCAGAAGATGTGGTACGTTCCGGGCGTGGTCGCCTGGAACCAGACTGTCGAGTAGCGGCCAGGAATGACCTCGCGCTTCACGCGGAAATCAGGAATCGAAAAGCTGTGAAAGACGTCCTGCGAGATCATCGTCAGCTGGATCGGAACACCCTCGGGGATGTGCAGATTGTTAATCTCATGCTGACCGCCCGGATGTTCCGCCTTCCACATCCACTGCTTGCCCACAACATAGATATTCATCGCGTTGGTGGGTGGATTGTAGATACGGAAGTAGAGCAGGGCTCCCCATACAAAGCAGATGAGAAACAGCGCCAGGGGAATGATGGTCCAGGTTGCTTCAAGAAGCGTGGAGCCTTCCACCTGTGTGGCGACGGGACTGCGATCCTTGCGGTAGCGGATGGAGAAGCCGAATACCAGAGCACCCACCAGGGTGAGGCCGACAATCGTAATCAGTAGAAGAAAGAAGTAAAGCGCGTCTGCATAAGGCGCAATCGTCGACGCCTCGCGCGGAAAGAGCGCCGAGTTCGTGAGCCACTTCACCAGAAACTGCCAGAGTACGGGACTGATATGCATCGTTACCCTTTATCCATTCTCTTTCTTCGTCAAATCGTGATCGCGTCCGATCTTCAGGTCCCTGCGGAACATGAGGAACATGAAGCCACCCAGGCCAGCCATCGTCACCACGCCTCCCAGCTGAACCACTCGCGCGACAATCAGCGAATGTTTATTCGTATGCGGATCGTAGTGATAGCAGTAGGTCAGAATGTTCGCGACCGGAGAGCCAATCTTGTTGCCGGAGGCCTCAACCAATCCCAGCAGGATGTCTTTCGGTGAGTACTCGACGCCGAGGTAGTACTGCGCAAGCTTGCCGTCCGTAGTCACCACTTCGATGGCGCTGGCATGCGCAAACTGCGTCAGCCTTCCATCCGGTCCGGGAACACGGACATAGCCGAAGCCAGTCGCGCCGGTGAGCTTGTCGATCGCAGGACGCTGTCCTGTCAAAAAGTGCCAGCCGTTCGCCGTCTCCGGCCTGCCGTACCGCTTGACGTAATACGCCTTCTTCTTCGCCGCAAGCTCCGGGGTCTCACTCGGATCGATGGAGACGACGATCACGTCGAAGTCCTTACCGGGCGTCAGCTTCACCATCTCGAGCGCACCCGCAAGGCCGTCGAGCTCCTCAGAGCACAGCATTGGGCAGTTGTAATAGACCAGGGTCAGGATGGCTGGACGCTTTCCGAAGTAGTCTCCCAGCCGTACGCTCTTACCTGTGTCATCGACAAACTGGGCATCGAGCGGAAGCTGCTGATCCAGCCGCTGTGTCACTCCAACCTTTTCCAACACCTGGGGCAGCTGGTCGCCTGCGTTCTCGCCCATCTGCTTATCGCCATAGCTGGAGACCTGGGCTGCCACCGGCGAGCACAGCAGGGCACATCCAAGCACGGCCATCGCCGCTGCTCGCCATCCGCCTCGTGTTGTGTTCTGCTTCGTCATCCCTGATTTCCTGATAGTGGCTGGGCTTTAGGGCCCTGGTTCTATTTTAGGCCGGTTTTCCCGGCCGATTCTGCGTCGTTTCCGATTACCGGACGGGTGTCAACTGTGCGTGCGCAGCCTCTTCCGCTTTGCCGAAGTCCATCTTCTGCTTCCGAGCTTCGATCTGGTCAAGCTCGTAGCCAGTGCGGGCGAAACCATCCGTCAGCGGCGCGTGAATCTCAGGGTCCGCATCGCCGACCATCTTCATCTCTGTTCCCGGCGGGTTTGCATGGACCGGCAGACCGCGTTGGGCGATCAACTGCATCGCTCGCTCAATCGGAATCCGGATCCCCGGCTGGCCGGGCGTGCTGCTGTAGTAGTCCAGAAGTAGATCTTCGCGCGCGTGCAGATCCGCCGTCGCCTGGTTCCCATCATCGGTATCAACGCGCGGCTCAGGAAAGGCGGAGGTTACAATCTGCAACTCTCGCTGCTCCATCTCGGGATTGCTGGCCAGGTTCTTATGCATGTCCTTTGGAGCCGACTGGCCGCCCGCCAACTGGCCGCCCCCGAGTTGTTGGCTATGCCATTTATCCGCCGGCCCATCTGACTTCTGCAGGGCGCTGTTGATGACCTTACCCATCAGGAAGCAAAAGATGAAGAAGACAAATACCGAGCCCGCGAGACCGGAGAGGAAGACTACGACGCCATTGACATTGACGTCCGTCGTCTCATACCCCGGTTCCTCCTGGGTATGGGGGTGAGGGTCGTGCGTGGCGGGTCTGTGCAGATCGTGATCGTTAGTGGGCATGTTCGGGCTCCAGCATCTCTTCGAGGTGCGGATCGTTGACATTCATCAGCGGCCGCTTCATTAGCTCGGTCAGGTAGTAGGCTCCCCAGATCGAAAGTACGGCGACCGGGACGGTAACGTAGGCTAGGATGCCGAGATTTCCCGAGAGATGGAGGTTGCCGGCAGCATCCGGGAAGTTGGGCTCGATCAGCCAGAACATATCGACACAGCGGGCAAAGATCATCCAGGATGCCAGCCAGATCATCTTCTGCTTGTTGCGCTTCAAATCGCGAGACAGCAACAGCGTGAAGGGAATCAGCCAATGGAAGATGAAGTCGAGCGAACAGATCACCCACCACCCGCCATGGATGCGCGCCAAGTACCACGGGATCTCGTCCGGAACGTTGCCCGACCAGATGATTAGGAACTCTGCAAAGCAGAGGTAGATGTTCAACATCGTAAACGCGAAGGCGAACTTGCCAAGGTCGTGCTGCTCGGTCACTCGCAGCAACGTCTTCATCGGCTGGAAGCGCGAGAGCAGAATAACGATCAGGATGCCGAGGGCAAGAACTTGATAACCCTGACCCACGAGAAACTGTAGACCGTAGATTGACGAGTACCAGGTGACATCGAGCGACTTGATGAGGAGAATCGCAAGATCCGTGAGCAGAATGACGTAGATCAGGATGCTGATACCGGAGAGGTTTTCGAACTTGATGCGCCAGTAGTCGAAGCTGGACTGCGTTCCCGCATGAGGGTCCGCGTCGCGCTGGAGCGACCAGCGGTTCAGCAGGGTCATGATCGTCAGCAGAATGCCGAAGACGATAACCGTCTGGACGATGGCGGATACCGGACTCAGCATCGCGTGCTTGGCGTTAGCCGTCAGCATCTGCTCCTGCGTCATCAGGCCATGCCTGTAAGCCTGAAGCGTAGCCTGTGCATTCGGATAAGCCGCCCACTGGTACAGATGCTTCATAAAGACCAGGACGGGGATCACCATCAAGGCCACCAGCCACAGCGTGCGCGACATGGCTTCGAGGGGGCGACGAAGCACCAGGCCCCACTTACCACCAGAGACGTACTGCAGCATCAGCATCGCCAACCCACCGCCGGCAAAGCCAAACGAGACCATAAAACCCATCAGGTATGCCCGAAGGATATGGCCCGGGCCTCCCTTCACGAGGAGGAAGGCGAGCGAGATCAGCGTTGCGGCGGCGCCGACGATCAGCAGACGGGTCCGCCAGGCCTTGATGGCCTCCTCAGGCGCGGCGAGCGAGGAAGGAAGCACGCGCGGCCCGTGGTCGTGGTGTCCTGCGTCTCCGTGATGTTCGTGTCCAAGTGACATGCGTTTTCAGGCCTTCATTCGGAAGCTTCCGAGGTTATTGCTTGGGTGCTGCTCCAGAGTTTGCCGCGGGCTGTTTCGCTGCGGGCTGATTGGCGGCCGGTTTCCCAGAATCTGCGGCGGGCGCGGGAAGCACCAGGGGTTCGCCGTTCGGCGTTCCCGTAACTGCCGTCTCTGGAACACTCCACTCCTTGAGGAAGCCGGCCGGCAGACCCTCGCGTTCGGCGACCTGCGACAGCGGCTCCACATGAGCACCGGAGGCGACATCCGCCTGTGTCGCATTCTGGCTCAGCTGCAGTGCCCGAATGTAAGCCGCGATCGCCCAGCGGTCGACCGGGGCTACCTGCGCGGCATACTCCGGCATCGCTCCGTAGCCATTCGTAATTACGTGGAAGAAGTGACCAAGAGGTGCAGCTTCCAGGCGGGCGGTATGGAAGTTGCCAGCCTTGGCGTATCCACGCTGCACAATCATCCCTTCGCCGTTTCCGACGCGAGAGTGGCAGGGAGTGCAATAGATGTTGTAGCGCTCCTGTCCGCGCTCAAGGACCTCGCGGGTCACCGGGAAGGGAAGTCCATCACCTTCCTTGCCATCCGCCATTCCCGTGTAAAAGTATGAGTCCTGGTGCAGCTGCTCACGAGCCACCGTGTTGTCCACCTGCGGACGCACGGAGCGTCCGTCAGCATAGAGCGTCGTGCCGCGTTGCGGGAAGAACTTTGGCTGGTCATGCATGTCCTGGCGGCAGCCGATCGTCGCCAGCAGCGCGATCGTTGCAGCAAGGGACAGCTTCAGCCTTCCGTGCGTGCTCTGGGTATTAATGATCCACCTCCACCACGGAGACCGCGTGAAACTGCTCGAGAAAGGCCCGGGTCTCGCCCGGCGAAAACTTCGGATCGTTCGCTTCCAGGCACAGGAAAAACTTGTCGGTCGTCGCGCCGTTGCGGAAGTTCGGCGCATTGAACAAGGGATGATAGAGCTGTGGTAGGCCGTTCAGGGCGATCATGCCAAACCCGGCGGATAGACCGGAGAACAGGATGGTCCACTCGTAGGCCGGGATGATGAACGCCGGCCAGGAGAACAGGGGACGCCCTGCAATATTCAGCGGGTACGCCCAAACGGAGATCCAGGTCTCCATCAGGAAAGCTGTCGTGACTCCGAGCAGACCGCCCAGAAGGCAGACCAGAGGCACACGATTCTTGTGGAAATGCAGGGCCTCGGCAGCTTCTTCCACCGGATAAGGCGTATAGCATTCCATGCGGCGATAGCCGGCGTGGCGCGCCGCTTCGGTCGCAGCCACCAGTTCCCCGGGAGTATTGAACTCCGCGAGCAGGCCGTAGATTCCTTCTCTGCGCGGCATTACGTCGTCTCCTCAATGACCGTCTCGGCGTCGGGTCCGCGGCGGGTAATCTTCGTCTGCGGCAGCATCATCCGGATCTCAGACATCGGAATCATCGGAAGGAAGCGCACGAACAGCAGGAAGAGGCAGGTAAACAGGCCCCAGGTCCCAATGAAGAGCATGTAGTCCCACTTGGTCGCGACATAGGTTCCCCAGCTGGAGGGAAGGTAATCGCGGTAGAGCGAAGTCACAACGATGACAAAGCGCTCGAACCACATACCAATGTTCACGATGAACGAAAGGACAAAGAGGTAACCGACATTGACCCGGAGCTTACGCGACCAGAGCGTGGTCAGCGGGATCGCAATGTTGGTCAGAATCAGTACCCAGTATCCCCACCACATCGGCCCGAACATGCGGTTCCACATCATGAAGAACTCCCAGTGGCTGGCCGAGTACCAGCTCATGAAGACCTCCATGCCGTAGCCGTAGGCGACGATCGATCCGGTCGCCAGCATGACCTTTGCCATGTTGTCCAGGTGGCGGAGAGTAACCAGGTCCTCCATGTGGTAGAACTTGCGGATCGGAATCGCCAGCGTCAGCACCATGGCGAAGCCGGAGTACACGGCGCCTGCAACGAAGTAGGGCGGAAAGATAGTCGTGTGCCATCCCGCCAGGGCCGCCACCGCGAAGTCGAAGCTGATGACTGTGTGCACCGAGAGCACGAGAGGCGTTGAGAGGCCGGCCAGAAGCAGCGAAGCCGTCTCGTAACGGATCCAGTGACGCGTCGAACCGCGCCAGCCGAGCGAGAGCATGCCGTAGAAGTAGCGAGCCAGTGGCAGCGTCGCGCGATCGCGCAGAGTGCCGAAGTCCGGGATCATTCCGATATACCAGAACACCACCGAGATCGTTGCGTAGGTCGAGACCGCGAAGACGTCCCAGGCCAGAGGCGAGCGGAACTGCGGCCAGACGTTCATCGTGTTGGGATACGGAAAGAGCCAGTAACCCAGCCACGGACGGCCGACGTGGAGTAGTGGGAACATACCGGCGCAGACAACGGCGAAGATCGTCATTGCCTCGGCGAACCGGTTGATCGAGTTTCGCCAGGTCTGCTTGAACAGCAGCAGAATGGCCGAGATCAGGGTCCCGGCGTGCCCGATACCGATCCACCAGACGAAGTTGATGATCGCGAATCCCCAGGCTCCGGGCATCGTGATACCCCAGATGCCGACACCCTTGAGGAACAGCCAGGTCACCGCAATGGCCACCAGGGTCGCGACGCCGCCGGCCACCATCAGGCCGAAGAACCAGCCCAGGGGCGTGTTCCCGGTCAGAACCAGACCGGCGATCTTCTGCGTCACCGATTTGAAGTTGTGCCCCGGAGCGATAACCGCATACTCGCCGGTCCGCGGATCAATCATCGGGTCATTGATGGGTTGTTTGGTCGCCATTTATGCCAGCTCCGGGTTCGGGTTGATGACGCCAGCCGTATAGGTTGTGCGTGGACGGTAGTTCAGGTCGCCCAGAACAGCGTAGTCGCGCTCGGCGGCCTTGCGTTTGGAGACCTTGCTCGCCTTATCGTTGATGTTGCCGAAGACGATGGCGTCGGTCGGGCAGGCCTGCTGGCAGGCCGTAACGATCTCGCCGTCGCGAATCTCGCGATTTTCCTTGTCGGCCGTGATCTTGGCCGCCATGATGCGCTGCACGCAGTAGCTGCACTTCTCCATCACGCCACGCGAACGGACCGTCACATCCGGATTGCGCATAAACTTGAGGCTCTCAGTCTCATAGTCCGAGTACAGCAGGAAGTTGAAGCGGCGCACCTTGTACGGGCAGTTGTTCGAGCAGTACCGGGTACCCACGCAGCGGTTGTAGACCATCATATTGAGGCCTTCCGGAGTGTGGACGGTGGCTCCTACCGGGCAGACCTGCTCGCAACCGGCGTTCTCGCAGTGCTGGCAGGCCATCGGCTGGAAGTGCGCCTTGGGGGCATGCAGGTCGCCTTCGAAGTACGTGTCGATGCGCAGCCACTGCATGTTGCGCCCGATCTTTACCTGCTCGCGACCGACTACGGGGATATTGTTCTCCGCGTAGCAGCTGACGATGCATGCATTGCAGCCAACGCAGCTGTTCAGGTCGATCGCCATGCCCCAGGCGTTCTGTATCTTCTGTGACGAGCGATCGATGTGATCGTAGTGCCAGGCATCGGGGAACATGCTCAGGTTGACTTCTTTTTGCGACTTCCAGCCGGGATCGCCGTGCGCCGGGTTCTCGCCTTGCGGACCGTACCCAACTTTATTAACTAGCGTACCGCTGGCGCCTTCTTCGGCGAACTTCGGATTCTTCTCCGCTTCCTCCACCGTGGCGTAGCGGATGATCGATCGCTCCATCGCTTCGTGTCCAGCCAGCGAGAAGGTGCCCTGCGTGTCATACTCAGGCCGCTCAAGGTCGTGCTGAGCAAACGAGCCGCGGTGCTCAGTATTGTGAACCTTGGTGACGCAGAGGTCATAGAAGCTTCCGGCGACCTTCTTGCCTGTGCCTCCGAAGCCGGTAAGCACAGCCGTCGTCGAACGAAGCTTGTAGGCGTTGAACCCGACTCCCGAGCCCACACGACCCGCCTCGACGCCGCGGCCAAAGCCCAGATGAACCGTAATCGTGTCGTCGGGATGGCCCGGAACCATCAGGATAGGCGCCGTCACCTTGCGGCCTGCAAGCTCGAGCTCGATCAGGTCCGTCTCTTCCGCCTTCAGGTCCGCCATGGTCTTCATGCTGACCAGAGCGGCGTTATCCCAGCTCAGGTTCGTTACCTGCTTGGGCAGCTCCTGCAGCCAGCCGACGTTGCCGTAGCGACCGTCATAGAGCGAGCTGTCGGGCCGGAACGAGATCTCATAGCCCGATGTGGAAGTTGTCGGTGCCGGGAACGCCGTCACGCGAGCCGGAACGCCGGCCTTCGGCGTGAAAGCCGTATCTGCAACCCAGCCATCGTGGAGCGCCTTGCGCCAGCCTGCCGCAAAGTCACCCTTGATGTAAGTCTTCGCATTCGCAACCACGGCATCGTAGGCCGAGGCCTGCGGATCTGCCAGCAGCGCCTGCAGGATGTCGTGCGAGCTCTTGCCGCCGTACATCGGATCAATCATCGGCTGAATGATCGTGATCGTTCCGTCATACGCGCGAGCGTCCGACCAGCTCTCAAGATAGTGAGCCTTGTTGACGTGCCAGGTAGAGATCGAACCGGTCTCATCGAGATGAGTTCCAAGATGAACGGTCGTCGGAACCTTGGCCAGTGCGTCCGGGAAGTTGAGGTCTGCGGGAGCCGTATAGACCGGGTTGACACCCAGCATGACCAGCCACTGGACCTTCCCGGAGTTCATGTCGGCCACCAGCGACTTCAACTCAGGCAACTGCTCGGTCGGCATCGGATTGACGGTCTCGGTATAAACGACCGTCTTACCGACGGCGCCGATCAGCGTATTCAGAGCATAGGCCGCGGCGTGTACGGAGGCAGGAGCCTGCTCGCCGGGAACGACGACCGCTTTGCCATTGGACTTCTTAAGATCGCCAAGCAGGGCGGTGAAGAACTTCTGCTGGTCTGGGTTGAAACCCTGGGGGGCCGAACCGAAGACCAGAGCATCTGCGAACTGTGCAATCTGGCTCGGCTTCAGGCCAAGCCTGTGCTCTGCCTTGAAGCCGGTCACCGTCGGCATCGACTCCACTACATAGAGCCGGTTCAGCGTCTTGCCTTCTTCGTAGCGGTGCCGTTCCGCATATGCGGCCGCCATGGGAAGGAAGCCGGGATGTGCGATTCCACCGAGGAAGTCGGCATCCAGCGACAGGATTACATCAGCGTTTTCGAGCTTGTACTGGGCATCGGCATAGCTTCCGAAGGCCGCCTTCGAGGCCGCCCGCGAGGAATCCTGATTGACCGGCTCCCACTGCACCAGCTTCGCTTGAGGGTACTTCGTCTGCAGCTGCTTCCACTGTGCTGCCAGCGTGGGCGAGGTGATCGTCTCGCTCAGGAAGTACAAGCCCTGACCGCCGGAGGTCTTATTCGCTGCCTGCTGGAAGGCAGTCTGAAACTCGCCGAAACTCGAGGTCTGTCCACGCAGACGAACGTGCTGCGAGCGGTCCGGATCATAGAGATCCAGAAGGGTCGCCTGCGTGAGAGCATCAGACCTTCCCTTCGACATCGGGTGCTCCGGATTGCCATCGACCTTGATCGGGCGGAAGGAGTCCGACTTGATCAGGACAGGAATGGCACCGGTCGGGAAGGGGTGAGCCGTAGCGAAGAACATCGGCTTGCCCAGAACCAGGTCTTCCGGCTGCTTGACATAGGGATAGATGGGCTCGTCGGGCTGCTTGGTGCATCCAGCCAGTCCGGCGAGAGCAAACGAAGCGCCCATCACCTTCAGGAAGCCGCGACGGGAGACGGGATCGACCCACTCGCCCGCACCAGCCTGCCGGGGGAACTCCTCGCGCATCAGCTCTTGAAAAGCGGGGGTCTCTGCCAGCTCATCCAGATTCTTCCAGAAGCGCCGTCCCGTCTTGCCGTCAAGCTTCGCCCGAACCTGCTCAATCGTCATCTTTGCCGGAGCGATCTGTGTCACCACCTGCGCTTCGGTCTGCATCGTTGACTTGGTATCAGCCATTGTCTGTTGTGTCCCAATCTCTGTCGTCTTCATCGGTGGCACGTCTCGCAGCTGGAAAGCTCATTCGGCGTGCGAATGTGATACTGCGCCGTCAGATATCTGCCCAGCTCTATCTGGCTGGTGAACTTCTCATAGCTTGCCGGCATTACGATCCCTGGAGGAACATCGCTTACCGTCTGGCCCTCACCCGTGTTTGCGTGGGGCTGCAGCTGGGTTCCGCTCTGCCCATAGCCCGCGGAGGAGTTCTTCTGCGATTGGACAGCGGCTGGATTCTGCATCATCGCCAGCTCCGGAGCAGCCTTGGTCGGATCATCCGTCGTGCAGGTTACAGAGCCTGCCGTTGGTCCGGCCTGACCTGTCGAT
The DNA here is from genome assembly GCF_036877565.1 of Edaphobacter sp. HDX4. Lineage (NCBI taxonomy): Bacteria > Pseudomonadati > Acidobacteriota > Terriglobia > Terriglobales > Acidobacteriaceae > Edaphobacter > Edaphobacter sp. HDX4. The sequence goes on from NZ_JAEDXW010000022.1 coordinate 37,631, forward strand.
GCGCACCATACCGGCTTCGTGGTCGAAGGTCCAGCCCACGCCATGTTGTAGATCTCCGAGGTCGGACGAAGGTTGACCGCGGGATTGCGATGGCAGTTGAGGCACCATTCCATCTGCAGCGTGTTCTGTTGATACATCAGCGGCATCTCGTCAACGCGGCCGTGACAGCTGGCGCAACCGATGCCCTTGTTCACGTGAATATCGTGATTGAAGTAAACGTAATCCGGAAGGTCGTGGACGCGGATCCACTGAATGGAAGCTCCGGTCGCCCAACTTTCGCGTACGGGCTCCAGGTAATCCGCATTAGTCCAGATCTGAGAGTGGCAGTTGATGCAGGTCTTCGTAGGAGGAATTCCCGCGTACGCAGCCTTTTCGACCTGGGTGTGGCAGTACTGGCACTGCAGCCCCAGCCCTTCGACGTGGTGCTTGTGGCTGAAGGGAATCGGCTGATCCGGCCGCTGCCCCTGCTTCGTGACCCACGGGGATCGTTGCAACTCGTTCAGGGCAACGCCGAGCGCGATGACGATCAGGCCCGTCAAAACCAGGCTCATGCGAGCCAGCGCGTTCGAACTGCGGTCAAAAACTTGCGCCATGAGTGCTTTCCTGCTTCCTCTCCACTTCGCCTGTCCTCAGGCCAAGAAGGGGTTCAAGGGTGTTGTGTATCTTGCTCACTGCACCGACCATCTCGTGCATCGGATCGTGCGGCATCCGCCTCTAGGGCCTCAGCCAGAAATTTTCTTCTCTCAGAAATTCTGAGTATAGCAGTGGAAAAAGCCGTTCCCAACCCCGATGGCCGATACTCGAAAGCGAAAATTCCGACAGCACTTCGATTATCGAAATCCACGAAACGGCAATCAATATAAAGCTGCACAACATCTCGTGCACTCACTTGCTGGGAGGGCTTTTGACCACAATATCTACCCTGCCCGAAAGGTATCGCCCTTGTAAATGCGTACCAATTCGGTCCTAATTGAAATTCTTTATCTCTTTTCCTTCCCGCCTCAACGCACATCCTCAGCGGCCCTCCTCTGTTACGGTCTTGCGCATGGCTCGAACGATCCACCGTCCCCGCAGACCTCCCTACGACCCCGATGTTGCCATCGCCCAGCTCTCGGCTGCCGATCCGAAGCTCGGCCGCCTCATCGAGCGCGCGGGACCTTTTACGCTTCGTCTGGCAAGCTCGCAATCCCCGTTTGATGCTCTCGTCAAATCGATCGTTTACCAACAGCTTCATGGCAGAGCTGCTGCCACCATTCACCAGCGTATGCTCGACAGCTTCCAACAGATCTGTGGCGTCGGGGTTCATCCTTCTGCACAGCATCTGCTGGACTGCCCAAACGAGCAGCTCCGCTCCGCCGGGCTCTCCAAGAACAAGATGCTCGCCCTGCGCGATCTCGCAGCAAAGACGCTGGATGGGACCGTCCCCACACTTGCGCGGATTCGTCGGATGAGCGACGAAGATGTCATCGAGCGCCTCACCCAGGTCCGCGGCATCGGACGATGGACCGTGGAGATGTTTCTCATGTTCCGGCTCGGCCGCCCAGACGTCCTGCCAGTCTCCGACTATGGCGTTCGCAAAGGATTTGCCCTCACCTTCCTCCGGCTCAAGCCCTCTGCGAAGGTCACCCCTGCCGATCTGCCGTCGCCTGAGGTCATGCGCCGTCGGGCCCGTCGCTGGGAGCCATGGCGATCCGTTGCAAGCTGGTACATGTGGCGGGCCTGCGATCTGGCGAATGGAACCGCTCTATCGCCAGGAGCAACCAACGAGTAACACGGTCGGCTCCGGATCGCGTCGATTCAGTGTCAAAACGATTTAAATCGTTACGTCATCCCTTTTGCTGGGGCGTAATGCCGCTTTCAGGGGAATCCTGGCGCCATACCAACCCGGCCATGCACAATCGTCTCTAAGGTGAAAGATGGCAACCTCCACACAATCTCCGAACGCGGGTGAGATCTCTGCTCCGCTTCAGCGCTATGTATGTATTCATGGCCACTTCTATCAACCGCCACGCGAGAACCCCTGGCTTGAGACGGTAGAGGTCCAGGACTCTGCTGCGCCCTACCACGACTGGAACGACCGCATTACGGCGGAGTGCTATGCGCCCAACGGTGCCTCCCGGATCACCGATGTTGAAAACAAGATCATCCGGATCATGAACAACTACACATGGATCAGCTTCAACTTCGGACCGACGTTGCTAAGCTGGCTCCACGACTTTGCCCCACGCACCTATCGCATGATTCTCGATGCGGACCACACCAGCGCTCAGCACAATGACGGGCATGGCTCGGCGATCGCACAGGTCTACAACCACATCATCATGCCGCTTGCCAACGAGGCGGATGCGCGCACCCAGATTCGCTGGGGAATCTATGACTTCGAGTTCCGTTTTGGACGCAAACCCGAAGGCATGTGGCTGGCTGAGACCGCTGCCAGCCGAGCCGTGCTCGATCTGATGGCGCAGGAAGGTATCCGCTTTACCATCCTCGCTCCGCACCAGTGCGCGCGCGTGCGCAGCCTCGAAGGCGCCCTTCCCACCGATCAGGCCGAGGCAGAAGAAGAGCGACCCTGGACCGAGACACCGAACTCCTCCGTCGATACGCGGCGTGCCTATCGAGTCAATCTGGATGCAGGCCGTTCCATCGACGTCTTCTTCTACAACGGCCCCAACTCACGCGCGATCGCGTTCGAAGGTCTTCTGAACAGCGGCGTGGACTTCGGTCGCAGGCTGCTGACGGGCTTTGGAGACGAATCCCTGGTCAGCGACAACGACTCCGCCCTGCTCTCTCATGTGGCGACCGATGGTGAAAGTTACGGCCACCATCACAAACATGGCGAGATGGCCCTCTCCTACGCGATCCACTGGCTTGAAGACGACCAGCACACCCCGATGATCAACTATGCCGCGTTCCTGGCAAGGCATCCTCCGACCTGGGAGGCCGAGATCTTCGACGACACCTCCTGGAGCTGTGCTCACGGCGTGGAACGCTGGCGCTCCGACTGCGGATGCAACAGCGGCGGACACCCCGGATGGAACCAGCAATGGCGCTCTCCGCTACGTCAGGCTCTCGACGAACTACGCGACGCTACCTGCCCGATGGCCGAGAAGCTCTCCGCGTCTCTCTTCACGGATTTATGGGAAGCTCGCAACGACTACATCCAGGTCATCCTGAATCGCTCCCGGTCTAACATTGACGCCTTCTTCGAACAGCACGCCACCCATCAGCTTACCCAGGCAGAACGCACGCTTGCGCTCGAGCTGATGGAGCTCCAGCGTCATGCCCAGCTTATGTACACGAGCTGCGGCTGGTTCTTCGATGAGGTCTCCGGCATCGAGACTGTCCAGGTGATCGCCTACGCCGCAAGGGTCCTGCAGCTGGCCGCGCAACTCTTCGGCAAAGAGGGTGAGGCCCTGGAGACGAAGTTCCTCGAGACCCTCGGCACCGCCAAAAGCAATCTTCCGGAGCTCGGCAATGGCGCCGAGGTCTACCGCCGTTATGTGACCGGGATGAAGATCGGCCTTGAAGAGGTGGGCGCCCACTACGCAATCAGCTCCATCTTTCGCTCCTATCCGGAGCAGGGAGAGATCTTTTGCTACAACGTCCGCCGCCAGAGCCATAAGGTCTTCAGCTCCGGACGCGGACGCGTCGCGCTGGGAGCGGCATGGGTCGATTCGCGTATCACCGAGGAGACCGAAGAGATCTGCTTTGCCGTGCTGCACCTTGGCGACCAGAATCTCTCCGCTGCGGTCAAACGCTACGACTCCTCCGACCCGCAACAGATCGCAGCCTTTGAAACTTTCTCTCATGAAGTAGCCGAGGCCATGAGGCGCGCCAATCTGCCGGAGGTCATTCGACTGATCGATCACCTCTTTGGCGGGATGGATTACTCACTGCTCTCGCTCTTCGCCGATGAGCAGCACCGGATCCTGCAGGCAATCCTTACGCAAACAGTAGCCGAGATGGAAAACTCGCTCAGCAAGATCTACCTGGACCACACCTCTCTGGTCGACTTCCTGAATGAGTGCGGAATGGCGCCCCCACCGGCACTGGAGGTCGTGGCCAACTACGCCATCGGCTCCATGCTGCGGCGGGCCATCGAGGCTGACAACTTCGAGGCTGACTCAGTACTCTCGCTTGGCCAGCGTGCCAAAGCGGAGCACATTACCCTCAACGCCACCGAGCTCGGGTACGCGGCCGGGCAGCGCATGAAGCGCGCGATGGTCCAGCTGGAAGCGGCCGCCGGGGCAGACAGCACCGTCATGAGCAAGGCGCTGTCCGACGCTCTGGTGATGGCCGAGACCTTCCGGCAGCTGCCCTTTGAGACCAACTTCTGGCAGGCGCAGAACATCTGGAACGACCTGCTGCGCCGCAGCGATCGAAGCTACTGGACGGAAGAGTGGCTCCAGGAGTTCCGCAAGCTGGGCGAAGCCATGAACATTGGCGTAGACCAGCTCGTTACCGAAGAAGGTGTCAGCGTCTTTTAGTCCGAAAGGTAATCTATTCATTCATGCCCACGGTTGATTTAGAGACTCAAGCCCCCCACCCGCAGGTCGCCGATCTGCTGGCCGGTATCCTTCGCCCTGATCCCACCGGTGGCGTTCCCACCGTCGACGGGGTCCGCTACACCACCCAGAGACTCAGCGAGATTCTGGTCGGTCCCGGTGAACCCGTCCTTCGCACCTGGGACAGCAACGCTCCGTCCCCGCACGGATCGGTCCCGCTTCGCTGGTACGAGTCGCCCGATGCCGCCCGGGACTCTCTCCTCGTTTACGTTCACGGCGGTGGCTGGGTCGCTGGAAATCGTGAGACGCATGACACTGCGAGCCGTGCGTTGGCACTGAGAACACGCTTCATCGTCGCGACCGTGGACTATACCCTGTCTCCCGAAGCCCCACACCCCCAGGCCATCCTTGAAGTCGCCGACGTGCTGCATCACGTTCGATCACTGGCCCGCGAGTTCGGCCTCGAGATTCGAAACCTTGCCGTCGCCGGAGACAGCGCCGGCGGTCATCTCCTCGGCGCAGCGCTGCACCACCTTGCTGCGTCCAAGTCATCCCTGCCGGATGCCGCGGTCTTCGTGTACCCGATCACCGACGTATCGCTCGACTATCCCAGCTATACCCGCTTTGGCGAAGGCTTCGCCCTGACCGGCGACCGCATGCGCTGGTACTGGGAGCAGTACCTCGGAGAGGATCTCGGCCAGCTGGGCGATCGCCGCCGCGATCCCTACATCTCGCCGCTGTACTCTCCGCATCTCGATCGCTTCCCGCCGTCGCTCATCATCACCGCGGGCCTCGATGTGCTCCACGATGAAGGCGAAGCCCTTGCCGAACGGCTCCGCCAAAACTCGGTCCCGGTCGAACATATCGACGTTCCAGGGCATATCCACGGCTTCCTTCGTTATCGCAAAGTCCTCACCGACCCCGTCGATGGCCCCGATGCCATCATGGTCCGGATCGGAGATTTTCTAGGAAAGCACAGTACTTAGCTGCAACAGGGTGGTACCGGGCAGGGCGCCCGATCTCTCCGGTACCACCGCCCAGCCCCTCGCCCACTCCCCACCCAGACGGGTAAACCCCGCTCTAGGTCCTATTCCCTAGCACAGCGCCCTGAGGCAGGACATAAAATATCCCTATGCCCATCGACCAGAACGCGCCGCTCGCCTTAGCCGATCCTGAGATCGCCACACAGATTGAGAACGAAGTCATCCGGCAGCACGAAGGTCTCGAGATGATCGCTTCGGAGAACTTCGTCAGCCGGGCTGTGCTCGAGGCGGCAGGAACCGTCTTCACCAATAAGTACGCCGAGGGCTATCCCGGCAAGCGCTACTACGGCGGCTGCGAGTTCGCCGATGTCGTCGAAAACATCGCTCGTGATCGCGCGAAACAGCTCTTCGGCGCAGAACACGCCAACGTGCAGCCGCACTCTGGCTCGCAGGCCAACGCCGCCGCCTACATGTCCATCATCTCGCCGGGCGACACCGTCCTTGGTCTCGACCTCGCCCACGGCGGTCACCTGACTCACGGTCACAAGCTCAACTTCTCCGGCAAGCTCTACCGCATCGTCGGCTACCAAGTCCGCAAGGATACCGAGACCATCGACTACGACGAGCTCGAAGCCCTGGCCCTGCGCGAGAAGCCCAAGGTCATCGTCGGCGGAGGCTCTGCCTACCCACGCATCTTCGACTTCCCGCGCATGCGCGCCATCGCCGACAAGGTCGGAGCCTACCTGATGGTCGACATGGCTCACTTCGCCGGTCTGGTCGCAGGCGGAGCCCATCCTTCGCCCGTCCCGCACGCACACGTCACCACCACCACCACTCACAAGACGCTTCGCGGCCCCCGCGCCGGACTCATCCTTTGCCAGCAGGACCTCGCCGCCAATGTCGACCGCTCCGTCTTCCCCGGCCAGCAGGGTGGACCTCTGGTGCACATCTTGGCCGCCAAGGCAGTCGCCTTCAAAGAGGCGCTTGACCCGGCCTTCTCCACCTACGCTCACCAGATCGTGGCGAATGCAAAGGTTCTGGCCGAGGCTCTCGCGGGTGAAGGCTTCCGTATCGTCTCGGGTGGCACGGACAATCACCTGATGCTTGTGGACGTCTTCCAGAAGGGCATGTTCGGCTCCGAGGCCGAGAATGCGCTGGGAGAGGCGGGTATAACGGTCAACAAGAACGCCATCCCATATGACTCGAATCCGCCCATGAAGCCTTCGGGAATCCGCATCGGAACGCCCGCCCTCACCACCCGCGGCATGAAAGAGGGCGAGATGCGGCAGATCGCTGCCTGGATCGCCCGCGCCCTCGATCAACGCAATGATCCGGCGGCCTTGAGAAAGATTCGCGGTGAGGTCACCGAGCTTGCAGAGCAGTTCCCGCTCTACGAGTTCCTCCGTCAGGCCCAGCCGGTCGCCTAGCGCGGTCTCTAGATCTCACCCGGTCCGCTCCGCGCCCTATGGTGCGGACCGACTCATTTTGACCCTTCTCACGTGCGGTCGAGACTTCATACGCTTCCCGCTCGTCCATCCTCTAAAGACAACAGCCTCGTCCAAGGTAAAGTGTCTACGACCAAAGAAGGAGTTGTCTTCATGACACTCGAGGTCCTCACGTGGCTCCTTGCCGTGCCTCTGCTCGGTTTCATCACCGGCATGCGTACGCTCACGCCCATGACGGTCCTGTGCTGGTTTGCATGGCTTAAGCTGCTTCCCGTCGATCCGTGGGCCTCATGGGCCGCCACCCTGCCCGTCGCCATCGCCTTCACCGTGCTCGCTGCCCTCGAATACACGCTGGACAAGTTCGGAAAGCTGCCCCGGCCGACCCGCCCCTGGGCGCTCTTCGTCCGCCTCTTCTTCGGGGGCCTGCTTGGACTCATCGTCGCCACTTCGCTCGATGCCCCGAACAGCGAGGGCGTCATCCTGGGCGTCCTGGGTGCGCTGGTGGGAGCCTTCGCCGCCTACCAGCTCCGGCATCAGCTCACCGGCAGAATCGGATGCAAAACCTGGCATGTCACCGTTGGCGAAGACGTATTCGCCATCGCCTGCGCAATCCTGTGCATGGGCATTATTACCGGCTGATCCGAACGAACGACTACAATAGTCCAGGCATCCCCGGAAGGCACACAAGAAGGCATGAGCTGGTTCAAACGCGAAGAGAATGAGATCGTCAACGACTCCGAACGGACCGTCCGCACCGAAGGTCTGTGGGTGCGTTGCCCCAAGTGCCACCAGGTCATCTTTAAGGCCGACCTTGAAGCCAATCTCCAGGTCTGTCCAAAGTGCGGATATCACTTCCGGATCGGGGCACGGCCCAGGGTCGAAAGCCTTCTTGAACCGGGCTATCAGCTCGTGGACCTAAGCCTTCGCTCCACCGATCCGCTGGAGTTCACCGACCTGAAGCCCTACAAGGGAAGACTGGCCGAGGCCCAGAAGAAGACCGGCCTCAATGACGCAATCGTTAATGCCATCGGTGATCTCGGACCGCACCCGGTGGTCCTCTCCGTCATGGAGTACAGCTTCATCGGCGGCTCCATGGGCTCCGTCGTCGGCGAAACCATCGCCCGCGCCGTCGACCGTTCGCTCGAGACCGGCCACCCTCTCATCATCATCTCCGCCTCCGGCGGCGCCCGCATGATGGAGGGCATCGCCTCGCTGATGCAGCTGGCCAAGGTCTCTGCCGGCCTCGCAAAGCTGGATGACGCGAAGATCCCTTACATCTCCGTCATGACCGACCCGACTACGGGCGGGGTCACAGCGAGCTTCGCCATGCTGGGCGACCTGAATATCGCGGAGCCCGGGGCTTTGATCGGCTTCGCCGGACCCCGCGTCATCGAGCAGACCATCCGCCAGAAGCTCCCTGAGGGCTTCCAGCGCTCCGAGTTCCTCCTCGAGCACGGCTTCCTCGACGCTATCGTCGGTCGTAAGGAGATGAAGCAGTACCTCAGCCAGGTTCTCTCCTGGATGAAGTCCTCCTAAGAGCTAGGCCAGCCGCTGAAACGGCCGCACGGCAGGAGACTGCCCGCGCGACGCATTCAGGAAGCTCTCCCGTTCGCTTCGGGCTTTGTCGTTAGCCCCCCAAGTGGTCTCTTTAGGCCGAACCGGGCCTGCCCAGGACTCTGCCTCGATCATCGCCACCGTCTCGCGGTCGTAGCCCATGCGTTCCAGAATCGGCGCCTCGTCGCGGTCCTGAGCTGAAGCGACGAAGCTCTCCTTCTTCTCCGCAAGCTTCTCCACAGCGGCTACAACCTCCTTCGTCTGCTTCAGTTGCAGCCCGGCCACCATCGAGGCGGTGAAGTTGTCCATCAGTCGCTGCACGCACTTTTGTCCGCATAGATGTTTCATGTTCTTGCGGGAGCCCTTCGGAGACTCCCACCCTCGCAGCCGCAGCTCGCCCCCGATCTCATCGGCCACAAACCAATGACTCGTGGGCTCAACCCTCTCGGCTCCGCACATATCGCAATTGATCGCCTGCCGGATCATCTCTCCCTCTCCCCGTGTGCCTTAACGACACAGGGCTTTCATCGGCAGGAAAAGAATGGGGATGAGCAACAATGAAACACTTTCTGGTTAGCCCCGCCGAAGTAGGCGTTGCAGACTGCTGGGCACAACGATTCCCATAGCTCTGCAGAAGACCAGGTAGAGAATCGCGTACAGCGGCAGCACTATCGCTCCAGCCAAGAGCGAGGCGTAGTGTTGCGCATGGAGCAGCGGAAGAAAACCCTTCACCCCATAACCTATGAGCGCAGCGATTATCGCCGCGGCCCACAACCGCATCGTGCGCGAATGCTGTGGCGGAACTTCGCCAATTCTCTGATGTAACTTGCGCCGCAATAATGAAAACTCCACCCAGCCAGCCAGCCCCGCAGAGAACGTAAGTCCAGCTACTCCCCACAGGCGATCCACCCCCAGCAGCCTCGGCAGGGGCAGCGCAAACAGATATCCCAGCGCAATGGTGAGAGCTACGCGAACGATGGCAAACTTCAGTGGAGTGCGCGTATCCCTGAGTGCATAGAACGCGGAAGAATAAAGCCTACCGGATGTCGACGCCAGCAGCCCCACCGCCGAACCGGCCAGCACACTCCACACCAGGGTGACATCGCTCTTCCCAAACTGTCCCGTCTTGTAGATGGCGGCGACGATGACATCCCCCAGAATGAGAAAGCCCACGGCCGAAGGCACTACAAAGAATGCGATGTTCTGAAGCCCGTTCGCCAGTCGTTGCCGAAGGATTTCGGCGACCTCATCTGACGTACCCAGAGCGCTCGACATCGCCGCAGCTCAGCTGCTGAGACCGCCATGCCAAACAAACTGACTGGCAGAGTATTCAACGTCTGTGCATAGGTGAATGCAGAAATTGCGCCGGTTGGAAGAAAACTCGCTAGCGTGGAATCAACAAACGAGCTTACCTGAACCACGCCTCGGCTGAAGAACACAGGGAAGAAGTTGCGAATCACAGTCTTGACAGAACCGCTGCGAAGCCTGATCCGAAGCGCTAACGGCCGCAATAATCGCAGAACCGGACCTAGCTGAGCCAGAAACATCAGACCGCTTCCGACCACCGACGCCATGGCAATCACAACGGCCAGATGCTCTTCTCCTGTGCGACCGCGGTCCCACAGATACGCAACGATCATGGCTGCATTCCAGATCACGGGCGCGGCATAGGAGAGCAGAAACTTTCTGTGACTGTTGAGGACTCCCAGGCACCATGCTGAAAGGACTAGCAACGCCGCCCCGGGGAAGAAAATTCGCACCAGACGAATGGCCAGAACGCGTGTTTCGCCCCGAAAGCCAGGCACGATCACATCGATCAGGAGAGGAGTGGCAAAGATCCCGAGCAAAACCAGGATCGACGTGACTGCAAGAAGAAGAACGAAGATCGCTTCGGCAACCTCGGAGGCTTCTTCGTGGCGCTCCTCGGCGCGTAGCCTGGCGTAGACCGGGATAAACGAGGCCGATAGAACCCCTTCACCAAAAAGGTTCTGGAGGAAGTTCGGAATCCGCAACGCCGCTCGAAACGCATCGGCGACATAGGAGTTCCCCAGATAGTGCGCGCAAAGCCGGTCCCTTACCAGCCCCAGTAGGCGGCTCATCAAGATACCCACGGCCACGGCAGCAGCAGATGAGCGAGCCAGAAAGCCTGTGGCACCAGGCGTTATTGATTTAGAGGGAGAAGCAGTCACCGTATCTTCAAGTTTACCGGCCCAAAATCCTTTTTACGCTGCAGGAGAAAGAAGAGTTAACAACGTCTTTGCAGTCCCGTCGCATCCTTACCCGCTAACCTATAGACAGCATGGAAGCCGCACGTCCCTCCCGCACCGCCCTCCGAGTCGCCATGCGCCGAGCCGCGCATCAGATCTACGACGCGCCACCGCTCGTCTTCACCGATCCCATGGCGGTGCCCATCCTCGGTCGCGAGTACCTCCCCGAGATCGAGCGCACGCAGTTCAAGCTCAACAAGCCGCACTCCATTGCGCTGCGTGCTTTCATGGTCGCGCGAAGCCGGTACGCGGAAGATCTTCTGGCCCAGGCAGTAGCCCGAGGCATGCAACAGTATGTGCTGCTCGGCGCGGGGCTCGATACCTTCGCCTACCGCAACCCGCATCCGCAGCTGCATGTCTTCGAGGTCGACCATCCCGCCACCCAGCAGTGGAAGCACGATCTGCTGGCAGCCAACAGTATCCCGATTCCGTCCAGCCTCACTTATGTCCCGGTCGACTTCGAACACCAGCAGCTCGCCACCCAGCTTGCCGCCGCGGGATTCGACAGCTCGCGTCCGGCCTTCTTCGCCTGGCTGGGAGTCGTCCCCTATCTCACCAGCGCCGCCTTCCGCGCCACCCTCGCGTTGATCGCATCCTCCGCGCCGTGCAGTGGCGTCGTCATGGACTACGGCCAGCCCCGCTCCGCTCTGCCTTATCTCGAGCAACTCGCACACGACTCGCTTGCCTCGCGTGTCCAGCTTGCAGGCGAGCCCTTTCAGCTCTTCTTCACACCGCCTGAGATTGCCGCCGAGCTTACCGCCTTCCACAACATCGAAGATCTCGGCAGCCACGAGCTCAACGAGCGCTACTTCCGTCACCGCAGCGACAATCTGCGACTGCTCGGCAGCGCCGGTCGCATCGTCAGCGCATGGATCTAGCGACGCCGTCCGGTATACCATCGCAGGGTGAACCTGCCTGTTCCGCCACCGGTTGCTCCCATGCTGGCCAAGCGCGTCGACGACATCCCTGATGGCGACTCGTGGATCTTCGAGCCGAAGTGGGACGGATTCCGTACCCTCGTCTTCCGCGACGGCGACGACCTGATGCTGCAGAGCCGCGACCAGAAATCGCTCAACCGCTACTTCCCCGAGCTCTTTGATCCGCTGAAGTCGACGCTGCCGGAACGCTGCGTCCTCGACGGGGAGATCGTCATCGCCGCGAGTGCTGGTCTCGATGGTGCCCGCGGCCAACTTGATTTTGACGCCCTGCAGCTTCGAATCCACCCCGCCGCCTCGCGCATCAAGCTGCTGTCCCAGCAGATCCCCGCCTCCATCGTCTTCTTCGACCTGCTCGCCGTCGGAGATGACGACCTCACCGGCGAACCTTTTGAGAAGCGCCGCGCAACGCTCGAATCACTGCTTGCAAAGGCGAAGCCGCCCATCCACATCACCCCGGCCACACGCGATCTCTCAACGGCGCGTGACTGGTTCAAGCGGTTCGAAGGCGCGGGCCTCGACGGCGTGATAGCGAAGCCTGTCGACGGAATCTACACTCCCAACAAACGCACCATGCTGAAGGTGAAGCACGAGCGCGACTGCGACTGCGTCGTCGCTGGCTTCCGGTGGCACAAGGACGCAGAGAACGAAGCCGTCGGCTCGCTCCTTCTCGGTCTGTACGACGCCTCAGGCTCGTTGCAGCACGTCGGAGTATGCGCCAGCTTTACCCAGAAGAAACGCCGCGAGCTGGTAGAGTTCCTCGAACCTTATCGCAAGAACGCCCTGAAAGACCACCCCTGGCGGGCGTGGAACGAGACCGAGGCCAGTGGAGGCGAAAACCAGCGCATGCCCGGAGGACAGTCTCGATGGAGCCAGGGCAAGGATCTCTCCTGGCAGCCGCTGCGCCCGGAGCTGGTCGTCGAGGTCGCCTACGAACACATGCAGGGAACGCGCTTCCGCCACATGGCCCAGTTCCGCCGCTGGCGCACCGACAAGCCACCCGAGGCGTGCACCTACGAGCAGCTTGAGGTCGTCGCACCGCACGAGCTGGCCAGCATCTTCGCCAGGCCGTGACCGAGGCTGACCCCCAACCCCGGCGAGGCAATCATCCATTCCGCGTGATGCCGAGCTGAACTCCATCCGCCGTCCTCAGCCCCCAGGCCATGCGAGGAGTATTGTGCGCCAGCCCAAAGCGGCCCTTTCCGTCCAGCAGAATGATCCCTCCGTGCCCGCCCAGCCTCGTCTGGAGATAATCGATCGCAGCCGTCGCTGCGTCCTGCGGTGATGCTCCCGCAGTCACGCGATCCACGGCCCACTTTCCCAGCACCAGCTTCATGATCGGCTCGCCCCATCCCGTCAGCGAAACCGCCGCCGATTCGTCGTCCGCATAACACCCGCAGCCGATCAGCGACGAGTCACCTACGCGCCCCGGAGCCTTCGAGAGCGTCCCTCCCGTGCTCGTCCCTGCGGCGATATGGCCGTACTGATCGAGCGCAACGGCTCCCACGGTATCGTGCGAACTGATCGTTGGATCATCCATGATCGGTCCGGAGAAGGTGGTATCCACTGCGCCTTCCAGCTCTGCCTGCTGAAACGCCATCAGCCGTTCGCGCTCGCGCGGAACAATCAGCTCGGTGTTATCGATCAGCCTCATACCATGCTGCATGGCGAACCTTTCCGCCCCTGTCCCGACAAAATAGATGTGCGGACTATGTTCCAGCACCAGCCGCGCCGCGCGAATCGGGTTCTTCAGCCGCTCCACGCACGCCACTCCACCCGCGCGCAGATCTTCACCATTCATCATCAGGGCGTCCAGTTGCACGCGACCGTCACGCGTCAGAAAGGACCCTCGTCCGGCATCAAAGATCTCGTCGTCCTCCATGACGGCCACGGCAGCTTCGACGGCGTCCATCGCGCTGCCTCCGCGCTCCAGCAGGCCATAACCTGCTGCCAGCGCGTCCGCGATTCCGGCTTCATGCGCCGCGATAGCTTCGTCCGGCATAGCCCAGGCGCCGCCGTGAATAAGGAGAAGGGGAGAACGCTGCATTTCAATTTGAATTGTATGGAATCACAGCTCGGCCGCCGGCAAACGATGTTGTAAAAAAAATGGGAGCAGCTGTTATCGCTGCTCCCATCAGGTTCCGCTAAATCAGAGTGCACTTACTCCCGGTGAGGAGACAGTCCAATTACGAATGAAACCGTTACACTGCGCCCAGCCAGCAGACCCAGCGTGTCCCCCGGATCAGCCTTATAGGTAGGCCCGGTAAGCGCAGGCGTCAGGCTGGTGATGCCGCGTTGGTCGAACAGATTGTTGAAGCTCAATCGCAGCTTGCTCTGATCGAAGAACGAGCCCTTACGCATCGTGACGTTGAAAAACAGGTTGGTCATGTTGAACGCGTCAATCGGAACGTACTGATTGATCACCGTGCTTCCCTTGCCGCCATCGTTCCACATGGAGCCCACACGCTTGTTGAAGATGCCGAAGTCCAGGTACTTCTGCTGGTACGTCAGTCCCAGGCCCTCGGTATTGCCGGGCGTGCTCGCCACCCAGCGGTCGTAGTTCGGGTTCACCACTCCACCCACGCTCTGCGACGAGTATCTCGCACTCCCTGCGGTTCCGTTGGCATACAGGCTCAGGCCCTTGTAAAGGTACAGATTTCCCTCAGCCTCAATTCCCTTCGCGGTCGTGCTGCCCGCCTGCGAGTAGGACGTCGCACTCGGATTGTTCGGATCCGGCGACGACGTGTAAACGTTGTCGAAGTTGATGTAGTAGTAGTCGCCATTCAGTGTCGCGCGGCGCAGCTTGATCACGGTGCCGGCCTGATAGCTCTTGGCACCCGTCGGCTTGGGCAAGGTCGAGACCACGGCACCCGTCACGTCGAACACTGAGCTTGGCGGAATCACCGATCCGGTCGAGAACTGGCCGTAGACGCTCCAGTTCGATTTGATCCGGTAGTTCGCATCCACCGACGGCAGGTAGCTGTTGTAGCCCGCCGAGTGTCTCGTGTACGGCGCGCCCCCGAGGTCTCCTACTGTCTTGCCGTTATCGGCGTACTGCTTCAGGTCCTGGGTGTAATGCGCCCACTTCATACCCGCCGTCAAGGTCAGCGCAGGTGTGGCATGATACTCAAACTCCGCATACGGCTGGTACGAGTTCGTCCAGAACTTCTCATGGAAGTTCGGCAGCACATCATCCGTGTGAGTAAGAGGATCGGACGGAGTCTGGTAGCGATTCGTCGCCGCCCACTCGTACCACATGCCCGTCCGGAAGACGCCGTACTTCGAAACCTTGCTCAGCGATGTGATCTCACCATACTTGCGATAGCTGTTCAGCTTGTCCACCGCGCAGCTTCGCACCCCTTTGACCGGAGCGCAGTTCTTCGTGTTGATCGGGCCTGCCTTGGGCTGGGTCGCATAGTACTGCGCGTTGTAGTAGCTGTATGTATAGGGCTTGGTATCAAGCGACCAGCCTTTCCCCAGCTGCTGCTTGTAACCCACATACTCGAAGTCCGTCGGAACATAGTAGGTGTTGTACTTCTGATAGTTCTGCTGCGTCGGATCGGTGTTCTGCAGCAGGTAGTTGTAACCGAATTGCGCCACCTGCGCCGTCGTAGGCCCCTTGATATTCGGCGTGTTCGCATTCAGCCGGATCACACCTGCAAATCCCGTCAGCATCTTTGTATCGGAAAATTTCAGCTGATACTTCAGCGAACCTGCGGTGCGGCTCTGGTTGTTTAATGTCTGGAATCCGTCCGAAGTCATCTTGTGAACATCGATCTGCAGGTTGTTTCGCTTTGTCTCTCCACCGAAGTTTCCCGACTCGAAGCTGCCGTCATACAGAATCGTGTTGAACGATCCGTAGCTCACGCCTCCCCGGATGTTGCGGACGTCCAGCATCTCCTTCGAGAGAAGGTTCACCGATCCGCCAAAGGGGGTGGGCCCCACGGTAGAAGCCGTTCCGGGACTGCGGTCAAAATCGACTCCACCCAGCCACTGCGATGGAAAGAACGCCCATGAATGATGCGACGGCGTATTGGTATCGTTCCATGGGATGCCATCGAAGGTGATGTCATAGAGACCGTCCGAGAACCCCCGGAAGAACATCTTCGCGTCGCCCAGTCCCACACCGTTCGAGTTGATGCTGAAGACACCGGGCGTCATCTGCATCACCTCAGTGTAGTCCGCTACCGGCGAGCTGAAGTTCTGGATGAATGAGGAGTTCACCTCGGTGCGTGCGCTCCGTGCCTCCAGCAGGCCATCCATCGGCGCATACTGCGCGGCCACCGAGTTGGAGTTATTCGCCTCAACCGTCACCTGATCGGTCACCGAACCGAGCTTCAGCGCCATGGTCACCTGCGCAGGCGCGTTCGCCGAGACAGAAACATCTTTCTTCGTACCCAGCGCAAATCCCGGAGCCGATGCCTCGATCGTGTAATTTCCTTCCGGCAGCACCGGCGAGGAAAAGTGTCCTCCGTCGTCGCCCGAAATCTTCGTCACCGCGTTCGTCGTCTCATTTCTCAGCACGATCGTCGAGTGCGGAACCCCCGTCCCCTTCGTGTCAGAGACGCTTCCGGAGATCGTTCCGGCCTGTTGTGCCACCAGCGTGGCCGTTGATATCGCCGACAACACACCCAGATGCAAAATAGCTTTCTTCCAATTCATCCCGTACCTCCAATTTTTTGAGAACTTGGTCGTCCTTCTCTCGGAAAAGACAGACACTCTTCTATCGGTTCATCTGCAGCGCTTGACGGGTCTCCGCCCGTGCGGCTGCCAGTTCCTGCTGAAAGCGAGGATTCTCGAGCATCGTGCCGAACATCAGGTACGCTATGCGCCGGCTCGCCTCTAGGTCGCTCGCTGTGTGAACGCCGCATACCAGCCGGTTGTGCGCGTAATCATCAGCACGCTCCAGGATCTCTGCTCTCTTCTCGGGCACCATCTCCACCAGCGTCAGCGCCAGGAGATAACCGGACAGCGTATGTCCGCTCGGGTAAGAGTTATGCTTCGTTGTTAGCTTGCAGACCGGATGAAGCGTCGTGTCCACCTGGTAGGGCCGCGGTCGCTGGTACATCTCTTTGAGCACATCGCTTGCGACCGGCTCATCGCCGTGCACCTGCTTCGACGGCGCAGCCGTCGCCGCCAATGCCTGCGCGTTGAAGCCGCTGCCCAGCGCCGTGCGGTAGATGAAGATGTCCTCTTCCGCATCATCGGCCTGCGCCGCCTTCACCTGCTGCGCCGTGCGAGAGTCCTGAATGCGGTGTAGATCCTCAAGCTCCGCCTTCGCGGCGCTTGATCCTGCAGCCGGAGGAGGAGCAATGACTGTCGCTAGCGAAAGCCTGTCCACTTCAATAAAGCTCGCAACACGCACCTTCACCGGCGTCACCGCCGGAGCTTCCTTGGCGTCCTGAGCATGAAGCCAGGCACACGCCAGGCACACAGCGATCGCTGTTCCACCTGCAAAGCCAGAATGTTTCATCGTGCTTTGACACTAGGGCGGAACTGTGAATGCGCCTTTACGTTCTGTTGAATGCATTGTTTATTGCATTGAAGACAGGGAGGTTATCCTCACCTATTCCACAGAGCACTTAAGGTTGGCTTAAGGTAAATGTGTCGCGGTGTACAGGAAGGACTGTCCGGATCACCCGAAATCCGCATCGGATATTTAGAAAGGGATTAGCGATGCCTTCCAGCGTCATCTCGTCCATGCACTACGACTCTGGCGCCCGGACCCTGACGATGGTATATCGCGGAAAACGGGGAGTCTATCGCTACTACGATGTGTCCCCGGAAGAGTTCGATGCGTTTCGGGCCGCTCCGTCCAAGGGAACCTATCTCAACCAGATCTTCAAGGCGCGGCATCCTGTCTACGAGCGCCTCTCGTCCTCGCACGGAATTCACCTGGTCGAAAAGCCATCGCGACCTGCAGCGCAATCAGAGCAAGGTGACGACAGCCATCGTAAGCGTCGCTGATAAGCCTGGCTCCATACCTCTGCTGCTTACCGGCGCTTTACACTCCGCCACACCAATGTCGTATCTTCCAGCACCTGCAACATCATGTTTTCCGGCGGAAGGAATCGCTTCACTAGTCCAGGAAGCACACGGGTCAGCGGAGACTGTCGCATCACAATCAGGTCCGTCGTTTTCTCCGGGACAAAGGCGTGACTCATCGAGTGCGTCGTGCCACCTTCCATATACATCCGCTGGGTTCCGCGACCAATTTCGTGCTCAATCAGAAACGCCCGCATCGCCGTACCCAGAGACTGGGAGGGGACATCATCGCGATTCATCTGCCAGTACATCTCCATCTGGGCCTCGCAGTGGCGTCCACCGATCAGACTGAGCCAGCGGCCATCCCGGTCTCGCATACCGTACAGCAGGGGTGACTCTAACTCGCCAAGCAAGTCATATCGTGATCCGGCGACCTCGTCGGTAACGGCATAGGCGGAGATCCGGTTCATCGCGATGAAGTCTTCGCGTGAGATCTTAGCCTCAGGCACGAACTCTGCACCCAGTTGGTTCTCTGCGCGGCGGCGGTAGTAGCGCAGGTGGTTCCTTGTCCGGGTGCCTAACCGTGCCATCGTGGCATCAAGCGTCCCATCGAAGGGCAGATAACCGGCAATCTCACGCTCCCGGCTCGCCCAGCGACAGGCGTAGCTCTCTCCCTGTAGCAGCTGCTCCAGTGTCTCGTCTATCCGCGCATCCTCGTGCCGGAAGGAGATCAGGATGATCTGTGCGCCTCGCTCCAGCAGATGCTGGCATGCGGTCACCGCAAAAGGTGCCCGTCTGACAGGTGGAGATACAAGCGTGCGGCGACCTGTCGTGTCATCCGTTGCGAAGATACGGATCCCGTGACCGGCGACGTGGTGTTCATACAGCAGCACAGCGGCACCCAAAGCATCGGCGCCGCCCCCAGGGTGCTCCTCGGAGATCACCAGCGGCGTCTTCTTGCGGATCTGGGGCCTGGCCAGAAAATAATTCAGGTCGTCCATTGCGCCGGGCTGCCCGCCACGCCGGGCCAGCTCCATCAAAGAATCCTTCGCCTGCAGAATGGCAGTGGATCCGCAGATCACGCGGCCGCGAGCTGTCTCGCCGCTGGCCGTTCTGCCTGAAGTTCGTACAAAGATCGCAGAAGACATAGCTAACCCTAGCACCGGAGATTTTCTGTTCAGAGAATCCGAAACCACCAGTAGAAAACGTACGGAGACACTTAGAACGCCGGGCCATCCGCAGCCATCCTACACGCAACCTTCAGATGCAGAAAAACAGTAAAAAGAAAAGCGTTCTCCCGTCAAAAAATCCGCTCAGGTTACTGGCTACCGGGGAGATACGGCCTCGGCAGTCACTGCAACCTTCCGACGCTCCGTCTCCAGATACGTATAACGGATCCTGTGAATCACGGTAATGGTCGAGAACACCGCCAGCACCCACAGAGCGGCAGCCATAACTCCCCAGCGATTGCACAGCGCTCCCAGAATCACGCACACGATCCGCTCCGGCCGCTCCATAAAACCGACCTTGCAACTTCCAATTAACGCCTCGGCACGAGCCCGTGTGTAGCTCACCATCAGGCAGGCCGTCATCACAAACGCAACCAGCCCGACATAGAAGAGACGGTTACCGCGAGCGTAGTACACCAGCAGGCCGAAGAAGATCGCCACGTCCGAGTAACGGTCGATCACCGAATCGAAGAATGCGCCGAACACCGAGACCTGGTTCGTCTGTCGCGCCACCCGTCCGTCTACCATGTCGAAGATGCCGGCACCGATGATAATCAGGCCGGCATACAGAAACATGCGGTTCGCATGTGGCCCTCTCGCAAAGCCGAAAAAGAGAGCTGCGATGATGTTGATGATCAGACCAATAAACGTCAGCGTATTCGGAGAGATTCGGGAGAGGGCAAGGCCGTTCACGATCTTCTGTAACAGCCAGCCACTGCCTTTACCAAATGCGCCTGTCCAGGTCACCCTTATCCTCTTACCAATTCCTGTCGCGCAACGCCTCTACGTCGCGGACGCCCTTCTTACTCCGCTGTGTCGTGAATTGTAACCAGCTTCAGAATCTCTAGTTCGCGCTTCCCATTGGGAGTGACGACCGTTGTAGTATCGCCTACCTGCTTGCCCAGAATCGCGCGCCCGATCGGAGAAGTCGTCGATATTAACCCCTTCGAGACGTCCGACTCCTCGCTCGTCACCAGCTTGTACACGATCTCCTCATCCTTGGAGGAGTCGAACACCGTTACCGTGGCGCCAAAACCCACCTTGTCATGTGGGATGTTGGAGAGATTCACCAGGGCCAGCTCGCCCATGCGCTTCTTCAGTTGGCCCAGGCGCGCGTTCACAAACTCCTGGCGCTGCTTGGCCATGTGATACTCGGCGTTCTCGCTCAGGTCGCCCAGGGCGACCGCTTTCTTAATCTCGGCCGGAAGCTCGGTCGTCAGCTCGTACTCAAGCTGCTTGATCTCCTCCTGGAGCCGCTTCATGATCTGTTCTGGCATGAGGCCTTCCTGTTTTCGGCTTAAATGGCCCGCGACGTCGGAGCCACGGAGTCTCCCGTGCTCGAAAGTGCTCGCGCATGGGGGTGAAAATACGATTATACGACCTCAGGCCAAATCCATCCCGCCGCCAAAGGTCGTTTCTCTTTGCTGCATCGCCGCCAAAGCCCGAAGAATCAAAGCCCAACCATATCGGTAGCACCGTGACTAACCATACCGGCCGAACAGAATCAGCCATACCGGTTGCTGGAGGTAGCTTCCTCCATGGATCATCCCCTCCAGGCAGCACATCACCCTTCCCTAAAGAGTGTCATCCTGAGTGAAGCGGCGCAGCCGCGCAGTCGGATCTGCGGTTCCAATCACCACAGTCTCGCCGCCCTCGCTGCTAAGGTGACCCGTTTACCCGAAGCATGTCGTGAATCCCTTCAGCCGATGGACGGTCACCGGACCATCTCTCAACGATTCAGGCCCTCGGCATCCTAAAATAAATTACGACCGGAGGTCTCCCTCATCTTGTTGAAGTTCATTGGAATCCTGCTGCTGCTTGTCATCCTGCTGGCCTTCGTCGGTGGCGGCCTGGCCACCTACTTCATCTACACGCCCTTCGGTCCCTCCACGGAGACCTTCGTCGAGATCGCTCCCCACACCAGCACCCGAGCCATCGCTGCACACCTGGAGCAGGCAGGAATCATCCGCAGTCGCTATGCCTTTGAGTTTCTGAAACTTACCCGCGCAAACACACTCAAAGCCGGCGAATATCGCTTTGACCATCCCCTCCCCCTGACCGAGGTCTACAACCGCATCGCCCGCGGCGAGATCTACACCCGTACCCTCACCATCCCGGAGGGATACAACATCTTCGACATCGCCCAGGCGGTACAGGCCGCCGGGCTGGGCGACAGCGATACCTTCCTCGCCGAGGAGCGCAAGCACACCGAGCTGATCGCCGAGTGGACCATCGGCGCCGCTCACCCACCTGACTCGCTCGAGGGCTACCTCTTCCCCGATACCTACCACTTCGCCCGGCACACCCCTGCCGTCCACATCCTCGCCGCCATGGTTCGCCGCTTCCGGCAGGCCACCCAGCAGCTCGGACTTCAGAACGACATCCCTCGCACCGTCATCCTCGCATCTCTGGTCGAAAAGGAGGTCGCCCAGGACTCCGAGCGCCCTCTCGTCGCCGGAGTCTTCCTCAATCGCCTGGACAAATCCATCCCTCTCGCGACCGACCCGACCGTCATCTACGCCGCCCTGCTCGACAATCGCTGGCGCGGAACTATCTACGCCTCCGATCTCCACTCCCCTTCGCCCTACAACACCTACCGGCACCCGGGCCTCCCTCCCGGACCCATCTGCAATCCGGGCATGGCCGCGTATCGCGCCGTGATGTCTCCCGCGAAGACCGATTACCTGTACTTCGTCTCCGACGCCGCCGGGCACAGCCGCTTCGCCGCGACCCTCAAGGAACACAACCAGAACGTCGCGATCTACCGCAAAAATTTGCAGCATTAACCAGACCGCGCGGCCAGACTTAGAGCTGGCCGTTGGTTATCAGGTCCCAGCGTTTGTTTGTCAGTCACTTTCAGAACCCCAATCCCCGTCCGTACATCTAAACCCCTTGTAGCCAAAGCTTCTATAAAACCTGGACGGTATACTTAAACTTCGTGCGCATGACGATTCGAAAAACCCTGGCCTTGGGTATGATCGGCATTCTCCCGGCCTTGACTGGATGCCTGAGCCACACACGCTACGTGCCCAAGACCCGTGTGGCCGATGTCATCATGAGTACCTCGCTCGATGACATGGCAAGGCAGCTCGACAGCCGCTACGCCGCCATTCAGACCTTCAACGCAGGCGTCGAGATCTCCGCCACGACCGGCGGCGGACTTCAGGGTAAAGAGACCCAGTCCCTCAGCTTTGCCGGCTACATCCTCATGCGCAAGCCGGAGTTCCTCCGCGTTCTCCTCCTCGTTCCAGTCGTAAGAACCCAGGCCCTTGACATGGTCTCGGACGGCAAAAACTTCAAGCTGCTTATCCCGCCCCGCAAGCGCGCTATCGTCGGCAGCAACACCATCACCACGCAATCCAAAAACGGACTCGAAAATCTTCGTCCAGACGTATTCTTCGACTCCATGTTCATCCAGGGGCCCGAGGAGCAGCAGATCATCTCCATGACCACCGACATCCGGGTCATCGAGAGCGGTAAAAAGAAGAAGGACCTCATCGAGGAGCCCGCCTACTCCCTTCAGATTCTCGCCCGGCCCGAAGGCCAGACGGTGCGAACCCTGCGCGTGATCCACATCAACTCGACCGATCTGCTGCCCTACCAGCAGGACATCTACGACACCAAGGGGCAGGTCGTCACCAAGGCCCACTACAGCAACTACCAGTTCTACGGCAACACACCGTATCCCTCGAACATCGTCATCGAGCGGCCCCGCGATCACTACTCCCTTACCGTCAACATCACAAAGCTCACCCTCAACCAGAAGCTTGACGACGATCAGTTCGAGTTGAAGATCCCAGAGAACATCGCGATCGAGACCCTGAAGTAATCCGCGGGCCTCTCCTCACCCCTATTTGAACGTGTAGCTCACCCCGGTCGTGAACTGAAACGAGTTCCGCCGATTCGACGGAGCCGGATAGATCGCCATGGGCGGATTGTTGAGATAGCTATCCAGCGTGCCAACCTGCCAGCGGAAACGCTTGTACAGAGGAAATGACAGGCTGTTGTTCTCCGTCACGGAGTAGGCCTCCGGCTGGTTATAGGCAGGCAGATACTGCACCTGCTGCTGAAAGATCGCCTTCAGCGGAAGCTTCAGGTTGTAGTTCATGCTCACCAGCGAACCAATCAGGTTCTTATTCTGCTCCGTCGTAGTATCGAGAAACTGCTGCTTCTCATATCCCAGCGTGGCTCTCAAGTCCAGCGTCTGGTTCGGGCGCTGAAGCACCGTCCAACCAACGCCTGCGCCGTAGATCTGTTGCAGATCCAAACCTTGAGAAAAGTTGTGATCGAACGACGTCTGCGCCAGCAGATAGATCTTCGAGTTCATGTACTCGTCGCGCTCAGCGTCCACGTGGTAAATCGAGCTCAGCAGGTCAGGCAGAACCGGGGCACCCTGCGCCTGCCGCTGCGTGATGCGGCTGTACGATCCGGAGAAGTTTGCGATCGTCCGGTTCCTCGGCGGAAGATACGTCACGCTGGGCATGCTCCGTACCAGGTTTGCTGCGCCCGTATACGTGTAGTTGTTCTGCGTCGCGCTGATCAGCGTGGAGCCCAGCGTCGCCGTCCCGGTCCAGCGACGGAAGAAGTTCACCTCCTTCAGCGCCTCGTTCTCGAACGTCTCCTGGTCCAGCACGTCAGCGGTGCTCGCAATCGGCATCACCTGGGTCCCGTGCTCTCCCTTTAGTTCGATCTTCTTGTCTTCGACCTTGATGCTGCCGGAAGGAACCGATCGCAGCGACCTCCAGCTCTTGCGTGCACCTTTGCCCAGCACCACAAACTGCCGCTGCGATCGCAGCTCCTTGACCTTTGACCAGTTCACGTCGATATCTCCAGCCATGTCGCTGTGGAACGTCACCGTCGTGCCCGTCGAGTGCATCAGCTTACCTGTCAGCTGATCCCCGTTCGTAAAGATCAACACGTCGCCGGGAGACTTTTCAGGAGCGGCGGCCGCCTCGGAGGCAAAGACTGCATTGGAAGCAAGCAAGCAAACAGCAAGAAGGACAAAACAAAAAAAGGCCCGGCAGTTTCTCATCTGTTAAGCCTAAGCCAAGGCGCCTTTAGCGATAAAAGTCGTATCTACGGCCTCTGTTTACAATCGAAGCCATGTCGCCGCACGATCTGGACGAATCTCGCGATCTCGACCTGGCCACCTCCGCCTTTCTGGCCGTGCGTCGCCGCCTCTTCGGGATCGCCTATCGCATCCTCGGAAGCGCCGCCGAGGCCGAAGACATCGTTCAGGAGACATGGATCCGCTGGCAGGCAACCGACCGCACGACCGTCCTCGATTCCCCCGCGTTCCTCTCCACCATCACCATCCGTCTCGCTCTCAACCTCGCGCAGTCCGCCCATTCCCGTCGCGAGACCTACATCGGTCCCTGGCTCCCCGAACCCGTCGACACCAGCTCCGACCCCTACCTCGGAGCCGAGCGTGGCGAAGCCCTCTCCCTCGCCGTTCTTCTCCTGCTCGAAAAGCTCTCCCCCGCCGAGCGCGCAGCCTTCGTTCTCCGCGAGGCCTTCGACTATCCCTACTCCACCCTCGCCGGGCTCCTCGAGACGACGGAGGCCAACGTCCGCCAACTCGTCTCCCGCGCGCGACGCCACGTCGCCGAGGAAGGGCACACCGCCGCATCGACTCCAGACCCGGCCCGGCAAACCGAGCTCCTTCAGACCTTCCTCCGCGCCGCCCAGAAGGGCTCCGTGGCCGAGCTCGAAGGCCTCTTCGCCGCCGACGTCGTCTCCCTCACCGATGGCAACGGCATGGTCAGCGCCGCCAGCAAACCGGTCATCGGGTACCAGCGCGTCGCCAAACTCGTGGCTTCCTTCGCCTCACACTTCTGGACCGGCGTCACCGTCGACTACATCCAGGCGAACGGAAACCCCGGGGCTCTTCTCTCGCGCAACGGCTCCGTCATCGCCTTCGCCTCCGTCGAGACCACCCCCGAAGGCATCAGTCAAATTATGTGGGTCATGAGCCCACCCAAGCTCGCGCTCCTCGCCAATTCGCGGACGGGTACGCCCCAGCAATCTCTCCCTTCTTCGTCCCCCGGCGCCTGACTCCGCGTCACGCGCGCCAAAAATTATCGCCCCTGCTGTCACAGCAACCCGCCCTGCCCGGTCTTCCCTGCAACGAAGGAACAAAATTCCGCCCCCGCCGGGGGCAATCCGGGAAGGTTCACCATGAAGATCGTCGTCATCGGAGGCACAGGCCTCATCGGTAAGAAACTCGTCAGCATCCTCCAGCAGCAGGGTCACGATGCCGTCGCGGCATCCCCCTCTTCGGGAGTCAACACGCTCACCGGCGCGGGCCTCGCCGACGCATTCAAAGGAGCTCAGGTCGTCGTAGACGTCTCCAACTCCCCATCCTTCGAGGAGACAGCCGTCCTCAACTTCTTCTCGACCTCCGCCCGCAACATCGCCGCCGCCGAGCTCGCCGCAGGCGTCCAGCATCACGTCGCTCTCTCCGTCGTGGGTGCCGACCGCATGGCTCACGGAGGCTACATGCGTGCCAAGGTAGCCCAGGAGGGCATCATCAAGGACTCCGGCGTGCCCTTTACCATCCTGCGGGCCACGCAGTTCTTCGAGTTCCTCGCTCCCATCGCCGACGTCAGTCTGCAGGACGGAGCCGTGCACCTTCCCTCAGCCCTCATGCAGCCCGTCGCCGCCGCAGACGTCTCCGCCGCCCTCGCTGACGTCGCCACCTCGAAACCAGTCAACGGCACCCTCGAGCTCACCGGACCCGAGAAGCTTCCCATGGCCGAGCTGGTCAAGACCGTGCTCTCCGCAAAGAAAGACCTCCGCACCGTCGTCGCCGACCCCAAGGCAACCTACTTCGGATACGCCCTGGACGACTCCACCCTCAACCCCGACAGCGCCACTCCCCGCATCGCCCCGACGCGCTTCGAAGACTGGCTCCGCCAAGCCCTCTGATCCCTGAAGCAGCTCTAGCCCTAAAGCAGCTCTCCCAAGGTGTAGTGATGAAAAGGCCGTCATCCTGAGCAACGCGAAGGATCCCTCTATTCTGCCCCGAGCCGCAAACCGTGCTCCGGGCAGAATACGTGGATCCGTCACTCCATTCAGCACTTCCGTCCGTCACGTCATGGCGACACAGAGCGCTCGTGCTTGTACCCCATTATTTTTCTCGCCTATCGCTTATCCGACAGCGTGACCCAGTTCGCGATGAAGTAGCCGAGCCGTTGAGCAACCGGCGGATCCACGTTCGCTAATACGACAAAGACATATCTCCCATCGTTGCAGAGTTCGACGTCCGCATTCATGCCTGGATAGCCCCCGGCATGCCCCACGCAAGTGCTTCCGTTCAACGAATGCACCATCAGCCCATATCCATAGTGGTCATCGTGAGGCATAGCTACGTTTCCCTTCATCATGAGAGAGGTGTAGTTCGCATTGAGAAGTTTGTGCTGCTGCAAAGCCTTCGCGAACGCCAGCAGATCGCCAACCGTGGAGTAGCCCCCGCCCGCCGGAATTCCGCGATAGGGGAGAGAGCCTGTATTCGGATGCGCGCTCTTATTACCATCCATAGTGGTGTACCCGACACTCCTGCCGGAAACCTTTTCATCCTCTGGAAGCTCGCCGGTAAACTTCATCCCCGCCGGTCGGTAGACATGATTCCTCATGTACTCGTAGTAATCTTCACCACTCGCTTTTTCGATCACCTTGCCTAGCAGGATGTAGCCGTAGTTGCTGTATTCAAAGCGGCTGCCGGGCTCATAACGCGTAGGCCTGTCTCCGAAGATGCGGATATAGTCGTCCAGTGTTCTCAGCTCGAGACGATGCGCTTTGTACTCTTCACTGAAGAGTACGTTTGGACCCGTTCCAAAGATGTCTCCTGTGCCACCCGTGTGGTTCAGCAGTTCACCGATCGTCACTCTCCGGGCCAGGTCCTTATTCGGATAGTTGGGAAGGTATCTCACCAACGGGTCGTCGAGCTTTACTCTTCCTGATTCGACCAGCTGCAGCGTGGCCACGGCGGTGAAGATCTTGTTGACCGACCCGATCCGGAACCGCGTCTCCACTGTGTTGGAGATCTTCTGCTCGCGATCTGCGAATCCGTATGCCTGTTCGAAGATGGGAGTCCCCTCTCTCGCGATGAGTGCGGCTCCCGAGAATTTTCCTGCAGCAGTGTCTTCAGCGAGCTTCGTCCTGAGAGTCTGGATCAGCTCCTCATCCGTGCCGTGCGTCAGTCCGGGCACAGGAGAAGAAGATTGCGCCGACGAACAGGTGCAGAGTACCGGCAGGAATGCAAACATCTGTGCCATACGCGCAAGGCGCATTCCCCATCTGGAGGTCTTCTTCCGGCGAAGACGGCCAACACGTGGCGTGTCCGATGCCCCTATCCACAGCGTGACCAAAAGACTCAACGCGATCGGGAGACTGATGAAGTACAGGTGATCCACCAGGAAGAAATCTGTTCGTGTGAGATCTCTGAGGACGATCTGTGGATGTCGAAGCTGCCGGAGCACAACGAGGCTCGCAGCAAAGATCATCGACGCGCCGGTGGACAGGGCGAAGGATAGCTCGCGGGCTGAGCGCCAGCTCATCGATCCCGATAAGACGGTGTACGTAGCGAACCCCAGCCAGACAAACAACACCGCCGGCAGGACACCGTAGATCAGCGGCAGGATCGACGACCAGGGCCATGCCAGAATCCTGTATCGATCCATCGAGTAAGTAAGACCTCCAACACAGGCTGTTCTCCACAGGGGATAAAGCGCGCTCCATCCCGCCGCAAAGGCCACCAGCCGCGCGCATCGGTTTGCAGTCGTCAAGGCGTTGATCAGAACGGCTGTAAACACCTGGTGATAGAACCACCCTGCCGAGCATCCACCTTCCAGCTCTTCCAGTAAATCTCCAGAGAGACGCCCTCGCTTCGTCGCAGACTCCGTGTGGTCAAGCAGCCATACGGAGAGTCGCACAAATTGTGTCCGCTTCATGCGATCTCTCCTTTAATGGGAGGCAAAGATCTCCAAAGTCCACTCAGAACCTGACGCGTCTCATGCAGGGCGCGAATTCCATCGGCGGTCACCGCAAAGTATCGTTTCGCACGCCCTCCGCGTTCGGGAGTGGATTCGCCCATGGTCGACTTGACCAATCCCTTGAGCTCAAGCCGATCCAGAGCCGCATAGACGCTTCCCAGGGATACGCTGCGGCCGCGAACCTCAGAGAGCTCCCTGGCCAGCGGAACGCCATAGGTGTCGTTCTCCAGTCGCATGATCGCTAAGAGGATCATTAATTCGAATTCGCCTAGGAACTTTTGCTCTGCCATATATTCATTAATAGCGAAGAAATATGATTGTGTCACGTAAATTTCAAATCGTCACCCGTTCTCCCGACCGTCTCCATCCCAGCGGGCTCGTCCTCAACCTCGAAGCCATTGACGGAACCCCAATCCTCGATATCAAGCCATCATCTAAGACGTCCGGTGAGAAATCGCCGCCCATCCAAAAACTGCATTGCCTTATATAGCTGACAAGTCCATAATCTCCCCCACGGGAGCGGCACATGAGCCTACGCAAGCCCTGCCTGCCTTGCATGATCGTTGCAGCCAGCGCCATCTCTCTGCTCGCGCTCGCCATCTCCGTCCCTGTTCGGGCCCTGGTACGAAAAACCTTCTGATGCGGAGGTACTCCCCATGGCCAACCGCTGGGTACGAGTCTCTATCTTTGCCATGGGCGCCATCGCCGTAGGCGTCTACATCGCCGTCTCTCAGTCGCAGCGCCGTTCCGACACCGTCGGTCCCGCGCAGAGCCCGCGCAATCCCTTCAACGACAACGACGCCGCCCGCGCCCTGCATGACTTCCTGGCCGTCATGTACAGCCAGGGCGACAACGCCCAGCAGGACTACGCCCGCGCGCTCGAACGCCTGCGCTCGCAGGCCGAAGCAGTCGTTGCCGAGATCCCCCGCATCGAAGCCACCCTCCGGGAGACCGACTATCCCACCCGCTTCGCCCTCATCTTCACAGCCTCCGAGCTGCGTCACCCCGCCGCTCTTCCCTGGCTCCGCACCGTGGCCCTTAGCCGCATCCCTGCCGAGCGCTCCAGCGATCCTCACTCCTTCTCCACCGTCGCCGAAGAGACCATCCTTCGAACCACCGCTGTCGATGGGATCGGTCGCCTCGCCCAGGAGAACAACAACGAGGCCACCGAAGCTCTCTATCAGAGCCTCGGCACACCGTCTCTCTCCATCCATCGCGCCGCCGTCCAGCAGCTCCTCCAGTCGCCAAACGTCTCCCGCGAACGCATCCTCTCCGCGCTTCCTGAAGACCAGCACTTCCTGCTCGATCTCCGCCGCATCGACGTCCGTGAGGCTCCGCAGATTCGCAATCCTCAGCAGACGCTCGCAGCCGAGGGACACGGTCTTCAGACGCGCGGAGTGGAAACCCACGGCTTCACCTCTCCTCCTCCGTCCCACACTGCGGCTGAGGAGCCCTCGCAGCGCGTCTCGTCCCGGTCGACCCACAACCCGCCTCCCACACTCAACCGCCGCTAACCGGGCCCTGTATCGAGGAGATAGCCATGGCTGACTGCACGTACTCCGTCCCCGACCTCAATACCAGCGGGGATGCCCTCTACGGTCCGCGCATCTGCAACCAGCCCTTCGTTGACTGGGTCTGGTCCACCCACGGCTTCAACGGAACCTACTGGCAGGGTGGCTGGGGCTTCGACGACGCCTGCAATAACACCAAGCCCCTCTGCCGCGCCTTCAACGGCTTCTGGCTACTCAACTACTCCGCCGACGATTACAACAACGAGGACTGGAACAACGACATCCTCCATTGGGGCCGCCGCTACGTCCGCGAGCAGCTCCATGCCATCAACGACCTGCGCGCCATGTGCGGCGACGGCAGCGCCATCGCCAGGACGTCCAACTCCGGCTGTGCCCACTACCGGCAGATCTCCAGCAGCAGCTGCGACGACTGGGACAGAAACTGCTGCGACTGGATCCCCTGCTCCTGGGTCTGCGGCCTCATCACCTGGATCTGCCGCGCCTGGGTCACCATCACCAGCTCCGTCTGCGATCTCTTCGTGCCCGGCCGGGTCGAGCTCTACCTCGGCTTCTTCTACACCAAGGACGTTCCTGGCCGCGCCGAAACTCTCGTCCACGAATCCCGCCACATCGGTGGCAAGCCCCACAACGCCAACTTCCCCCGAGGCTCCGTCTTCGGAGCCGGAAAGTCCGGAGCCGACTCCGACTGGGGCTATCAGGGAGCCTGGATGTACGGCGCCCTCTATCTCTGGTGGTTCTACGCCGCCGGCACCCGCACGACCCCGGCTCTCCAGCAGGCCGCGAAGCAGCGCGGCAACGTGGTCATCGACAACGCCTTCGCCACCCACCCCGGCTTCACCATCCCCTAGCCGAAACTCATGAACGCCCTGACCTATCAGGTCGGAAAACGGTGTCAGCTCAGGAAACGGGTGTCAGCTCAGGAAACGGGCGCCCCGTCTTCCTGCACTCGGAACAGCTATCCACCCAGAAGAGTGTCATCCTGAGCGAAGCCCGAAGGGCGAAGTCGAAGGATCTGCGGTCAAAGCCGGCCAGAGCGCCTAGGCCGGGTGCCGGATGCCCCATCTTCGCGACAGTCTCATCGAGCGCAAGCTCGACCCTGCACCAAGCCCACTCACGAAACCCCACGTAACCAACCCTACACATCCTCAAACACGCCCTCTTCAACCCAAAACAACACCTTCCTGCAACGCGCCTTCCTTAGCTGCTCAAAACAATCACCCCTCCCGCAAAACGTGTCATCCTGAGCGAAGCCCGAAGGGCAAAGTCGAAGGATCTGCGGTCGGAAGCCCGACCGAAGCGGCACGCCTCAAACCTGCACCCGCATCAAGCCCGCCTGACCAGGACCCACCCCACCACCCAAACCAGACCAAACGCCGGAAGAGTCATCCCGACCGAAGCGAAGCGCAGTGGAGGGATCTGCTTCTCTCCATATGCCTTCCCTCCAATCCATCCGCCATGCTTCTCCGATCCCAGCCCTGTCAACCCCATAAACCCGCATGTCCCCCAGATTCAAGGACATCCATCTGCCGGTTAGTTCACTGCGATCCACTCCTCTTAAAAGAGGAGAAGACTTAAGTCACAGCACAGACCATCCTCAACAAGAGGAGCAGAATCAATAATTTGCACTGCTAGAACACGATTTAACAGGACTTTACGCTCTTCCAGTCACGAGGTCCAAGCCTAAGTCATGTGTTTCCAAGAGTTTGACGTAGAAACGAGGGGTGGCCCTAGACCTTCAGCCCCGCCCGGCGAGCGTGAACCGAGATCGCCTCATTGATCTCGAGCGCCAGCTTCAGCGCCGCTCGGCCATCCTCTCCGCTCACCAGCGGTCGAGTCCGGTTCCGCACCGAGTAGAGGAACGAGGCAATCTCCAGCCGCAGCGGCTCGCCCGGCTCCACCGGAACCTTGCTGAGCGATAGCCCGGCGGAGGGATGACCTCCAGCCCCCTGTGATGCCTGAAGCATCTGTGCCATAGCGGCCAGCTTGGCCGGATCCATCCCGGCAGCCGCCGTCACGTCGATCATCAGCAGGTCCTGCCGGGCGAAGTCGATCGAAAGATACTGATGCGGCTGAAAGAACCTGAGCTTACGGACCCGCTCCGTCGATACCCGGCTGGCCGTAAAGTTCGCCACGCAGCCGTTCTCGAACTCCACCCGGACGTTCGCGATATCAACCTTCGGCGACAGCACCGGCAGCCCGACCGCCCGAACCTCGGTCACCGGCGAGCCGACCAGGTTCAGCACGATGTCCAGGTCGTGGATCATCAGGTCCAGAACCACGTCCACATCCAGCGAGCGAGGCGTAAAGACGCTCAGCCGGTGCGACTCGAAGAACATCGGCTGGTTCAGATATCGCCGCGCCGCCGTCACGGCAGGATTGAAGCGTTCAAGATGGCCGACCTGCACGATGCGCTCGTGCTTCGCTGCCAACGCAAGAACGCTGTCCGCATCCTCAAGACTGGGAGCCAGAGGCTTCTCGATCAGCACATCGACGCCTGCCGCGATCAGCTCCTCTGCGGCAGCGCGATGATGAACTGTCGGAACACAGACCGACGCTGCGTCCACGTCCTGCGCCGCCAGGCACTCCGCAATCGAGGAGAAGGAGGGGACGCCGAACTTCGCCGAGGCTTCCGCCGCTGCCGGACCGCCAGGATCGACGACCGCGACCAGCTCGACCGGCTCTCTGGCCTGCTCCAGCTCGTTGTAAACACGAAGGTGGTTGCGGCCAAAGGCTCCCGCCCCGACGACCGCGACTCGCAGTGAATTTGCCGGCGCCACTTACTTGATGGGAGCCTCTACCGCCTTGCGGCAGCGTGTGTAGAGATCCAGCAGCTGCTGAACCTGGTCCTCGGGCTTGGTTGAGGGCGTAACGCCGAATCCGGTCGAGCCTGCGCCCTTACCGGCGACATTCGCATGCGCGGCGACGAACTTCAAAAGGTCCAGAGCAATATCTTCAGTACGGCGCGCAGCAATCGTTGTGGCTTCCATGAAAGAGGTTCCTCTCGTTTCTCTAGCCCGATCTTAATGGTCCGTGCAGCAGAGGCGCAAATGCGTGCGCTCCGCGATCAGCTCTCTTCCGCATCCGCGACCGGACGCACACACGTCTTCGCCACCAGCAGGGTTCCCAGCCCGGCGGCGCTGACCGAGGCCAGAAGCACCGCGATGCGCGCCATCGTGTACTGATCGTCCGTCCGGAAGGCAAGCCCGGCGATAAAGATCGAGATCGTGAATCCAATGCCTCCAAGCCACGAGACGGCATGCAGCTGCCCGAACGAGATTCCGGCCGGAAGCTCGGCCAGCCGCAGACGAACGGCCAGCCACGAGAGGAGCGTGATTCCCGCTGGCTTGCCGAGAACCAGGCCCAGCAGCACGCCATAAAAGACCGGATCCCGCACAAAGCTGGCGGCGTGGATCCCGCTCAACGGGATGCCTGCGTTCGTAAATGCGAACAGCGGCATGATGACGAAGCTGACCCATGGATGAAGCGCGGCCTGCAGGCGGTCGAGCGGAGACTCGGATAGCTCGAGACCTTCGCGAATCTTATGCAGCTGATGACGAGCCTGGTCACTGCGCGGTCCTTTCCGTTCGACCGACCGCGCAAACTCATCCAGACGAGTCTTGCCTCGATCAAGCAGCGTGTCTGGCTGAAGGAAGGTCCGCGTCGGAATCGCCAGCGCCAGCAAAACTCCCGCCAGTGTGGCGTGCACACCGGACGCGTGCATCGCGCACCACATCGCAATCCCTGCCAGCAGGTAGACGGTGAGCTGTTTCACTCCGAGCCGGTTCATTCCGACACAGACAAGGAAGACCGCTAGAGCGATCGCCAGGTAGCCCAGCCGGACATCGCGAGTGTAAGCGGTAGCGATTACGACTACGCCTGCGATATCGTCGACGATCGCCAGCGTCACCAGGAAGATCTTCAGGCCGACAGGAACCCTGCTGCCGAAGACAGCAAGCACGGCGAGCGAAAATGCAATGTCGGTAGCGATCGGAATACCCCACCCACTTGCGCCGGAGCTGCCGTGATTCAGCAGGATGTACAGAAGAGCAGGAACAACCACTCCGCCCAGCGCGGCCAGCACAGGAAGCAGGGCGCGCCGCACCGAGGTGAGCTCCCCAACCCGAAGCTCGCGCTTTACCTCCAGCCCGACGCTCAGGAAGAAGATCGCCATCAGGCCGTCGTTGACCCAGAAGTGCGCGGTCCACTGGAAGGTTGAGCTTCCCGCGCTAAATCCGATCGGAAAGTCGAGGTACGAAAAGTAAAGCGGAGCAAGAGGAGAGTTGGCCAGAGTGAGCGCGGCTACAGCGGCCGCCAAAAGGACAATGCTGCCGGCAGACTCAAGCTGCACGAAACGTACAAAGGGCGCGACAAGTCTGCGGACGGGCCGGTGGTCGATTTGCGGAAGCTGACTCGCCATAACCGAATGCTACCGATATTGAGAGTAGCTTGCAGCGCAGAGCTACAGCAGCAGGCGGGGAGCTTTGATTCCGCAGAGGATCTCGTAAGGAATCGTCGCTGCCAGCCGGGCGTGATCTTCTGCCGTGATCCCTTTGCCAAGGACGACGGCTTCGTCGCCCACAGCAACTGAAGGTAGTGCCGTCACGTCCACAATGGTGAGGTTCATGGAGACGCGTCCAACGATGGCAGCAGCCTGGCTACCGAAGAGAACCCAGCCTCCTGCCCTGACGTCAGTCCCTGAAAGCTCCCGCCGCAGACCGTCGGCGTAGCCGATTGGAAGGAGCGCCAGCCGCATGGATCTCGCAGCGGTCAAGGTGCCGTTATAGCCGATCTTCATCCCGGGCTCCACCTCGCGAACGTGCGTGACGCGTGCCTTCCACGTCATGATGGGCTGAAGGCAGGGATGCACAAGCGGCTCCGAGCGACCAGCATAGTTCTGCTCACACTCGAGGGGAAGGCTGTAGCCATAGAGACTGAGCCCGCTCCGCACCATCGGGTTTGCCTCTGCCATGTGCGCAAGTTTGCGCAACCAGCACAGCGGACTCTCTCCTGTGCCAGCTTCGTCGTTCTGG
The DNA here is from genome assembly GCF_036877565.1 of Edaphobacter sp. HDX4. Taxonomy (NCBI): domain Bacteria; kingdom Pseudomonadati; phylum Acidobacteriota; class Terriglobia; order Terriglobales; family Acidobacteriaceae; genus Edaphobacter; species Edaphobacter sp. HDX4. The sequence continues at coordinate 72,089 of NZ_JAEDXW010000022.1, forward strand.
TTGTCGATCGTCGAAGAGTTCCCCGCATGAATCCATTTAGGCCGCAGCCCGGCAGATACGACCTGCAGGATTGCCTGTTCAAAGAGGCGCCTCTGCTGGGCCGTCTGATGCGAACCCGTCACCTCTGCAGAGGCAAAATGAGTCATTACACCATCGAGACGAACCACGCTCTGCTGAATAAGCCATTGAAGTACCTCTTCCAGATCGTCCCCGGGCGCGACTCCCTGTCGCGCCATGCCCGTATCGATCTCAAGATGCACGTCGACCAACTGAATGCCGCGTTCCCTCGCCGCATGCGCCAGCGACTGCATCTGCAGGACACTCGACACGACCGGAGTCAGGCGATGCTCAAGCGTGAGCCTGGCATCCTCATCGTGCGCCTCGCTCATCACCAGAACGCGAGGCTGTTGTTCAGGCGAGACACCCTGCGCGGTGAGTGCCGCTCGCACCGCTGCACCCTCTGCAGCATCGGTCACGCCAAGCCATGCTGCGCCAGCCTGCGCAAGCACCGGGGCACATAGCTGTGCGCCATGCCCGTATGCATCTGCTTTTACGACTGCAAGCACTGATGTGTCTGCGGCGGCTTCGACCAGAAGACGATAGTTTGCAGTCAGCCGCTGCGCTGAGATCTCGATCCAACTCTTCACAGATCTATCCTACGGGCTCGGAACGGCACGCCCACAACAGTGACATGGAGTGACATGCGTTTCGTCAGAAGCTGGCTGACGGCGCCAGAAGTTCGCGCCGCTCTTCGCCTGAGGGAACGACCTTCCGCAAATGATCTTCCAGCCGCTGTCCCTTCTTCGGCGTGAAGGTGCGCTCCAGAATGGCGACATCGTCCATGCGGTCCAGGCGGAAGTCGCGGAAGTCGTCGCGCAGCTCGCACCACGAGGTCAGCGTCCAGACACCGCTCCAGAAGACGAGCGCGAGCGGCCAGACGCAACGCTGGCTGCGCTCGCCGTCTTCGCGAACGTAGCTGAAGCTGGCGACGTTCCGCGATTTGCATGCTCCATGCAGCAGGTCGACCCGCAGACGCAGATGCGGAAGCATTCTGTGTCCGGGCGCGTAGAGCAGGATGGAGTCGAACTCGTTGCGCAGGTCGGCAGGTAGAACGGCTTCGATACGCTGCAGTGCCTGATCGGCGCCGAGCACATTCTCTGCGCCGCCCCAGGCGCGTACCAGGCGAGCCCCAAGGACAAGCGAAGTCAGCTCACCGCGAGTGAACATGAGCGGCGGAAGATCCATATCGCGACGAAGCGTGTAGCCGACACCGGCCTCGCCCTCGATGGGAGTTCCAGCCAGCTGCAGGTCCTGAATGTCCCGGTAGATTGTCCGCTGTGAGACCTGCAGTTTTCCGGCAAGCGTCTGCGCCGTCTGCAGGCGGCCCTGACGGAGGAACTGCACGATTCGAAAGAGACGATCTGCACGTCGCATAGGCGGATGATCGCAGGTACAGGGTCGATTCTACTGACAACCTGCAGCGGTCGGTGGATAACCATCTTTCAGTGAGAGTGCAGACCGATGTGATTGCCCTCGCTGTCGCGCAGACAAGCGAAGTGGCCGTGGCCCCCGGCGACAGGAGTCTTGGGCATAAGCACGAGTCCGCCGGCGACGCGAACGCGTGCGAGCACGTCGTCCAGTTCTCCATCACAGTTGAGATAGACCATGGTGCCCCCGCGACCGGGCTTCTGAAAGGGGCGTTTTACGAGGGTTCCGCAGGTGCCGGCACGCTCGGAGGAGAAGAACGCCATTGGCGTCTCGGACGGCTCGCGCTGCATGGGTGCGCCGAGGATCGTTTCGTAGAAATTGGTGGCGCGTTCGAAATCCTCACATGGAATCTCAAACCAGTTAATCGCGTGTTGCCGTAGCTTTTGTTCGTTCATGTCGGTGCTCCTCGGAAGAGTCTTCAAGCGACTACATCACAAAGCATACGAAAGCCATGCTGACAGCATCATGTCAGCAGGTTCGTCAGTGTGTTTATTGGCTGTGAATTCCTGGGTGGTCCCACCAATTTCCCTGCTTGATGAGACGATCTCATAAGGGACTAAGGTCTTACGCAGCAGTCGCGCTAGAGTAGTCAGCAACAGAAACCACATCTTTGGGAGAGCACCGTGAAGCGAAGAGACATGATTCGTGGGACAGTTCTCGGCGCAGCCATGACAGGCCTGGATGTCGCGACCTATGGGCAAACAGTTTCAAGCAGCCGTCCGGCGCAGAGTTCGGCTGGTAGCGGCAGAGAAGCAGACTGGACGTGCAAGGGCGAGATGGTAGTGGAGGAACAACTGCCAGGCAAACCGCATGCCGGGAAGGTGCTGGCCGCAATCCAACCACATGCAGATGATATTCCGCTCTTCGCTGGTGGCCTGGTGGGGAAGCTGATTCGCGAGGGATACACCGGCTATCTGATTCGCGTCACGAATGACGAGATGACCGGCAGTGGAACCCGGGGCGAGGGTGTGCTGCACAACGAGCAGGACAATGATGCCGTAGCGAAGTCTCTGGGGCTGAAGAAGAGTTATAACCTCGCCTATCGCAACCATCGCATGGACGAGATGTCTCCGCAGGACCTTCGCGGCAATCTGATCCTGCTGTTTCGCATGCTGAAGGTGGACACGATTATCTGTTACGACCACTGGGGACTGTACGAAGAGAACCCCGACCATTATGTGACGGCAGCGGCGGTGGAGTCGGCAGCATGGATGGCCGGAATGGCGAAGGATTATCCCGAGCAGCTGGAAGCGGGGCTTAAGCCGCACAGCGTGATGGAGAAGTACTATTACGCCCGCGGACCGCAGATCGCGAACCGCGTCGTGGATATTAGCGGAACCGTCGAGGTGAAGGTGGCGTCGATCCAGGCGATTGGAACGCAAGGGCCGGGCGGCGACAACGGAGCGCGTCTGCGGCAGCGGCTGGCGGAGAAGAAGCTCCGGCTACCTGTGTTAGGCAACGACGACGAGACGGCAAACCGCAAGTACATCGAGCATTTCGTTCTCGACGAGGACTCGATGCACACGCGTGGGGTGCTCTCTGACCGCGAGCTGGGCGCGGCTTATGGATTTGCATGGGCAGAGCGCTTTCGTTACATCGGACCGAATCGATCAAGGCTGGACGAGTACATCGCGAAGAACGCGGTGGCGGTCTAGTATCCGCCTCCACCGCCATAATCGCCGGTAGAGAGATTCTCGAAGCGCGTGTAGTCGGACAGGTACGCGAGATGGATGCTGCCGGTCGGACCGTTACGCTGCTTGGCGATGATGATCTCGGCCTTGCCTTTGGAGTCAGGATCCTCGTCGCCGTTCTCGTCCTTGTTGTAGTAGCTGTCCCGGTGAATGAAGCAGACGACGTCGGCGTCCTGCTCGATCGATCCGGATTCGCGGAGATCGGAGAGCATGGGCTTCTTGTCGCCGCCGCGCTGCTCGCTGGCACGTGAGAGCTGTGAGAGTGCGATGACGGGAACTTTCATCTCCTTAGCCAGCGCCTTGAGCCCACGGGAGACGGCCGCGACCTCCTGATTACGATTTTCAAATCCTTTTTTGCCGGCCCCCGACGATCCGGTCATCAGCTGCAGGTAGTCGATCATGATGAGATCGAGGCGACCCTCCTGCTGATGCAGGCGGCGGGCCTTGGCGCGCATCTCTGCGAGGGTGATGCCGGGAGTATCGTCGATGAACATCTTCGACTCGATCAGACGCTCGAGCGCAGCCATCAGCTTGCCCTTGTCCTCTTTGGGGAGGAAGCCGGTCTGGATCTTGCGGGAGTTGACCATGGCTTCGGAGGCGAGCATACGTCGCAGGAGTGACTCTTTCGACATTTCGAGCGAGAAGACGGCGACCACCTTGCCGTCACGCACGGCGGAGTTCTGCGCGATGTTGATGGCCCAGGCAGTCTTGCCCATCGAAGGACGGGCAGCGATGATGATGAGCTCGGAGTCCTGCAGGCCGCTGGTCATACGGTCGAAGTCGACGTAGTGCGTGGCGAGGCCGGTGACTTCGCGGCCCTGCTCGTAGAGCTTGTCGATGCTGCCGAAGGAGGATTTGACGATGGCGCCGATATCGGAAAAACCGCCGGTGACGGCGTGATCGGAGATCTCCATCAGGCGATTGCTGACGTTGTTCAACACGTCGAGAGCTTCCTGGCTCTGATCGGCAGCCTCGACCATCCCCATATCGCAGACGGTCATGAGCTGACGCATGAGGCTCTTGTCGCGAACGATGCGGACGTAGCTCTCGATGGAAAGCTTGCGGGGAAGTCCCTCGCTCAGGGATGCAAGGTAAGGAACGCCGCCGATGGAGTCGAGCTCCTTCTGCTTGCGCAGATCTTCGGCGACGGTGACGATGTCGACGGCGTGGCCGGCCTCGGCGAGCCGAAGCATGGACGCGTAGATGCGACGGTGCGAGTCGAGCGCGAAGTCGTCTGCTGTCAGCAGCATGGTGGCGTCGGTGATGGCGAGAGGCTCAACCAGCATGGCGCCGAGAATGGTCATCTCAGCGTGAACCGAGGCGGGGCGCTCCTGCTGATCGCCGACGAGCTGAGGATAGGCTGCCATGAATCTTCTACCTTAAAACAGGTTTTCCGGCCTGAGGAAAAGTCTTGTGGAGAGCGTGGAAAATCGGCTCATTTTTCTCAGTTTACGCGCACACATACACACACTCACACTGAGAAACGACGGTTATCGAAAAGGGAACCAGCTTCGCCGCGGGTGATGCACGCCAGTTTTACTCGTGCTTGTAGTCCTGGAAGAGGTCGGGGAATTGTTGCTTGAGGGCCGCTATCTTGGGGACGTCGCAGACCTGGATATATGGATTGTCAGGATTCTTGTCCGCGTAGTCCTGATGGTAGTCTTCGCCGTTGTAGAAGGCCTTGAGCGGTACGACCTGGGTCACGATCTTTTTGGGGAAGGCGCGCGCGGCGTCGAGCTGAGCGATGTAGGCGTTGGCGATCTTCTGCTGCTCCGGCGTGGCGTAGAAGATGACGGAGCGATAGGAGAGGCCGACGTCCGGGCCCTGCCGGTTGAGCTCGGTAGGGTCGTGCACGGCCGAGAAGAAGATGCGAAGCAGGGTGCCGTAACTAACCTTTGAGGGATCGAAGACAATCTTGACGGATTCGGCGTGGCCGGTAGTCTCGGACGAGACCGCACCATAGTTCGCCGTCTCTTTGGTTCCCCCGGAGTACCCCGCCGTGGTTGCGGTGACGCCTTTGACCCGTTGGAAGACGCTCTGAACTCCCCAGAAGCACCCGCCGCCGAGGACGGCAGTCTCGCTGCTTGGCGATGTAGCGTGCTCATCGACGGTGGGAGCCGGGAGAGGTTGTTTTCTCGTATCGGCAAAGGTAGTAGTCATGTGTCCTCCCCGGGTCCAAAGTATGAAGGCCAGGGCGGCAAGAAACAACACGCCAAGACCGATCCAGTAGTTGCCGCTTTTCATTGTGCGCTCCTGCCTACCTCATTTAGATGCGGTGAGGATTCAGAGGTAACATGCGGGAATATTCTCTAGTTCGTGAGCTACTAACGCTTAGAACGCGTGAAGCACCAATTGCTCGCAGCCTACAAATGGTTAATGTCTCTCTCTAAGTCTTGCAGCCAGTGGGAATTGAACGACTATCCCGTGATTATGGTTCACCAGGACAATTCAGAGTTCAATGGACCTTCCCGGCTAAAGCCTGTGGAATGGTCAGCGAGAATAGTGCGCTGGAGCGTAAGTGGTTCAGGAGATACGGAGCAGGAAGCTTTGGAGAAGCTTGGAGACTTTCTGGACCTGAAACGCAAGAAAGACGGCGCCCTGCCACGTCCGGGAACTAATGTGCCCAATCGAGTTTGCTTCACAGAATCTGATCTCTAAATACGAACAGCTTGAGAATGATTTTGTGAATCGTATACTCGATATTGAGTGGGCGTGGATATCGGATGAATCCAGCTTGTGGGATTTTCACGCTGACGAAAATAACGACGAATATTATCGACGGATTCAGGCTATCTATGGCGTCGATGTCTCTGATGTTCGTCGCGCCATGATCGTCGGCATATTGGAAAAAATATCCAACTTCCGACGCTAAGCTACGGTCTGTTGCCGCGCCTGGATCTCGATGAAGATATGGATGAGGCTGACGGCCGCTGGCGTCACTCCGGAGATACGGCTGGCCTGGCCCAGCGTCTGCGGGCGGACGCGGCCCAGCTTCTCCTTCATCTCGCGGGAGAGGCCGGATATGGCCGTGTAGTCGAACCAATCGGGGATGACCTTCTGCTCGGCCTGCTTGAGCTTCTCCATCGACTTGCGCTGCTGATTTAAGTAGCCCTCGTACTTGATTTCGGTTTCAACGGTCTTGATCTCGTTGCGGACCCAGACGGGGAGCTTTGCGTCCTCGTGGGATGATGCAAGCCATTCCGTGAGTTCAGGTTTTGCGGCGACGAGCGGCACGAGTGCGGGCCAGATTGCCTCGATAGTGATCGCCGGGCGCTTGAGAAGCTGTGCAAAGGTGATGCCTTCGACACTTGGGCCGGTGAGGTCTGGCTGAAGCTCTGCAGGTAGCGAACTGATATCCACCTTGGTGGAGCGCAGCATCTGCGAAAGCGCCTGGGCGCGAGCCTGCTTGGATTCATAGTCGGCCCATGCATCGTCAGCGATCAGGCCAAGGCGTCGACCGTGTGGGGTGAGGCGCTTGTCGGCATTGTCGATGCGCAGGTGCAGGCGGAACTCCGCCCGCGAGGTGAACATGCGGTAGGGTTCGTTGGTGCCCTTGGATATGAGGTCGTCGATCAGGATGCCGGTATAGGCCTCGGTCCGGTCGAGTGTAAAAGTGGGCGGGCCCGGATTTCGTTCATTCCACGTCTCAGAATCGAGATGTTGGGCAGCCGGATTCCTGAGAAACTGCGCATAGAGTGCGGCGTTGATGCCAGCCATCAGGCCTTGGCAAGCGGCTTCTTCGTAGCCGCTGGTCCCGTTGATCTGCCCGGCCAGGTAGAGGCCCTGATAGCTCTTTACTTTGAGGGAGCGATCAAGCTCGGTCGGGTCGATCGCGTCGTATTCGATGGCGTAGCCGGGGCGCAGCATCTCGGCGTTTTCGAGGCCGTGGATGGAGCGCACCATAGCCGCCTGCACCTCCATGGGCAGTGAGGTGCTCATGCCGTTGATGTAGACCTCGTGGGTGTTCAATCCCTCGGGCTCAAGGAAGAACTGGTGCTGGATCTTGTCCGGGAAGCGCACGATCTTGTCTTCAATCGATGGGCAGTAGCGCGGACCGATGCCTTCGATCTGCCCCGAATACATAGGAGAGCGGTGCACATTGTCGCGGATGAGCTGCAGGGTCTCGGGCGTGGTGTAGGCGATGTGGCAGCTGATCTGCCGCAGCGGAGGCTGCCCCGAGCGAGTAAACGGCGAGCGGAAGCTGAAGGGTGTCGGCTCGGCATCGCCGGGCTGCTCTTCAAAGCGCGACCAGTCGATGGTGCGGCCGTCGAGCCGCGGCGGTGTGCCGGTCTTCAGGCGGCACTCGCGCAGGCCAAGCTTCTTGAGGTTTTCGCCTAGAAGCACACTGGCAGGCTCGCCGGAACGACCTGCTGTGTACTGCTGCTCGCCACAGTGAATCAGGCCGTTGAGGAAGGTTCCGGTAGTAACGACCGTCGCGGCAGCGCGGACTTCGCGTCCGTCGCGCAGCTTTACCCCGCGAATGACATTGTCGTCGACCATCAGGTCGACGACCTCGGCCTGCTTGATGAAAAGGTTCTTCTGCGCTTCCAGGACCTCGCGCATCTTCACGCGATAGAGTGCCTTGTCGCACTGCGCTCGCGGCGACCACACAGCAGGCCCTCGCGAGGTATTGAGCAGGCGGAACTGGATCCCGCAGGCGTCGGCAACCTCTCCCATGACGCCGCCGAGGGCATCGACCTCGCGCACGAGGTGGCCTTTAGCGATGCCGCCAATCGCGGGGTTACAGCTCATCTGCGCGATCAGGTCGAGGTTGAGGGTGAACATGGCTGTGCGCAGCCCCATGCGCGCTGCAGCCACGGAAGCTTCGCAGCCGGCGTGTCCTGCGCCTACGACGAGCACATCGTATTGTTCCGTAAACGCCATCCCCTCTATTTTACTGGCCGGAAGGGCATCGAGCGATCTGTTTGCGGAGCCGTTTTGCAAGCCCGGTTGTCTCCAGGATGTAAAAAGAACGCCCTGTGGGTCACAATCCGCGAAGTGCGCCATAAGCTCAAAGGCAAATGATTACGGAGGTCGCATACGATTCTGCAGGTTCGGGTTCGACGGCGCGGCTCGAGACAGCCTTATGCGCCGCGCTTGCAGTGTTTCTACTGTGGAAGGGCTTGATTCCGGCCTGGCGATCTCTCAATACGGATTTTCCCAACTATTACCTGGTCGCTCGCCTGTTTCGGGAGGGCTATAGACTCGATCGCATCTACGACTGGATATGGCTGCAGCGAATCAAGGATTACTGGGGCCTGGACCAGCCGCTGGTCGGTTTCGCGGGATTGACGCCATGGTCAGCGCTTCCGATCGTCCCTCTTTCGATCTTTTCTGCTCTGACTGCGAAACGGATCTGGATTCTGATTAACCTGGCCATACTGGCTTCGAGCGTCGAGCTGCTGCATCGGTCGACCGCGCTCGGGCGTCGGCGTATCTGGCTGGTTGCATTGCTGGCGGTGCTGCCCCTTCGCACCAGCTTCCTGTATGGACAGATGCATCTGCTGGTCCTCTTCCTGATGGTGCTTGCTTATGTCTTTCATCGCCGCGGGCGCGCGGTGTGGTGCGGGGTGTGCATCGCGCTCGCCGGAGCTCTCAAGATCTACCCGCTGCTATTTGTGCTTTTCTTTCTGTGGAAGCGGCAGTGGCATACTGCGGCGGCGACGATGATCGCGGCTGGGATTCTCGTGTTTGCTGCGGGAGGGACGATGGGGTGGGGTCTTCTCCATACCTATATGTTTGAGATACTTCCACGGAGCGTGCAGGGGGAGATGCTGGATCCCTACAATCTGCACGCGGCGTCGGCGGCAGCTGTTTTTCATCGTCTCTTTCTGTTTGAGCCGTCTCTCAATCCAGCACCAGCGCTTGCGTCGTCCACACTCTACGCCGTTTTGTATCCTCTCTGGGAGGCGCTGGTCCTGTTTCCCTTGTTTGCTCTTATTCGTCCGCTCAGTGGACCTCTGGGAGAGCAGGCGGAGTGGGCGGCATTTACCTTCGCTTTGCTGCTGTTGTCGCCTGTGCCCTCGAGCTATCACTTTGTGGTGATGATTCTGCCTGTCGTTCTGCTGATCGATGGACTAGTCAGGGAGAACCGACGCGGTCTCATTGCCATCTCTATATTGCTTTACCTGCTGGTCTCCGTATCAGGGTTGATCGCCACGGATTCTCACACCATCTCAGGCCTGAATACAGTTCTCGCAACTTCCCGCCTGTGGTTTGGAATCGCCTTGTACATAACGTTTTTAATTTGGCTTTGCCGGCATTCAGAGCGGACAGGATTGCAGCATGAACGTAATCGCTACGTTCTCCTCGTAATGCTCACAGGAATTGCGCTTGCGTCGAGCATTGCGAGCTATCGCCATCACTTCTTAAAGCGAGAGCGGGAGACGGGAGGCCGCCTCACGCCTCCGGCCGCGACATTGCTTGCCACACAGCCTCGCGCCGACTTCAGCCACAACCTCTTTGTAGCCATGTCGTCGCAGGGTTATCGTATCTCCGATGCTGATGGGCCTGTACTTTATGACCGGCCTTACCGGCGGTTCACAGATCAACTTTCGTTCACCGTGTCTGCCGATCATAGGATCTTTGCAGAGGTCGCAGATTCTTCGGGCTCTCGCATCGTCCGGGGCCCCGATCTCGCGCTAATAGCGGAAGATGCGGAGTCTCCTGCGATCTCTCTCGATAGGGATCAGCTTGCCTTTATCCGCGAACACAAAGGTCAAGGCAGCTTGTGGACTATGCCCCTGCGTTCAGAGGACTCGTTGGGGTCAACATTACCGGTGCGTCTCACGGGAGAAGATTACGATGTACGCGGTCTCTCGTTTCTTCGCTCGGGCGCGCTTCTATTTCTGGCGAAGCACGAGGGATCGACAGGGCTATTCTCCATCAAGTCGGCCGCTGCCCCGAGTCTGTTTTTTTCTCCTGGGGCCGAGATCGCGAGCTTTTCCGTGTCGCCGGATGAAGGCTATCTGGCGTTGACGGAGCGAATCCACAATCGGTGGCAGCTGGCCATTTTGGATGTGCCGAACCGCCGGATAAAACTCCTTACGACGACGGATTGCAACGCCTACACTCCGGAATGGTCGACAAAGTCGTCGATCATTTATGCAACGGACTGTGGACGCGGCGTCGGGCTTACAGCACTGGCCACCGTCGATATCTCTGCAGCGCTGCCATAACGGCTGAACGTTCTTTGTTTACATTCTGAGCCGCCTCGATAGAATCACCGCATGCTCACCTGCCGATCCCTCTCGGTCGCTGCACTAATTTGTGCATCGCTTACGATTCATGCGCAGAGTTCTTCTGCAAGCGCGAATGCGATCACGACTGATCCAGCCCCTGATAAGGCCGCCCCGCCGTCGATGGTGCAGCTTGCGGTGCCGTCGCACGGCGAGCGGCTGCTGGGGGTCTTTTATCTCGCAGCAGGAGCAGGTCCGCATCCGACCGCGATCGTCATGCACGGCTTTCCCGGGTACGAACAGAATCTCGACATTGCGCAGGCGATTCGTCGCGCAGGATGGAATGTGATGGCGGTCCACTATCGCGGTTCCTGGGGCATGAAGGGAGACTTCTCATTCAGCCATGTCCTTGAGGATGCGGATGCTGAGGTAGCCTTTCTGCGCGACCGTGCCGTCGATGCGAAGTATCACGTCGATCCTTCGCGGATTGTGCTGGTCGGCCACTCCATGGGAGGATTCGCTGTGGCCTCGGCTGCAGCGCATGATCCTCGTGTCGCCGGGGTGGTGATGATCTCCGCCTGGAATATCGCGGGACCCTATACCGATCTCTCGGACGACAAGGAAGGGATCGCAGTCGCGAAGTTTGTGCAGGGCCAGACGAAGAACGATCTTGCTCCGCTGGCAGGATGCACGGCGGAGTCGCTTGGCCACGAGGTATTCCGTGGACGAAAAACATTGAACTTCCTGACCTTCGCCCAGTCACTCTCTACACGCCCCGTACTGATTGTGACGTCGGACGACGGATTGGCGAAGGATAACGAGAAGCTGTTCCAGGCGCTGCAGGCTAATGGAGACCACAGCGCACGGATCGTCCACCTCGCAACGGATCACTCCTACTCTGGCCGCCGAATTGAGCTTGAACAGGCGGTCTTGCAGGCACTTGCCTCGCTTCCGCCGCGCTGACGGGCTGAGCCCGGATTGCTTTAAAAGCAACCGCCAGCAGGGTGAGGCCATCCTCACCATATATGGCCGCCTCTCTTTCTCTTCTACTGCCGGGAATGCTTCCAAGCACCCTGATGATGGCCGTTGCAGGACGAAACCTTAGACATACGTGGTTTCTCGCCGTCTTTGTCTTCTGCACCATCATCGTTCTGGCGAACCTGGTGCACTATCTTCTGTTTCGCATCCTCAAGAAGAAGGAGCTGCAGAGGACGGGTGCGGGCTGGGGAATCAGACGCTATCTGAGCCATCCCGCGAGGGCCATCTTCTTCCTGACCTGCGCAGGGATCGTGCTTCCGCTGATTCCACCACTGCCGGGCGATGTGAATGACCTTATTCACCAGGGCCTGCTGATGGCCCTCGTAGGGTGTCTCGGGTGGTTTGCAATTGGATGCGTCTATGTCTTCCAGGAGTTCATGCTCCGCAGGTACGACCTGAAGGCAGAGAACAACGTCCGCGCGCGCCGTGTCCATACGCAGTTTCAGCTCTTTCGCCGGATTCTGATTACCTTCATCGTCATCATCACAATCGGCGGTCTTCTGTGGACGTTTAATGATCCTCGCATCTGGCACTACGGCTCAGGCTTGCTTGCGTCGGCTGGTATCGCCTCCCTGATTCTTGCCACTGCCGCCAAATCGACGGCCTCAAACTTCCTTGCGGGCCTCCAGATCGCGTTTACCGAACCGATCCGTATCGATGACGTCGTCGTGATTCAGGGCGAGTGGGGCCGGATTGAAGAGATCAACTCCGCTTATGTGGTCGTCAAGATCTGGGATCTGCGCCGCCTGATCGTTCCTCTGAGCTACTTCATCGAAAACAGCTTCCAGAACTGGACGCGAGAGTCTTCTGACATCCTTGGAAGCTCGTTTCTGTATGTGGACTACTCCATTCCCGTGGAAGAGCTGCGCGTGGAGCTCAACCGGATTGCGGAGTCCTCACATCTTTGGGACAAGAAGGTCTGCGGGCTGCAGGTGACCAATCTGTCCGAAAAGACCATGGAGCTGCGATGTCTGGTCAGCTCGCGAAACTCCGGCGAAAACTTCGATCTGCGCTGCCTGATTCGCGAACAGATGATTGCCTACATCCAGAAGAACTATCCCAACGCATTTCCGACCACTCGCTTTGCTGCGGTTTCAGAGATTCCGATCGGGCTGCAGCAGGGGCAACGCGACGGACGGCAGACACTCCCCTCGGCTCGAGGAGACTTTGGCGAAAGCCGGAACTAGGGATTTCTTCCGCTGGACCGGCGGAAGGCTCCTCCTCAGCTCGCTCGTATCGCGGTCTGCTGCAAGAGGCTACACTTGATTTCGGATATGGACCTTAAACAGCTGAACGATCAGTTCGGAATCCCTGGCGTCCTGCACTTTGATGAGCATGCAGGACTGGCGCGTGCCATTGCCACAACCCCGGCGGCAAGTGCAACGATCTACCTGCAGGGTGCGCATCTGGCAGCGTGGCAGCCCACCGGCGAGCAGCCCGTGCTCTACATGAGTCACAAGAGTGACTTTGTTCCTGGCAAGCCGATTCGCGGCGGAGTACCGATCGCCTTCCCGTGGTTTGCGACCGATTCCAGGGAGGATCGGTTTGAGGGCAAGCCTGGACCTTCGCATGGCTTTGCGCGAATCCAGGAATGGAACATGAGCTTCGCCGGGCTCTCCGGAGAGGACCTGCACCTTACGTTCACGCTGGAGCCAACGGAACTGAGCCGCCACATGGGATTCGATCGATTTCGCGTCGCCTTTGAGGTGGTGATTGGACGCAGTCTCACCATGCGCCTGGCGGTCGCCAACGAGGCGGAGAAGCCGCTGCAGTTTGAAGAGGCGCTGCACACGTATTTCCACGTGGGCGATGTTCGACAGGTTTACGTTACCGGACTGGAGCCGACAGGCTACGTGGACAAGACTGACAATTTCCGCCCTAATCCGCCTGCCGAAGCACCGCTCCACTTCACCCGGTTTACCGATCGCGTGTATGCCAGTACGACAGCAACCTGTGTGATCCACGACGACAGCCTGAAACGCACCATCACGATCGAAAAACAGAACTCCGACACCACCGTTGTCTTCAATCCATGGAGAGAGCTGCCGGATCTGGGTCCCGAGGAGTGGAAGGAGATGGTCTGCGTGGAGACGGTAAACGCAGGACCGAATCAGATCACTCTCGCTCCCAGATCGACCCACGTGATGCAGGCTCACATTACTCTAGCGAAGATGGAGAGATAAGCCTGAAATGCTGATACTCGCATCAT
>NZ_JAEDXW010000023.1:0-80486 GCF_036877565.1 Edaphobacter sp. HDX4
GGTACATGCCTGCCGCGATCAGGGTATCTGCAATCAGCTTTTGGGCCTCCGCGATGGTCAATCCCTGTACGTGCAGGGTTCCAATAAGCGGAAGCTGGATGGAGCCATCAAGGCTCACTCTCACCATCGGCCCATAATCGCTGGCCGGATAGAGATGAACAACAATCAGGTCACCCGGGAAGAGCCGCAGATCGTGCTTTGGCGGATACAGGATTGTGGGGTCGGTCGTCAGCGTGACCGGTTCATTGAGCGCGCCTGCGCTCGTAAGTGCCGGGCCATTGAACTGTGCGTAGACTGCCGAACTCAATCCTCCGAGCAGAACCAGGAGGGCGGCAATCGACCGGAGGGCTTTCCATATTGGCTGATGGCGCATCATTTCACCTCCCCGGAACTTCCTTGGCCCCTTGTATCTGTTTTGCCTTCCCAGCTGTCAGCATCTGCGCCTGCGCTGGAGTAGCCCGAGTATCCGTAATAGCCGTAGTAGTCAGGCGAGCTCACGTCGACTGCATTCAGCAGGATGCCAGTGACGGGAGCGCCGGAGCGCAGCAGGAGATCGCGGGCACGTCGAACGATATGCTTGCTCGACTTGCCCTGGCGGATGACGAGGACGACAGCGTCCGCCTGACGGGCCAGAAGGACGGCGTCAGTCACTGAGAGTACGGGTGGGGAATCGATGACGACATGGGTATATGTATCCCCTACAGATTCGAGCAGCTGACGCATCGCGTCCGAGCTCAAAAGTTCGGTTGGAAAGGGAGGCATTGGCCCGCTGACCAGAATGTCGAGGTTTGGAACCTCCTTGATCGTTTGCAGGGACTTCTCAAAGGGAGTTGATCCGGTAAGCACGCTTGAGAGTCCGACGCGCGCACTGAGACCGAAACGCTCGTGTACTGTTGGCCTGCGAAGATCGGCATCGATCAACAGTACTCGGGCACTCCCCTGGGCCAGGACGGTCGCCAGGTTGATGGCTGCAGTAGTCTTGCCTTCAGCCGGGGTGGCGCTGGTGAGCAGAATGTATTTTGGCGGATGGCCTGCGGATGACAGCAGGAGGGAGGTTCGCAGAGAGCGGAAGGCCTCAGCGAACTGCGACTTTGGTTGTGACAGAGAGATGACGTTGCGAACCGCAACGCTGAGAGCGCCCGTCTCGGGAGTGCGTCGGAACCGCGGGATGATAGCGAGTGAGGGAAGCTCGAGGATTCCTTCGACCTCAGCCACGTTCCGCATTCCCGTATCGAGGCTCTCAAGCAGAAAGGAGACCATAATTCCCACGGCTAGGCCGATGACGAAGTAGGTCAGAACCAGAGTTGTCTTGCGCTTCAGAATCGGGTTGGCGGGTAGAAGCGCTGGATCGACAACGTCAATCTCCAGCGACTCGAGGCCAGCTTCTACTCCCGCAGTACGCAGACGCTGCAGCAGGCCTTCATACAGACTCCGATCCGATTCGAACTCGCGCTGGCGGATGGTGTACTCCACCAGGTCATCACGAAGCTTGTAAGCGTTATTCTTCTCGGTCTCGAGGGCTGCCGTCGTGTCCTGCTCGTCCTTTTGAGCCGCAAGATAGTTCTGCTTCGCCTGCAGCACCAAGCGCTGCTGTTCAGCATTGATCTCACCTTGAAGCTCGGTGATCTGCGCCTCTTCTGCCTTGACCGTCGGATGGTTTGGTCCCAGGTCCGATTCCATCTGGGCGAGGGCGGCACGGGCCGTTGCGATCTGAGCACGCAGCGTATTCAGCTGAGAGGGAGCGATGCCCGGACCGGTTGAGATCGAACCCTCAATCTTGTTCGGATCCATGGAGCTCAGCATCCGGTACTGAGACTCCGCCATGATCCGCGCAATCCGCGCCTGATTCGATGCAGTGGAGAGCTGGTCCAGAGACGCCGTGATCTGACTGTGATTGGGGTCGAAGCCCAGAATGCCGAGCCGCTTCTGGACATCCAGCATTCGCTCCTGAGAGGACTGGACCTGCTGCTTCAAGTCGTCCAGCTGACTGGAGAGCCAGTTGGAGACCCGCTGGCTGGAGGAAAACCGTGTCTCATAGCTGCGCTGAATGTAGGCAGATATGACCTTGTTGACGATGTCGGCAGCCAGTTTCGGACTGAGAGAACGGTAGCTAATGCGGATAATCTCAGTCTTCGGAACCTGAGAGATACCCATATGCGACAGAAGCTGATGGATCGTCGCCTGTCGCACGGCTGGATCGTCGATCGAAGCCCGTGGCTTGGGTGCAACGCCCTCGAGGAAGTCCGGGTTATTGGCCAGGTCCATCTCGCGCGCAACGGTCAGCATCAGCGAATCGCTCTGAAGGATGGCGACCTCGGTCAACAGGCGCTGGCCGGGCTCGGATGTGCCCCCGGGTATGGCGCTGACTCTGTACTCGTTCGAGGATCCAGAACGAACCTGGATGCGGCCAAATGCCTCATAGATGCGAGGCTGCGTTTCGGCAGAATAGATGCCGTATATCAATCCCAGCACAACGAAGAGCGCCAAGACTCTCTTCCGTTTACGCAATGTGATGAGCGTTTCGGACAGAGTCGTGTCGGTCGCCGCTGTGCCAAATGCGGGGGGATTGAAATCAGATACGCCGCTCACGGTAGGCGGCGTCTGCGCGCTTTGGGGACCCATTCCGTTTAGTCTACAAGAAACGTTGCATCATATAGATAAATTGATCGGCGGCATTCGCTGTTCGCGAAAGACTCCAATTCGGATATCCTTAATTTAGACCTTCGGAGGAAGTACTCCACAACTAACTATGAGCAAACCCATACCAATCGCTGTGGTAGGTTCAGGATACGTGGGCCTGGTAGCTGCTGTCTGTTTCGCAGAGATGGGCCACCCGGTCATCTGTGTCGACAACGACGAGCGCAAGGTCAAAGCCCTTCGTGGGGGAGATACCCTCATCCACGAGCACCACCTCCCCGATCTTCTGAGCCGATACGGGAACGACCGGGTCCGCTTCACGACCGATCTTGCGGAAGCCACGCGGGAGTGCGATGCCATCTTTATCGCAGTCGGAACTCCCCAGAGCGAAACCGGGGATGCGGACCTGTCCTATGTCGAGGCCGTGGCGTGCGAGATCGCCCGCTCGATCACCAGCTATAAGGTCATCGTCGAAAAGAGCACTGTGCCGGTCTACACCAACGAGTGGATCAGCCGTGCGCTGGAGCGTAATGGCGTAGAACGCCATCTGTTTGACGTGGTTTCCAATCCCGAGTTCCTTCGGGAAGGCACAGCCGTGGTCGACTTCCTTCATCCGGACCGCATCGTCGTGGGTGCCGACAGCGAGCGTGCCGCCGCGATACTGCGCGATATCTACGCTCCTCTCACGAGCGGCGAATACTACCAGAGGGAAGACGGTATCGCCGGCTGTTGCTCTGTCTCCGAACCCCCTCCGCTGCTTTTCACCTCCACTAAGAGTGCGGAGATCATCAAGCATGCGTCCAACGCCTTCCTCGCCCTTAAAATATCGTTCATCAATGCGGTATCGAACCTCTGCGAAGCCACCAATGCGAATGTGGAACAGGTAGCGCGAGGTATGGGGCTGGACTCCCGCATCGGTCCCAAGTTTCTTCGTCCTGGCATCGGTTACGGTGGATCCTGCTTCCCGAAAGACGTTGCCGCCTTCCGCTCCGTCGCCGAACAGCTTGGCATCGACTTCAGCCTGCTGACCGAGGTGGAGAACATCAACGTCCGCCAGAAGAAGCGCTTCGTCAGCAAGGTTCGCTCGGCCCTGTGGAACCTGCGCGGGAAAAAGCTTGCAGCACTGGGACTGGCTTTCAAGGGAGACACGGATGACATTCGTGAATCGCCTGCCATTGAAATTCTCCGCATGCTGGTGAACGAGGGCTGCAGCATCACTGCCTACGATCCCGCCGCTATGGAGAGAACCATGCAGGTCCTCCCCGCAGGGAATAACGTGCAATATGCAGCGGATGCCTATGAGGCGGCCAGAGACGCGGACGCCCTGCTGATTCTTACGGATTGGCCGGAGTTCGCAGAGCTCGACCTTCGCCGAATGAATCAGCTGCTGCGCTATTCCATCATTATCGATGGCCGCAATCTCTATGACCCCGCTGTCATGAGCGATCATGGCTTCACCTACCTGAGCGTAGGGCGGCCGGCGACGCACCCCGTTCGCGATTTGGCAGCTGCTTCAACGAAAGCCTAGACGGCGGATCCGCCCGCCATCCGGATGGGATGTCCTCGATGCAGGCACCCCATCAGGCCTATTATTGCGGGCGAGATTCACTGCGAAAAATAGATGGAAGGTAAGTTATGGCGTCTCAGACGATTCTTGTCACGGGTGCTGCTGGATTTCTCGGTTCGCACCTATGTGACACGCTCCTGGCCGAAGGACATACCGTAGTTGGTGTAGACAATCTGTCCACCGGTAACACGGCCAACCTGCAACACCTTTCTTCTGAGTCGCGGTTTCGTTTTCTGGAACAGGACATCACGCTGCCCTTCGATGCGGGTAGGGTCGACTACGTCTTCAACTTGGCCTCCCCTGCCAGTCCGGTCGACTATGCGCGGCTTGGTATCGAGACACTTCAGGTCGGCTCAGCCGGAACTCTCAATACGCTGGAGATCGCACGCCGATACGGTGCAGGGTATCTCCATGCATCCACCTCGGAGTGCTACGGCGACCCGGAGGTTCACCCCCAGGTTGAGACCTACTGGGGTAACGTCAACCCCATCGGTCCCCGCTCGGTCTACGACGAAGCCAAGCGTTTCAGCGAGGCTGCGGTCATGGCCTACCACCGCTACCACGGCCTCAACACCCACCTGGTGCGGATCTTCAATACCTATGGTCCGCGGCTGCAGGCCAGCGACGGCCGTGTCATCTCGAACTTCATGATCCAGGCGCTCCGTGGAGAGTCGCTCACCATCTACGGAGATGGGTCACAGACGCGGAGCTTCTGCTATGTCTCCGACCTGATCGACGGTATCGTCCGGCTCTCGCGCTCCGAAGAGCATCTTCCGGTGAACGTCGGAAATCCCACCGAATGGACGATTCTTGAATGCGCAAAGGAGATCCTTGAGGTCACCGGCTCGCGCTCGGAGATCGTTCGTATGCCGCTGCCTCCGGACGATCCTGCACGACGCCGTCCCGACATCACCAAGGCTCGGACCCTGCTCGGCTGGGAACCTAAGATCTCTCTGCGCGAGGGTCTGGAGAGATCGCTGGAGTACTTTCGCTCCAGCGTAGCCTCTCAGTAGGCCACCAGCTGCCTAGCGCGGCAGATGCTGTAGCCTCGGATACCAGGTCAACTGTACGGATGCCGCGGTATTTTGCTGATAGCCGCTCTTGTACAGCGGAGCCTTCCAGCCCTCATACTGCAGCCACGACTTCAGCTCGAGCTGCGGACCGAACCGCTTGACCAGTTCAACCTTGAACTGATTCTGCGTCGTCCCATGAGGGACGAAGTCGCCGGGCGTCTTTTTTCGGAGGTACTCCAGCTGAACCCACTCGTTTCCTGACAGATGGTAGGTCAGCCACGCCTGTCCGCCCGTGGCCTCCCGTCCGATCCAGTCGCCCATAATGATGCCCTTGTTCGTGTAACCCTGAAGCTGGACGACCTCCCAGTACATAAATTGCCCAGCGTGAGCCGGAGAGACGTTCGGATCCGTGTTAACGGCTTCGACCCTGAGGTCCAGCTTCTTGAGCCTGCCCGGAAACTGCGAGATGTAAATGCCCGTCCGGTAGGACGCCCGCCTGGGGGCGCTGATCGGCGTGACGTCATCGTGAGAGATGGCATCGGCATAGAGCGTGGCATAGTTACGAACAAAAGGAAGTCGGTACGAGAAGTTGAAATCGCTGAATCGTGCTCCCGGGTCTTCTCGGGAGAACTTCTCCGCCGCAGTCGTGTCGTTGATGTCGAAGAATCCCTTGAGGAAGGTATGCAGGGTAACCGGCGCATGCCCTTTGCCACCGAAGATGATGGTCCGCTGGAATCCGAACTCAAAATTCTTGGTGGGCTTGAAGGAGAACATCTCGGAGTGCGTGTACGGGCTGTTGGGCGTGGTGTGGCCCTTCAGGCTGCCATAGAAGAAGTCATAACGGACAGGGCCCATTACCTTCGAGACGTAGGGGATGTACATCGGCTCTACGCGGTTGATGCGGAACGAGTAGATATTCTCAGCATTGTTCGTCCACGCCATCGCGCCGCCCATACCGGGTCCGAGCCATGCGTCATTCTTTCCGCCAGAGATCTCATGTCCGAGCAGATGAAAGGAGACAGAAGCCTCTACCAGCCGGAACTGGTTCTGATTCCTTACCGGGCCCTCCGGGATGGTGTCCTGGGGACGCTGGGGAGGAGCGTAAGGGACGGTTCGGTCCAGGGTAGCAAGCTGTGATGCCACATCGTACGAGTAGCCCGTTCCCGCCGCCGAATGCTGGTACTCACCGCGAAGATAGAGAGAGAATCGGCCCGCCTCGTTCAGGGTCGAGAAACCCGTGATGTTGTTGAAGCCACTCTCATAAGGTCGCCCGTAGTCGTTCGCGATGGTCTGTCCCAGATGGTAACTGTCGCGCAGCACCGGGCCTCCGATCCCCGTGAACCGGGTATAGGTCGAGTGAATGCCGTATAGAACGCCGCGATCGACATTGCCGGAGGGAACCTCATCCTCAAACTCATCCAGCAGGCTGGCGAAGATCTCCTGGGCTTCTTCGTTATTGCTGGCCATGATGTCCGGCCGGGCGCGCTGCAGCATGTGAACGACGCTGCGTCGCGTCCATGGCCTCATCCCGAGAAAGGTGTCATCCAGAAACCCCATGGAGTACAGGCGCATCGTGTTCGGATAGATCCAGCTGTCTAGCGGGATATACGCAGACCCGAGAGCATCTGTCTTCTTTTTCGGAGGACTATCCGGCATGTAGCCTTCATACGCCTTGCCTGGCCCGTCCGGCGGAGGGGTCGGAGCTGCCGCCGGCTTTGGCGTACCCTCCGAAGGCGTATTGCTGGCCCCGGGCTTCGTTTCAGACTGCTTGTGGTGCTTCTGGTCGGGATCGTAAGGCGGAAGTGCCGGCACCTGCCCGGTATTCGGAGACGGTGCTGCTACAGTAGGAGAACTTTGAGCGAATCCTGGGGAGAATGTCCCCGCAAACAGCAGGCTGGATGCGAGAAGAACGTTTCGAATCTGCAATTGCACCTCAAGTGGCCCGGAGACACGTCTGGCCGGTGTAGTTCCAAGGCGGAAAACAGTACGTGTTCCTAAGTTTATCTTTTCTTGGATGCCGAACGTTGCCTGACCGGCGACCTGCCGCCGCTCTTACCCGCATGACGGAACCACGCGGGATCGCAGATCTTGCGGTCCAGCAGAAAATCCTTCAAATGCTCCAGCGGATCGTCAATTCTTCGGCTGCTCTTCTCCAGGCGCCAGCTAACTGACTCGATCAGGACCGGGCCATCGCCGCCGCGCGTGCGGCCCAGAGACTCCTGGATGACGCGGTAGAGGGCGACGGCATCGCAGCTGTCCACCGGAATGCCCGGTACCTTGGCCGCGCGTGCGATCTTGCAGATCTCATTGAGCTCCGCTCCCTTTTTCACCGCACCGGGCCTCTGGAGAACGACGAAGATAATCGGAGCGTCCAGCTTCGCTGCCGGCTCGAGAATCCTGCGCCAGGCCGCGGTGGCGAGATCTCCCTTGCGGGCATAGGCGACGACAACGCCTTGCTTGCCCTGCGCCTTCAGGGCGAGGGCCGCACCCACAGCCAGGTGCAGCCGCTGCTCTTCATCGGCAATCCATTTCAACATGCGGCTTGCACCGGCATCTGCCATCAGGTCTTCGCGTCCGGCTTTTGGATTGGTAAAGCCGCGGAGCAGGGAAGACCGGTCGCCGCCCAGCAGCAGACCCATACCGGCAGTCGCTTGGGGATCGCTTATCAGGTCCTGCTCGCCTAGCTGGGCGACTGTGCTCACCCGCACAGCCTCCTCGCCACGCGTAGTAGCAACACGCTTCCTTCCTCGCGCAGCCAATCGCTTGGCGACGGCTTCATCCAGCGCCCGGACCTCCAGCATCTTCGCGTACATGTGCCTCAGCTTTGCGTTGGGTACCAGCGGATTCTCGCCAGCTTCGCCCGCACTCTTTGCTGTCATGGTTCTCCCGTTCCTGATCGCTAGACACCAAGAGGGTCCCGCACGGAACCCTCTTGGCTACAGCCATCCTGCTTGTTTGATTATGCCTTAGCCGGATCCATCGCTTCGGTATCGAGTCCAAGATCCACGAGGGCCTTCTGCGCCACCTTCGGCTTGATCTTGCCCTCGCGTGCAAGCTTCGAAAGAGTGGCTCCGACGATCGCCTCGGCATCCACCTCGAAGTGCCTGCGGAGGTGCTCGCGGTTATCGCTCCGGCCAAAGCCGTCCGTTCCGAGCGTCACCAGGCGGTTCGGCAGCCACGGTGAGAGAGCGTCGGGGAGCACCTTCATGTAGTCGCTGGCTGCGATGATGGGACCTTTGGCGCCTTCAAGCGTTGTCTCGAGATAGCTCTTCTTCACCGGTTCGGCCGGGTGCAGACGGTTCCATCGCTCTACCGCAAGAGCATCACGCCGCAGCTCGGTATAGCTGGTAACACTCCACACATCGACTTCCACCTTGTACTTGGAAGAGAGAATCTCCTGGGCACGCACGACTTCGTTCAGGATGGGACCGGAGCCGAACAGGTGCGCCGTCGCCTCGCCCTTCGACGCGGGCTTCAGCTTATACAGTCCGCGCAGGATACCCTCCGTCACGCCCTCAGGCATGGCTGGCATGGCATAGTCTTCGTTGTACATGGTGATGTAGTAGAAGACGTCCTCGCCGTTCTCGTACATGCGCCGCAATCCGTCCTGCACGATGGCTGCAAGCTCATACACATAGGCGGGGTCGTAGCTCAGGCAGGTCGGCACTGTGCTGGACAGTACGTGACTGTGGCCGTCCTGATGCTGCAGGCCTTCGCCAAGCATCGTCGTCCGTCCCGCCGTTCCACCCATCAGGAAGCCCTTGCCGCGCGAATCCGCAAACGCCCACGCCATGTCCCCGATGCGCTGGAAACCGAACATCGAGTAGTACATGTAGAAGGGAATCATGGGCAGCTTATAGTTCACATACGCTGTTCCCGCAGCCGTGAACGAGGCCATCGAGCCTGCCTCGGTGATGCCCTCCTCGAGAACCTGACCGTTCTTTTCCTCGCGGTAGCTCAGCAGCATGTCCGAATCATGAGGAATGTACTTCTGCCCTTCCGGAGCGTAGATTCCCACCTGTTTAATCACCGACTCCAGACCGAAGGTTCGGCCTTCGTCAGGAACGATCGGCACAACCAGCTTGCCGAACGTGGGATCCTTCAGCAGATGCCGCAACAGGCTCACGAAGCCCATGGTGGTCGAAACGGCACGGTTGTTCGACCCGCCCGTCCACTCTTTGAGGGTCTCGAGCGCTGGTGTCTTGAAGTCGATCTTCGGAACCTCGCGACTCGGCAGGTAGCCGCCGAGCTCCTGGCGCCGCTGGTGCAGATACCTGATCTCCGGAGCCGATTCATCGGGACGGAAGAACGCACCTTCCTTGGCCGCCTCAGCCGAGACCGGAATCTCGAACCGCTCGATGAAGTACTTCATCGATTCGTCGGTCAGCTTCTTCTCCTGGTGCGAAGCGTTGCGCGCCTCAGTGGAGCCCAGGCCATAGCCCTTGACCGTCTTGGCCAGGATGACCGTCGGTCCGCCCTTGTGCTCGAGCGCGCGTTTGTAGGCGTTATAGATCTTGACCGGATCATGGCCGCCGCGGTGCAGGCGAGCCAGATCTTCATCGGTCTTGTCTTCCACCAGCTTCAGCAGCTCTGGGTACTTCCCGAAGAAGTGCTGCCGCAGGTACGCTCCGCCTTTGGCCTTGAAGGCCTGGTAGTCGCCGTCCACGCACTCTTCCATGCGCTTCAGCAGAAGCCCTTGGTGGTCGCGCTCGAACAGCTCATCCCAGTCCGATCCCCAAACCACCTTGATGACATTCCATCCTGCTCCGCGGAACATCCCCTCGAGTTCATCGATGATGCGCTTGTTGCCGCGCACCGGGCCGTCAAGTCGCTGCAGATTGCAGTTGATGACGAAGATCAGGTTGTCCAGCTTCTCGCGCGCTCCCAGCGAGATTGCACCCAGCGTATCGACCTCGTCCGTCTCGCCGTCGCCTACGAACGCCCAGACCTTGCGGTCGCTCTTCTCAATCAGTCCGCGGTTTTCGAGATAGCGCATAAATCGCGCCTGGTAGATCGCATTCAGAGGCCCGATACCCATCGAGACGGTTGGGAACTTCCAGAAGTCCGGCATCAGCCACGGGTGGGGATAGCTCGACAGCCCCGGCTCTCCGCGCAGCTCGTGGCGGAAGTGCTTCAGCCGCTTCTCATCGAAACGCCCCTCTACATAGGCCCGCGCATACACGCCGGGAGAAGCATGGCCCTGGAAGTAGATGAAGTCGCCCGGTAGATCCCCTGAGGTACCCGCATACTTCGCGCGGAAGAAGTGATTGAAGCCCACCTCCAGCAGTGTCGCCAGAGAGGAGTACGTGGAGATGTGTCCGCCGATGCCCGCATCCTTCTTATTCTGGCCATGCACCATCGCCATGGCGTTCCAGCGAATCAGGGCCTCGACCCTGCGCTCCAGCTTCCGGTCCCCGGGGTAGGGAACCTCGTCGTACTTAGGGATCGTATTCAGATAGGGAGTCGTTACGTCGCTGGCGACCGAAAGTCCAGCTTCGCGAGCCCGTGTCCGCAGCGCCTGCAGCAACTCGGCGCTCTGTTCCCAGTCATTCGCCACCACCTGGTCGAAGGCTTCAATCCACTCCGAGACCTCGGCAGCAAAGTCAACCTGCGCGGGCGTTTCAAGCTTTGTCGTCATAAGCGGTCCTTATATCCCCATCTCTCCACGGTCATACTAACCCGCAGGAAAACTAATCCGTATCTAAGATAATCGCCAAAGCCTATAACCGTCACCCACGGGGCAAATTCCCGTGCGAAAACCGGATCTCCGGGGTTTTCTCCGCTCTCTTCTGACCCGCCGCCTGTCCCGGGAAGCGTCGGCGGGCATCTCATTTCACGGGTAACCAGCGGAGCGACCCTGACTACCACAAGCCGGTCATTGCATTCTCCCGACTTTATGAGATCGTTATTGGACTAACTGGAAGCGATATGGGGATTTTAGGGATGCTTGAAAGGATATTGACGACGCGTCGAGTCTTTCTGTTCGCCTGTATCATCCTCTCCGCCTACCTGCTTTCCATGTGGGCTCTCCCCCTGCATGCCGTCGCCATAGGTAACTGGCTTCTGGCCCTTTCACCCGCGGTGGCGCTCCTCTGTTCCTACAAACGCTCGCGATCCCCCGACTCACCCCGCAAACTTCTCTGGATCCTGCTGATCACAGGATTGTCGCTGTGGATCCTGGGAATGCTCCTGACTATATGGGAGATCCTCATTGTCAACGTCTCCGCCGACGCTGCCTTTTACTCTGATTTTGTCTTCTTCCTCTATGGAGTGCCCATCCTCCTGTCCATCTGCTCCTCGACGGAACAGCAAAAGATTCCGCTCTTCTTCTTGCTCGATGGCATCCAGGTGCTCCTCACGGCCTACCTGACATACATCACCCTCTTCGCTGTCGTCCCCTTCGCCACCCGGGACATTCATCCCATCTCCGAATCGCGACTGGCGCTCGCCTACAACGTTGAGAACGTCCTTCTCGCGTGTGCCGCAACGCTGCGTGTGGCGGCAAATCCCCGGTGGGAAGAAGGAAGAGATTTCTTCAGAATCCTGTGTGCATTCCTTTGGCTCTATGCCGTCTGCGTGGGTCTCTACAACCACGAGAGCGTCGTCAGCGGGAACCTTCCATCCGCTGCTTTCTACGTTCTCGCCTCTCTTCCTTTCCTGTTTCTCGCCGTGGCCGTGACAACACCCTCCGTCCAAAGAACAAAGGCCCGCTCGGCAGCAGAGAAGGGGCCTCTGACGCTCTTTCTTGAAAACGCCAGCTCCATCGTCTACACCGTCGCTCTGGTCATCCTCGGCGCTGTCATCGTGCCTACCCATTTCAGCATGGGAATCGCCGCGATCCTCGTCGCCCTGGTCGTCTACGGCATTCGGATGACGACGCTCCAGAACCGTTACCTACAATCCCAGCAGGCTCTCCAGATCGCGCGCGACCGGCTGGAGGAGATCTCCCTTCTGGACGGTCTGACGAACATACCCAATCGCCGCTGCTTCGACCAGGCGCTTGATGCCGAATGGAAACGTGCCGTCCGATCCCGTGCGCCCCTCGCGCTTCTGCTGATCGATGTCGATCACTTCAAGATGATGAACGACAGCCATGGCCACCAGTACGGCGACTCCTGCCTGGTGGAGATCGCCGATGCGCTGCGTCGCAACCTCGGCCGCAGTGGCGACCTCGTCGCGCGCTACGGTGGAGAAGAGTTCGCTGTCATTCTGCCGGCTACCGGGATAGAGGGCGCGCGACTCGTCGCCGAGAAGATGCGTGAGGCGATTCTTTCGCTGGCGATCAGGAACGAGACCCCCATCGGGCTCTTCGTCTCCGTAAGCATCGGCATCGCCGTCCATGTGGCTTTCACGGGAGGAACATCCTCTGCGCTCGTCGAGGCCGCCGATGCCGCTCTCTATCAGGCCAAACGGCTCGGCCGCAATCGGGTCGAATGCTTCTTCGTTCACGTTCCGGCACCCGTCCTGCACTCCTGATCCAAATACATTCCTGATGTGGCCGCGCCCGGTTCATAGCGATAGAACTGTGTTTTCTGTCTTTAGTCGGGGCCGCATCGGTTCACAAAAGTTGTATCGACGGTCGCCCGGGTCGGACCGGAAGATAGGAAGCAGGCTATCTACTGTTTGCAAATTCCGCCTCGGCCCAGTCGCGCGTGTGTACGTCCCTTCGCCGGAGATATCTATGGGGAAGGGAAACAGGGCAGCGAGACTGATACCGCCGGAGAGCAAACGTGGATTTCAAGCAGGCGAGGAACTTAATCATCCGTCACCGTAAAAGCCTCGGAGAGCTTTCGATTGTTGCTCTCATCATCGTCGTCGGACTGTACCTGACCTTCGAGTACGACCTCTTCACCATGGCGGGTCACGCAACCCCGCATGAGAAAACTATCGAGCTCGATGAAGCCCTTCTCCTGGGGGCGATCGTCTCGTTGGGTCTGCTCGTCTTTTCGATCAGGCACTACCTTGCGCAGAAGCAGGAGATGAAGCGGCGCGTCGCTGCAGAGCAGCACGTCCGGGAGCTCGCATTTCAGGATGCCCTTACCGGGCTTCCCAATCGGCGTCAGTTCGACCAGGCTCTTCGAGCCGCGGTCTCCTCTCCTCCGCGGGAAGGTGCCGTGCACGCCGTCTTCCTGCTCGACCTCAACGGATTCAAGCAGATCAACGACACCCACGGTCATGGCCGGGGTGACGAAGTGCTCGTTATCACGGCGCAGCGCCTGCTCAGCGCGATGAGGGATGGCGACCTGGTTGCTCGGATAGGCGGCGACGAATTTGCCATCCTGGCCCAGCACCTCACCAGCGCCGAGGCTGCTACCAGTGTCGCTCTGCGGGTCATCGAGGCGCTTGCGCCTCCCATTCAGGTGGGCCCGACCGTCCATCATGTCGGATCTGGCATCGGAATCGCCCTCTTTCCCGATGATGCGGTTGGCACCGATCAGCTCCTCAGGAAGGCCGATCTCGCGCTCTATCGCGCCAAGGAAGAACGCCGCTCCGCCGTGCGTTTCTTTGAAGAAGAGATGGATAAGCGCGTTCAGGAGCGTCAGTGGCTCGAGCAGGAGCTTCGTTCCGCAGTGAGGAACCACACCATCCTTGCGCACTTCCGGCCCTCCGTCGATCTCAAAACCCGGAGAGTCATCGGTTTTGAGGCCTCGCCGGTATGGCATCATCCGTCTCTTGGTGAAATCTCTCCCGACCGTTTCCTTCCTATCGCCGAGGAGAGCGGTCTCATCCACGAGCTGGCAGACCAAATCCTCTTGCAGGCATGCACCGCGGCTGCTCGTTGGCCTTCCAACGTCGGGCTTTCCATCAACGTGCTCTCAAGCCAGATCAAGGACCGGAATCTGAAGCAGCGCATCCTCAACATCCTTGAGCAGACCGGACTGCGGCCCGAGCGGCTGGAGATTGAGATTACGGAGAGCTCGCTGGTTCGGGATATCGAGGCAGCGCAGGCAACGCTGGGGGCCCTCAAAGAAGCTGGCGTCCAGATAGCTCTCGACAACTTCGGCACCGGCTATTCCAGTCTCTACCACCTGCGAAACTTCAAGCTGGACAAGATCAAGATCGACAGCAGCTTTATTCGCGAAATGATGGTCGAAAAAGGAAGCAGCGAGATCGTCCATGCGCTGGTCGGTCTGGCGCAGGGGCTTGGCCTCAAGATCGCCGCCGAGGGCATTCAAAACGAAGAGCAGGAAGAATCTCTCCTCCGCACCGGTTGTGAACAGGGGCAGGGCTATCTCTTCAGCGAGTTCGTCTCCGCCGAACACACGCTTGAGATGGTGCAGGATGCTCTGCCTGCGTTGACCTGAATCCGATTCGGTCCCATCGCCGGGGTAAGGATGTGCCTCGCCTGTCCCACATCGTAATCAGCCGGGGAGGTGCTTACGTCGAGTAGTCCGCGTTGATTCGCACGTACTCTTCGGTCAGGTCGCAGGTTACAAACATGCACTCCGCCTGTCCCTGCCCCATATCGATTGAGATCACGTAGTCCCTTCGCTGCATCACCGCGTGCGCGCGGGCCTCGTCGAAGGCAGCAGACCGCATCCCGCCTTCATAGACCGGCTCCTCGCCGATCTTCACCGTGACCTGGGCCGGATCGAACTCCACTCCGGAGTAGCCAGCCGCCGCCATCAGCCGTCCCCAGTTCGGGTCCGCGCTCGACCACGCTGTCTTGCAAAGCGGTGAGTGAGCGATGGACTTCGCAATCTGCCTCGCCTCGTACTCGCTCCGCGCGCCGGTGATGTGCAGGGTAACGACATGCGTAACGCCCTCTCCGTCATCCACGATGCCGTAAGCGAGCGTCTTGCACACCGAAGCCAGGGCAGCGGCGAAATTCTCTTCCGTGCGTTCGTCAAGCCGCACACCGCTGGCCCCGCTGGCGAGCAGAAGCACGGTGTCGTTGGTCGAGGTATCTCCATCGATCGAGATCGAGTTGAAGCTCCTATCCACCGCAGACGGAAGCAGCTCCCGCAGCTGAGCGCTGTCGGCCTCGATGTCGGTAAACAGGTAGACCAGCATCGTGGCATGCGGAGCCACGGGAGCTCCCAACCGAGGATGAATCATGCCCGCGCCCTTGGCCGCTCCGAAGATCCGGACCTCTGTTCCGCCTGCCGCGAAGCTCGCCTGTGCGACCTTCATCCGTGTGTCGGTGGTCATGATCGCTCTGGCGAAGCCTTCCGCGTGGCCGGTCGTGTTGCCAAGCGATGCCTTCAACTCCGGAAGCGTCGCAACCACCTTATCCGCAGGGAAGGGGACGCCGATGATGCCGGTGGAAGAGGGAAAGATCTCGTCGAAGATGCAGCCGAAGCTCTCCGCTGCCGCGATGCATGTCTTCTCGCAGGCTTCGATACCTGCCTGTCCGGTAGCGCAGTTGGCATTGCCGGCATTCACCAGCACCATGCCGATACGTCCCCCGGTCGCCATCAGGTGACGCCGGCCAACGATTACCGGCGCAGCTACAACCTGGTTGGAGGTAAACATCGCCGCCCCTTGGGCCAGGCCCTCGCACAGGCAGGCAGCCAGATCCGCATTTCCGCTCGCCTTGATACCAGCCTTCGCCGAGCCCCACAGGAAACCTCCCGGCAGGTCTTCCGTCACCTTCATCGCAACCCTCATAGGTTCTACTCTATCAAGCACTTTGACCCCTTGTGGGGTGTGCCGCTACAGGCTGCGGAGCCGCACCTTGTCAAGCACCCTTCACGCACAAGCTGCTTCCTTTTCAGAGACATAGCCTCTGCCGTTCAGTTCCTTGCCCTCCGCTATCCTTAATACAGACCAAATCGGACGGGCTGGCGGACTGCTTCCAGCCGTCCGCCAGCCCTCGAGGGGAAAGGATGCGGAGCGGATCGCCGCAATCCGCATCTCGCATCGGAGGTCCGGACCTAAGTCACATGGATGGAAGATTTTGCACGATTTAGGTGGGGGAGGGGGTGGGTCAGAACCTCACCTCGAGAGTGCACCCCTCCGCGCTGCTCTGACGTGCCAACTCCAGCAGCCGGATCACCCGATACCCATCCTCTGACGAAACCGCCAGCGTGCCCGTCCCCAGGATCGCGTCGCGAACGTTCGCGTAGTAGCCACGATAGTCACCTGCCTCGGTCCTGACGGTCGTGCGGTTCAGGTCGCCCGGCTGGTTCGGATCTGGCGCAACGACGAGCGTTCCCCAGGCCGACTCGGGCTCGCGCAGCCACTCAACGGAATCGCCCACCGGCGGAACCTTCGCTCCGCCGACCAGCGCCGGCTCCTGCGGGTCGAGCCCGTACTTGCGGAAGCTGCCCCGGGTTCCGTGGATCAGGAAGCGCGGAGCCGGCTCAGCGGCCAGCATGGTGGCGCGGCAGATCGCCTGCAGCTTCGGATAGTGGAGCGTGATATCGAAGGCGTCCTCGATGGCTGTGGTGTCGCGGTCGCGACGCACGCTGGCCGTAATGCTCTCCGGCGGCCCGAACAACGCCACAGCCTGGTCCACCAGGTGCGGCCCCAGGTCGAAGAGCATGCCGTTGGCATCGTTGGCGGCCTCCTTCCACGTCGCCTCTCGCGGAAGCGGACGGAAGCGGTCGAAATGAGATTCGAAGGTCGCAATCCGCCCCAGTTCGCCTGAATCCAGGATCTTGCGGACGGTCAGGAAGTCGCCGTCCCATCGCCGATTGTGAAACGGTGCGACGATCAGCTTCTTCTCGCCCGCAAGATCGATAAGCTCTCTTGCCTCCTCGCTTGTGGCCGCGAAGGGCTTGTCGATGACAACGTGCTTTCCGGCCTGGAGCGCCTGCCGGGCGAGACTGTAGTGCGTCTCATTCGGAGTGCCGACCACGACGAGAGAGATGGCGCTGTCTGAGAGGGCTTCTTCGACCGAGCGCAGAATTCGCGTCCCGGGATAGGCCTTCGCGGCCTCGTCACCACGCCGCTGCACAATGGCTTCGAGCCTCAGGCCAGGCACTGCGCTGACAAACGGCGCGTGAAAGACACGCCCGGCAAGCCCGAAACCGATTACTGCAACTCCAATCTCTGCCATCGATCCTCCATTGGTTCTCAAGTATGAAATCTGTCTCCGGAAAAGTTTATTTCATGGAAGGCCTGGGACCGAACTTCTTGATACTGAACCCCCTGCGAAACTTTTTGAGCCGTGAAAACAAACGCAAGCATCAGAATTCGTATAAGAATGCCAGCCGCGGGCTCGGTCTCCTTCGCTTGTAGAGGAGAACACCCGCTGACAAAACAGGGGATACGGTTAATATCGAAGCTATGGTGCAACGCAACGGGAAGATCGTCGCAGGCCGGGCGATCGACACAGAAGTAGCTCGCCTTTTCCGTGGAGCAGTGGTCGTTCTGGGTCTGACCCTATTGGGGCAGCCGATGTTAGCGCAGGACACGCAGGCTTCTCCATCGGGGAATCAGCCGCGACCTACGCAGACGGGACCCAGCAGCGGACCCCAAAGCTCTGCCATGGCAGGAGCGCAGCAGCAGCTTTACACTGCCTCCGGTCAGAACGGCGCTCAGGTCTCATCCGACTCGTTCAAAGGCAGCATCGTCGAAGGCACATCGACCGGCAACCTGATGGACCTGTCGCTGGATGACGCCATCCAACGGGGACTGCGAAACAATCTGGGAATCATCTTGCAGAGCGCCGCCCAGAAGAACGCCAACGGCCAGCGTCTCGAAGAGCTTCAGTCGCTTCTTCCCACGCTCACTGGCGCAGCGAGCATCAACGTTCAGCAGGTCAATCTGGCTGCTTACGGCCTCAAGTTTCCTGGACTGCATCCCATCGTCGGACCGTTTCAGGTCGTCGACTTCCGTGCGTATCTCACGCAGAATCTCTTCAATCTCTCGGCTTTGCAGAACTACCTTGCGGCCAAGCACAACTTCGCTGCGTCCAAGCTGACCGCGCAGGATGCACGCGACCTGGTCGTGCTGACGGTTGGCAATGCATATCTGGTCTGTGTAGCTGATGCTGCCCGCGTCGAGGCGGTAACGGCAGAGCTGGCGACCTCCAAAGTGACGCTCGATCAGGCGGTAGCGGCGCACGAGGCCGGAACGAGCCCTAAGCTGGATGTTCTGCGGGCGCAGGTGGATTACCAGAACGGCCAGCAGACATTGATCTCTGCCAAGAATGAGCTGTCCAAAGACAAGCTTGCGCTGGCCCGGGTCATCGGTCTTCCGCTTGATCAGGAATACAGGCTGACGGACCTTGTACCGTATGCAGCCTTCAATGACGTTGATCCGCAGGCGACCGTCGAACAGGCTCTTAAGACCCGCAAAGACCTCGCTGCTTCTGGTGAGCAGGTCAAGGCAGCCGAAGCGCAGAAGAAATCTGCCTGGGACTACCAGCTCCCCGTAGCGAGTTTTGTCGGTGATTTTGGCGACCTTGGACAGACGCCTGGACACTCCCACTCCAGCTACACGGCTACAGGGCAGTTGACGGTTCCGATTCTGCAGATCGCCAAGACGCGTGGACAGAATGAGGTCGCTGCGGCGAATTATGAGCAGGCGCGAGCGCGGCTCGGCGACCAGGCACAGCAGGTTAACCAGGATGTCCACGATGCCATTCTGGATATTCAGGCCGCGGCGAAGCTGGTCGAAGCGACTCACTCGAACGTCGAGCTGGCCAATGAAGCTCTCAATGAGGCGCAGCAGAGATTCAAGGCCGGTGTGTCAGACAACTTACCTGTATCGCAGGCGCAGTCCCAGACGGAGCAGGCGAACGATCAGTACATCAGCGCGCTCTACCAGCACAATATAGCCAAGCTTTCGCTGGCTCGTGCATTGGGTGCCGCGCAGACAAATTACAAAGATTATCTCGGAGGAAAGTAACCTTGCCAGAGCAAGCAGAGAAGAAGTACGACGCGAATAAAGATAATGCGCCGGAGCTGGAAGATGAGTCTCCAGAGAAGAAGTCGCGCCGCAAGCTGATCATCATCGCTGTGGTTTCGCTTCTAGTCATCGGTGCCGCTCTCTTTTACTGGCACTCCACGTTTACGGAGGATACGGACGACGCCCAGGTCGATGGCGATCTCTACCAGGTGAGCTCGCGTATTGCAGGGCAGGTGGTGAAGGTCTACGTCGAGGATAATCAGGAAGTGAAGGCGGGCGATCTGCTGGCCGAGATCGATCCCAAGGACTTCCAGGTTGCGCTCGAACAGGCGCAGGCTAACCTGGCGAGCGCGGAGGCCGCCGCCATCCAGGCGAACGTAAACGTTCCGATTACAAGCATCACATCCAACACGAGCATCAGCACCACGAGCTCAGATGTCCAGAGCGCGCAGGCCGCTGTGGCCCAGGCGATCAAACAGGTTGCTGCCGCGAACGCGCGCGTCGAACAGGCAAAGGCAAATTCGACGAAGACGGATCTTGACGTCGAGCGATACAAGCCGCTAGTAGAGAAAGACGTCATCTCGAAGCAGCAATACGATGCTGCGGTCGCCGCCGCTGCCGCCAATCGCGCCGGAGTGCTCGAGGCAGAGTCCACCTTGATTGCACAGCAGGAGGCCGTACGACAGGCTCAGCAGAAGCTGGCGCAAGCTCGTTCGACAGCGATGGAAGCTACGAAGAACGGTCCGAGCCAGATCAAGGCACAGGAGGCGAAGGCAAACGCTGCGTCGGCAGACGTGAAACAGGCGCAAGCCAAGGTCGATCAGGCGAAGCTGAACATGAGCTACACGAAGATCCTCGCTCCGGTAACGGGCATCGTGAACAAAAAGAACGTCAATGTGGGAGCGAACCTCTCCGTCGGACAGGATCTGTTGACGATCATCCCTCTCAATAATCTGTGGGTCACGGCGAACTTCAAGGAAACCCAACTTGAGCGTATGCACAACGGGCAGAAGGTTGTGCTCAAGGTGGATGCTCTGGGCGGGAAGAAGTTCCACGGAGTGATTCGCCAGATCGGCGGCGCAACCGGATCCAGGCTGTCCCTGTTCCCCCCCGAGAATGCGACGGGTAACTATGTCAAGGTGGTGCAGCGTATTCCGGTCCGTATTGATTTTACAAATCTGGATCAGGAAAACAGCGACCACAAATTGCGACCCGGTTACTCGGTTACCCCAATTGTTTCAGTCAAATAGCTAAAGCTGCCGAAGTAAGAAACCGCCATATCCACCTCCGCATCTGATACAAGAAAGATGTATCTGAAAGAGGTGGATAATGGCGGTTGCAATTAAGAAGGGTGTGGCGGCTGGTGCTGCGGCGACTCCCCATTGGCATGCGCAAGCTCGCGAGATTCAGAAGTTCGGCACGGTAGTCGAGGATCTTCCTCACGCCCTTGATGCCGATGTCAGAGCCGACATGGTGGCTCAGCTGAATCAGCTTCTGGCCGACTCGATCACTCTCCGTGACATGTACAAGAAGCATCACTGGCAGGTGTCGGGCCCTACATTTTACCAACTGCACCTGTTGTTTGATAAGCACTTCAATGAGCAGGTCGAGATCGTGGACACGATCGCAGAGCGGGTTCAGCTGTTGGGCGGCGTCACAGTCGCCATGGGTGGAGATGCGGCGGAGATGACAAAGATCGCCCGTCCGCCGCGTGGCAAAGAGGCCGTTCCGGTCCAGATTTCACGACTGCTCGAGGCGCACAAGCACATCATCCAGAGCTGCCTGGACATCTCCGAGGCGGCCGACAAGGCTGGGGATCAGGGAACAAATGACCTGGTAGTCAGCGATGTACTTCGGCCCAATGAACTGCAGTCCTGGTTTCTGACCGAACATCTGGTAGAGATGCCGCTGGTCCTTGAAAAATAGAACAGAACCAAGCTAATATCTCAGCCCGGTCCACCCTCAGAGTGGCCGGGCTGTGTATCTTTAAGACACAGTCCATCATCCAATCCGCATACGTTCAAGGTTTCGATGGATCTTCTGTTATGCCGATCGCGCTCGCATTTTTCGTACATTACGCCTATCTGATTCTGTTCCTGTGGGTCCTCGTGGAGCAGATCGGCGTTCCTGTGCCCAGTGTCCCTGTCCTGCTGACAGCCGGAACCCTGACCGCGACGCACCGGATCCATCACTCCTATGCGCTGCTGTCGGTGCTGGCGGCTTGTTTGATCTCCGACTCAATGTGGTATTCGCTGGGGCGCAGGTATGGCGGAAGCGTGCTCCGGTTGCTTTGCCGTCTCTCGCTGGAGGCAACCACCTGCGTCAGTAAGACGGAAGGATACTTCTCGCGTCGCGGACCTTCAACGCTTCTGCTTTCGAAGTTCATCCCCGGGTTGAGCACCGTGGCTCCTCCGATCGCGGGTCAGATCGGAATGCCATACGGAAAGTTTCTGCTTTGGGATCTTGGGGGATCCCTTCTCTGGGCGGAGACCTTCCTGCTCGCGGGACGGTTCTTCGGCGACATCGCACTGAAGAGCGCTCCTTTCTTCCACTGGCTCGGCCACTTCGCCTTCGCGATCTTCATTCTGATGGTCATCGGTCTGATGGCGTACCGCATCCTAAAGCAGAGGAAGTTCCTGCAACAGGTTCGCGAGATGCGGCTGGAGCCGGAAGAGTTGAAGGCGATGATCGATCTTGCGGCCCAGCAGGGAAACAGTCCTCCGTTCATCGTCGATCTACGCCACCCGCTGGATTATCTACCGGATCCAAGAGTTCTTCCCGGTGCGCTCCGTATTGGGCCTAACGAGATTCGGCAGCACAGCGAGATCATTCCTCGTGACCGGGACGTGGTGCTCTACTGCACCTGCCCTAGTGAGGAGACGAGTGCGAAGCTCGCGTTACAGCTTCACAAGCTTGGGATCTATCGAGTGCGCCCCCTGCGAGGTGGCTTCGACGGTTGGAAGGCCGCGGGATATCCGCTGGTTGACTACGTCGTGGATACCCCGGCCACCGGTGTTTTGACCTCAGAGATTGTGCCTGCCTCCTCCACCAAGAAGCCTCTCTCAGTGGCTTGAGCGAGCTTATCCGCCAAGGGTGAAGTTCACCGTTATGGTGGTCTGAACCTCTGTGGGGTCGCCGTTCAGGAGAAACGGTCTGTACCGGGCGGTTCGAATGGCATCCAGGGCCGCTGTTCTGAGCAGTTCTGGCCCGCTTACGACATGCAGCCGTTCGACCGTTCCGGACTTTGAGATTAGTGCCTCGACGACAACCGTCCCCGATGTTCTGGTCGCGCGGGCGATTGCCGGATAGACAGGGTGCAACGGCGAGAGCAACATTCCTGCGGAGACCCCGCTGGAGATGCGGACCGGCTTTGATGACGCGGAGGAACGAACGATGCTGACTGCGGGATTGCTAGCTGGTCCACTGGTTATAGCCGCAGGGAGCGAGCCGTCGACCGCAGTGCCCATGGGCATCAAGGCTGGAGCCAGGTCAGCACTCACTCCGGACCTTCGCCAGCTGCCTGGAATCAGTACCTGGATTGGCGCAGGAGCAGAATACGAGGTCACCGGAGCAGGTCCTACAGGAGCGTTGCGCTGGACAGGAGGACGGGGCGGTGGAGGGGTGAAGACGAGCGGCGTTGCGGCGTGAAAGATAAGCTTCTCCGGATGGAGCAGCGGCAAGGCGGCGAGAGCAAGCGCAATCAGCGCCTGAACGACGATTGAGCCCGCCATGGTCCAGCGCCGGGTGGTGGAGACGGGTGCAAGAAGGGATTCGACCATACCTTCCTCGAACATAGCTACCTCCATAAACCTTGTAGGTTCAGGGGCGCATTTGCGAGGGATGCGTCCGTATTGGCTTAGACCCCGACCGCAGGAAGATTGTTCCCGCAGAAAACACTGCACAAGAGTGTGTGATGTGAGAGATGATGAATCACCATGGCTGAACACTCCACCACTCTCGCTGATCCGACCGCCGCCGCCTCCACGCGCACCTTCGTGGCGCCTTCTACGCGTGTGCTCTCCGTCGATGTGCTGCGCGGCATCACCATCGCCTTCATGATCCTGGTGAACGATGCGGGAGATGGCAGACATGTGTATACGCAGCTGGAACATGCGGCCTGGAATGGATGGACCCTGACAGACCTGGTATTCCCGACCTTCCTGTTTATCGTCGGTATCTCGATCATTCTTTCGACCCACTCACGACTGCAGCGCGGAGCGGACCGCAGGGAACTTGCGTTGCATACGGTACGTCGAGCGGTGACGATCTTTGCGGTCGCCATGCTGATCAACCTCGTCCCGTTCTTCCGGTTCTCGCATCTACGTATCTATGGAGTCCTGCCGCGCATTGCGCTCTGTTATCTGATTGCAGGTCTCATCTGTTTGAAGACCCAGAAGGCGCGGAACCTCCTCAGCATTACGGCTGTTCTGCTGGTCAGCTACTGGCTCATCATGCGCTTTGTCCCTGTCCCGGGCTTCGGAGTTCCGACCCATGACATTCCTCTGCTTGATCCCGACCGTAACCTGGCCGCGTGGCTGGACCGCGGGATCATGGGCTTCTTCCAGAGCACGCTGCACACCGGAAGGCTGTACGAGGTGACACGTGATCCTGAAGGATTGCTGAGCACCATTCCCGCAATCGGAACGACCCTGCTGGGAGCTGTGGCTGCTATCTGGCTGAGGCGCTCGGGAGGAAAATCTCCGTCGATCACGCAGAACCAGTGCGCGGCTGGATTGTTCGTTGCGGGGTTGGTTGGGATCTCGTCGGGGCTGCTGTGGAACCTCTGGTTTCCGATCAACAAGAAGCTGTGGACGAGCTCCTATGTGCTGTTTGCCGCCGGTTGCGCTCTCGTGGGGCTCGCGGCCTGCTACTGGCTGATCGATATTCACAAATTCCAGGAGACAAAGGCAGGCAAGTGGCTCACCTGGCCCTGGCTGGTGTTTGGCTCAAATGCCATTGTGGCCTATGTCATGGCTGCGATCGTTGAGAAGACGCTCTCTCTGATTCATCTGGCGGGCACGACCCCGCAAGGGAAGCCACTTACGGGAGGGGGCTGGGTGTACTGGCATATCTTCGCGAGTCATGGCTCGACCGACAATACCTCGGTGGCGTTCGCCATCGCCTTTGTGCTGGTCTGCTTTATCCCGAACTGGATTCTGTGGCAGAAGAAGATCTTCGTCAAGCTGTAGCGAGCAGGCTGCGGAATGTCCTCGCCGCGAGGTAGATGCCGCCGTTTACCATAGGTAACGGACCGCATTGCGATGCGGCAGGAGAAGAAATTGGCTTATACAGATCTGCGCGCCTGGATTAACGCGCTTCACCAAGCAGGGGAATTGAAGCGCATTACAGTCTCTGTCGATCCGGTTCTGGAGATGGCTGAGATTGCGGATCGTGCGGCCAAGATGGGAAAGGGCACGCCGCAGGCTGGTGGGCCGGCGCTGCTGTTTGAAAACGTGAAGGGGCATCCCGGAGCCCGGGTGCTGATGAATCAGTTCGGCAGCGAGCGTCGCATGAAGCTCGCTCTCGAGGCCGAATCTCTGGATGCCATCGCGGACAGGATCCGGGTTCTGCTGAAGCCGGAGACTCCCATCAGCCTGATGGATAAGTTAAAGATGCTTCCCAAGCTGGCTGAGGTGGGCGCCTTCTTCCCAAAACAGGTGAGCCCGAAAGACGCGCCATGCAAACAGGTGATTCTGCGCGGAGAGGAAGTAGATCTTAGCCGAATTCCTGTGCTTAAAACGTGGCCCCATGACGGCGGCAAGTTCATCACGTTGCCCTGCGTGATTACACGCGACCCGAAGACGGGCAAACGCAATGTCGGGATGTACCGCATGCAGGTCTTCGACAGTCGCACGACCGGCATGCACTGGCAACGGCAGAAGGTAGCTGCGGAGCATATGCGTGAGCGTCTGCGCGGCACATCGGCGGATGCATCGTCCGCCGTAGATCTTATGGCGCTGACTGCCGGAGGAACGACGACGGCAGAGTCGCTGGAGACCATTCCTCACGTGACTCTGGGTAAGATCCGCAATGAGCGCATGGATGTCGCTGTTGCGATTGGGACCGATCCGGCGACGACTTTCAGTGCGATTGTGCCTGTTCCTCCTGACGTGGAAGAGTACGTGATTGCCGGATTTCTTCGCCAGAAGCCTGTAGAGCTGGTGAAGGCCGAGACCGTTGATCTGGATGTTCCAGCGAATGCGGAGTATGTACTTGAGGGATATGTCGAGCTGGGCGAGTTGAGGACCGAGGGCCCCTTTGGCGACCACACCGGTTTTTACACGATGCAGGACGACTATCCGGTCTTCCATATCACCTGTATTACTCACCGCCGCGATCCTGTCTATGCGGCAACCATCGTCGGTAAGCCGCCTATGGAAGACGCCTGGATGGGTAAGGCAGTGGAGCGCATCTTTCTGCCACTGATGCAGCTGATAATGCCTGAGATCCGGGATGTAAACCTGCCCGCTGAGGGCGTGTTCCATAACCTGATGATCGTGTCGATCCGGAAGTCCTACGCCGGACAGGCGCGAAAAGTGATGAATGGCATATGGTCGATGGGCCAGGCGATGTTCACAAAGTGCATCATCGTGGTCGATGAGGACTGTGACGTCCAGGATCTCGGCGAGGTCGTGTTGCGGACGACCAACAACATCGATCCGGAGCGAGACATTCAATTCACTCTGGGACCGGTCGATTCGCTGGACCATGCCAGCCGTCTTCCGAACTATGGAAGCAAGATGGGCATCGATGCGACGCGGAAGTGGAAGGCAGAGGGTTTCGATCGTCCATGGCCGCAGATGCTGACGATGGATACGGCGGTGAAATCCAGAGTCGACGCTATCTGGAAAGAGCTGGGGATCGAATAATTGGTGCTGGGCCGGGAGCACTCCATCGACTGTCGGGTTACTCTATAACCAGCGGGTACGCCCTCAAATCAATGCACAACTTCACGGCTGGCCGTTCTTCCAGGCTATTCGAAACCGTGTCCTCTCTTCGAGTAGTAAGGGGCTTTCATGACACTGTGGCGCAGATGGAGAAACCGGTTGCTGTTGGTGTTTGCCGTTCTCGGCCCGGGCTTCATTACAGCCAATGTGGATAACGACTCCGGCGGGATACTCACCTACTCCCAGGCGGGTGCGCAATATGGCTACAAGCTGCTGTGGACCATCATTCCCATCACCCTTGCGCTGATTGTGGTGCAGGAGATGTGTGCCCGCATGGGTGTGGTCACCGGTAAGGGACTCAGCGACCTCATCCGCGAAGAGTTCGGATTGCGCATCACCTTCTTCGTCATGATCTTGCTGGTTATTGTGAACTTCGGCAATGTTATGGCTGAGTTTTCCGGCATTGCCGGAAGTATGCAGCTGTTTCATGTGAGCAAGTACATCAGTGTGCCTATCTGTGCCTTTATCGTCTGGGCCCTGATCGTGAAAGGGGATTACAAAAGCGTAGAGAAGGTCTTTCTCATCGCAAGTACGGTCTATATCGCCTACATCTTTGCGGGCGTGCTCAGCAGCCCCAACTGGCATGAGGCTCTGGTGCAGACGGTAAAAGTACCCGGTCGCAGTGTTTGGAAGGACCGCAACTACGTTTACATGACCATCGGCATCATCGGCACCACCATCACACCGTGGATGCAGTTCTATCTGCAATCTTCCATCGTGGAGAAGGGAATCGATGTTCGGCAGTATAAGCACTCCCGCCTGGATGTGATCATCGGATCGATCTTCACGGATGTGGTCGCCTGGTTCATTATTGTGGCGTGTGCGGCGACTCTCTATACGCATGGTATGCGCAACATCGCCGAGGCCTCGGATGCAGCCGACGCCATGAAGCCGCTGGCCGGCCAATATGCATTCATTCTGTTCGCTGCCGGGCTGTTCAACGCTTCGCTGTTTGCGGCGTGCATTCTCCCGTTATCTACGGCTTACACGGTTTGCGAGGGCCTTGGCTTCGAGAGCGGGCTTGATAAGAGCTTCAAGGACGCCAGATTCTTCTACTGGTTTTACACCCTGTTGCTGGTTCTCGGCGCCGCCGTGGTTCTGATCCCGAACTTCCCTCTGATCAATGTCATCATCGGATCGCAGGTGCTCAATGGAGTCCTGTTGCCGGTGGTGCTGATCTTCATGCTGCGCCTGGTCAACCGGCGCGAGCTTATGGGCAAGTACACAAACTCTCGCTGGTTCAACCTTGTGGCGTGGATGACCACGATCATCGTGATCGGTTTGTCGCTGGTGTTGATGTGGAATGGTCTGCATGGCGGAAGCTGAGCAGACATCGAAGAGGCAGCTAGATAAGCTTGCCCTCGGAGAGATCCCGAATTAGGCCGAGGTCGGCTGCGAGAAAATCGAAGTTCGGCAGATGAGCAAGCGGCGACCACTGCATGTCGTTGAAGATACGATTCTCGATTGCGCCAGTGAATTCGCGGACTACAAAGAACTGCAGGTCAATGGTTCCGCCGTTCCTGTACTTATGGCGGACCCGAGCGATACGCCGACCGATCGTGGCGGTGATGCCAAGTTCTTCGTTCAGTTCGCGGGCGAGTGCGTCCTCAGCAGTCTCGCCCATCTCGATCTTGCCGCCAGGGAACTCCCACTTGAGACTCATCGGCTGATCGGGTTTTCGTTGGCAGACGAGAACTTCCAATCCGGATTCGGTGTCACGCAGAATCAGCGCGGCCACCACAAGCCTGACTGGCTTTGGAGCAGCGTCCGGGTTCTGCGAGTCCCTTAGTTTGCGAATTGGCTCTTTCACTTGTCTAAAACTATTAGACGCCAACCCGCCTCTGAATGCTTTTGAATTATGAGGGGTTAGGAGTTACGGACGCGGGATAGTAAACAGGCCATCCAGCCTGGCTGCTGATCTCAAGAAGGCCCGTCGTGGGATTCACAGGAAATGCGCGGCGCGAGATTCCGAGCATGGCGGCGTCGTGGATGGAGTTGCCGAAGACCGCATCCGGGTGGGTGATACCAACCCGGTTCAGGGAGACTACCTTCCCTTCATCGGTAGGAACGTCCAGCAAAGTATCGGTGATAATGCCGCCCCTGACTTCGGCGCGAGCACAAAGGACGCGTTCCGGTGGTATGCCGAAGTGCTTGACTCCTTCTTCGATGACCCAATCGTTGGTCGAGCTTACGGCCCAGATGTCGGCGCCTCGGGAGCGAAGTTCCTTCACGAGTTTGAGCATCTCAGGGAAGATGTTTTTCTCGATGCGTGTGGCAAAGAACTCCCGAGCCGCACGTCGTAGCTCGTCTTCGCGAAGCCCCTGATAGAGCTGCACCATCTCCCCGCAGATCGCGATCTCAGAGACCTCATTCCGATGGTATGCGCGGTAGCGAGCATCAATCAGGTCAGCTGCCTCTCGCGACACCAAGCCGGTTTCGATGGACCACATCATGAAAGTGGATCCAGCATCGCCGGACCAAAGGGTTCCGTCGCAATCAAAGACCGCAATTTCAGGCACGAGGGAGTGGACGGCGGAGAAGAATTCTTCGGTAGAAAAGATACTCGTTGTAATCGTAGGCATCAGCATTCTTATTCTGCGCGGTCAGCGGTCACGCGCGGTTTGTATTCGGTGTTTCTTAAAGTCTACTCTTTCAGAGCAGGAAAGCGGCGTACAGATCAATCGTCCCGTTTTCGTATGAAAGACAGGTTAACGCTCGCAATTTGGAGGTAAGTCTAGACGGGGGGAAGCGCGTTCACGATTGTCACCCCTTCAGGAGGCGAAAAGACGAAATCGGCTTCCTGGGTGGGGACGTTTTCCTGAACTTGTGTGAAGTCGAATTCGGTGAGTGCGCCGTCAATCTCCTCAAGCTTCATGTGGCGTATCTCTCCAGAGGAGGAGACATCGAGGGTCAGGCGGCGGATGCGTTGTTCCATACCGACCGGGACACCGCCGATATGGATCCCGTGACTATCCTCGGTAACGCTCACATTGACCAGCTCTTTCTTCAGTTGCGTGTGCCCCAGCAGAAAGCGCAAAGGGCTGCGCAGATCGTCCAGCTGCTTGGCTGGGAGACGCTGAGCCTGATCGTCTCCCGGAGTGTAGAACCAGGCGAATTTGCCGTCGAGAACGAAGAGTTTCCCCTCTGGTTGGTCGTAACTCCAGCGCATGCGGCCGGGCTTCTTCAGCAGCAGGGTGCCTGACTCCGTACGATCAATGCCCATCCCGGCATAGTGTTCGGTGTAACGTGCCCGGAGCGATGTGAGCCGGTTGTAGTGCTCGTCCACACGCTTGAGCAGGGCGTCTGCATTCTGAGCCCGCGCCAGGCTGGGCGGGAGGAGGAGGAGCAGAAGCAGGATGCGACGAAGCATTACTGAATAGGCTGGGTGCAGTTGGTGCCCCCGGCAGGATCGAAGGTGATGCGATTGTTCTCG
Organism: Edaphobacter sp. HDX4; assembly: GCF_036877565.1. Classification (NCBI taxonomy): domain Bacteria; kingdom Pseudomonadati; phylum Acidobacteriota; class Terriglobia; order Terriglobales; family Acidobacteriaceae; genus Edaphobacter; species Edaphobacter sp. HDX4. The sequence goes on from NZ_JAEDXW010000023.1 coordinate 29,398, forward strand.
TCGGAGCAGAAACCGCGATCCCCTGACTTGCCCACTGAGTTCGGAACAGCTGTCACCTCATAGGAGGTGTACATATCCTGATTGTTGACCGTCACCTTGTTGCAGTTAGTGATTGCAAAGGTATATCCCGCTTTGTTGCCTGTTGCCAGACCTACATCGATGAGCTGGGCTGCCTGGGCTGAAGGCGCACCGGCTTTGGGGTCACCGCCCAACTGAGCCAGGGAACAGGAAAACCCATTGGCCGGGTACATGGAGTTGTACTGCAGTTCGGCCTGCACGATGGTACGTACCGACTGCATCGCCGAGGTTTCATGGGCCTGCTTCGTCAACTTGAGCATCTGGGGTACAGCAAGGGTCATAAGGATGAGCATGACCGACATGACGATCAGAAGCTCGATCAGGGTAAAGCCCTCTTCCATTTGCCGTGCCGCGTTCTTCGGGTGCCCAATCTTCATCGTGTTCCTATCCTTTGTAACTGCAACAATTCAAAACTTTATCAGCAAACGAGGTCGTCGCGCTCGACCTTCATCTCGCCCAGATTTCCAAGCAGCGCCATGGCCATGGCTTCGGGCCGGAAGAGGTCTTGAGCCAGCCGCTGAATGTCATCCGGCGTGACGGCTTCGATCTCGGAGGTAATCTCTTCTACTCCGAAGAAGCAGCCAAAATACATTTGCTGCCGGGCTAGATTCGCCATGCGGCTGGAGCCGCTCTCAAGGCCCATGACCATGTTGCTCTTCAGCTGATCCTTGGCGCGCCCAAGCTCGGACAAGCTGACCGTCTCCTGCTTGAGACGACGCAGCTCGCGCATCGTGAGCTCAATCGTCTGCCGGGTCTTATCCACCGCCACTCCTGCATAGATGCAGAGAGAACCGGTATCGCGGAACGGGGACATCTCCGAGAAGATGGAATAGGCGAGGCCCTGATCTTCCCGGATGGTCTGGAAAAGGCGTGAGCTCATTCCTCCACCGAGGATGCTGTTCAGCAGATAGATCGCGTAGCGCTCGGGATGGTTGACGGCAGGAGCCGGAACCCCGAGACAAAGCTGAACCTGCTCGAGAGCTTTTTTGCGCTTGAGCGTAATGTGCGGGGTCGATACGGGGGTATCGCGCCTCGGGAAGACATGGTTGTGGCTGGGCGCCAGCTCCTCAAATCGCCTTTCTACCTCGGCGACGAAGGTCTCGTGATCCAGATTCCCAGCAGCCGAGAAGACAATATTGCGCGGCGTGAAGCGATCGCGATAGAAGTCGAACAGCATCGCCTGGTTGAAGCTGGAGACCGTCTTCTTGGTCCCGAGAATAGGCCGGCCGAGCGGGTCCCCTTTCCAGAAGTTCTGGGTGAACATCTCATTGACCAGGTAGTCCGGGTTGTCTTCGTCGATCTTGATCTCTTCGAGGATGACACCCTTCTCCCGATCCAGATCTTCAGGAGTAAACGTGGGATGGAGAACCAGGTCCGAAAGAACATCGAGCGCCAGCGATGCATGCTCATCCAGGACCTTGATGTTGAAGCAGACAGTCTCTTTTCCCGTGAAGGCATCGAGATTTCCGCCAATGGTGTCGACCTCGCGCGCGATCTGCCGGGCAGAACGCGAAGTGGTTCCCTTGAAGACCATGTGCTCCACGAAATGATGGAGACCGTTCAGCTCAGAAGCTTCATCACGGGAGCCGGACGCGATCCAGGCGCCCATTGAGATGCTGCGCAGGTGGGGCATGCTTTCCGTCAGCACAGTAAGGCCATTTGAGAGAACTGTCTTGCGGATGCTGCGGGAGACACGAGGGGTAAGGCGAATATCTTCAATCAGAGTCGTTGCTGCCATAGATCTATTGTTTCACAGCCATGGGAATAGGCGTAAACTATAGAAAGACAAGGAAATAGGCGAAGTTTTGCATGCTATGTTGAACAAAATAAATGGTATGAACCCTGAGGCTCAACGGCAGATTTTCGGCTTGACCCCGGCAGAGCTGAAGACGCTACTGGAAGAGCTTGGCCAGAAGCCTTACAGGGCGAATCAGCTATGTCAAGCCATTTACAATCAGAGAGTTACTTCTATCGAAGAGGTGACCGTTTTTCCTTCTTCCCTTCGTGAGCAGCTTATCGAAGCGGGGTACAGGGTCGGTCTTCCGGAGATCGTGCAGGCAGCCCGCTCAGTGGACGGAACCGAGCGCTACCTGATGCGCCTCGCGGACGGGGAGACGGTCGAGACGGTCTGGATGCCGGATGGGGACGGCGGCGAGCGTGGAGATGGCAGCGATGCCTCGCTTGAAGAAGAAGCTGTCGACGGCTTGGAGGGGAATGTCTCCGAGTTCGCCGACGCGCCAGGATCAGGACGCAGCAAGCCAGATCTGCGAAATGTGGGAGCTCTTGAACTGAAGGGTTACCGACGGGCGACCATTTGCATCTCCAGCCAGGTGGGCTGCGCGGTTAACTGCCAGTTCTGCCTCACAGCCAAACTGGGTATCAAGCGTAACCTGACGGCCGGGGAGATTGCAGGCCAGGTGGCGGCGGTCCTTAATCGGCACAAGATCAAGATTGGCAAGGATCGGATCAACCTGGTCTTCATGGGGATGGGCGAACCCTTTCTGAACTATGACTCCTTCATCCGCAGCGTGGAACTCCTGGTGAAACAGATCGGGATTCCTGAGTCCCGCATGACGGTATCGACCAGCGGAATTGAGCCTGCAATACGCAGATTTGCGCACGAACCACTCAGACCCAAGCTCGCCCTCAGTCTGAATGCCTCTAACGACCGGATCAGGGAAGAGGTGATGCCGATTACCCGCAAGTGGAACATCGCGCAGCTTCTAGAGGCAGTCAAGACACTGCCGCTCGGAAAGCGCGAGTGGGTGACATTCGAGTATGTTCTGCTTGGTGGCGTCAATGATCAGCCGGAGCATGCTCGCGAGGTGCTGGATCTGCTGAAGGGACTGAGGGCGAAGGTGAACCTGATCGTCTGGAATCCGGGGCCGGGCATCGCGTACACGCAGCCTAAGCCAGAGGACGTGGCGATCTTTCAGAAGATGCTGATCGATGCGGGTATGCCTGCCTATATCCGACGTCCCCGCGGCCGCGACATCTATGCCGCCTGCGGTCAGCTCAAGCGAACGGTTGATCTTCCCGAAGCCGCGCCATTAGTCGCGATCGAACCTGCGGCCACTCCTCCCGTGTGATTGAGAACCAGACGCTATGGCGGAGCGATCCGTCGGGCATCACGTAGTGGTTGCGGAAGGTGCCCTCGTATCCGGCACCCAGCTTCCGGATCGCAGCCTGCGACTGGAGGTTTTCATGGTGAGTTTTGAAGGCGATCCGGTTCATCTCCAGATCTTCGAACGCATAGGTGAGTTGCAGCAGTTTTGCCTCGGCATTGATGCCGGTACCGTGGAGCGCGGGCGCAATCCATGTGTGCCCGATCTCAGCAGTCCTATGACGCATGTCGATATCGATCAGTCGTGTCGAACCTACAAGGCGGTTCTCAGCACCACGGGTGGCAAACGTTACCCATGTGATCTGCTTCTCGCTTGGGGTAGCCAGTGCGGAATCGATCCAGGTCTGCAGTTCTTCCCGATCTGCAATCCGGACGAGCATATAACGCCAGATTGCGGGATCGAAGGCTACTGTTTCAAGTCCAGAGAAGTGGCTCTGAAAGAGGGGTTCCAGTCGAACGCGTTTGCCCGTAAGTGTTGGAACTTTCACTCTTGTCATAGCGATCGGATGGGAGGGTGGGTCAGGCAGGTTGAGCAGACCGCACCCGGGCCAGACACAGTTCAAGAAGAGTTTTGGCTACCAGATCATAGTCATGACGCAGAACTTCGCCTTCATGAAGGAATTTGCCCGTAATCGGTTCAACTCCGAGCTGCCGAACCCGCTCGAGGTCGTTGATGATCGGCTCCTGCCCCTCCCGCGCATACTGCGCAAGTGTGGAAGGCGAGATGGGAGCGGTGTTGATCAGCGCGTAATCGAAGAGGTCCTTACTTACTCCACCAGCATGCTTCAAAATCTTCTCGATGTGCTGCGAGGCAGTCAGTCCGAGGGATTCGTTCGCCTGCGTCATCAGGTTGCAGACGAAGACCCGGGTGGCACGTGATTCGGCGATTGCCTCGGGTATACCGCGCACGAGCAGATTGGTGATAAGCGAGGTATAGAGCGAACCCGGTCCAAGGGTAATCAGGTCTGCGTTCGCAATTGCCTCGAGGGTCTCCGGCAGGGGATCGACCTCTGGCGGTTCGAGCCTTAATTCAAGGATTGTGTCCTCGCTGTGGGTGATATTGGTCTCGCCCCGTACGATTGTGCCGTTCTGCATCTCCGCAGCCAGGGTGACATTTTCCATCGTCGCGGGAAAGATACGACCCCGAATGGCAAGAATGTGAGACGAGGTCTGCACGGCCTTGGCGAAGTCTCCGGTGATGTGGCAGAGGGCAGCCAGGAAGAGATTTCCGAAACTATGTCCCTGCAGCTCTCCCTGATCGAACCGGTATTTGAAGAGCTTGGAGAGCATGTACTCGTCCTCAGACAGGGCGACCATGCAGTTCCGAATATCTCCAGGCGGAAGGATCTTCAGGTCTTCTCTGAGACGACCCGAAGATCCCCCGTCGTCGGTAACTGTCACGACCGCGGCTAATTCGCTGATGAGATCAGAGGATTGTGCCCGTTGCTCGTTAGGTGCATCGGTACGCGGGCGCCTGCGCCTGTCCTGGACAGGAACGTACCTCTTAAGGCCGCGCAGCAGGGTCGAGAGGCCTGTACCGCCACCGATAGCGACGACGCGGAGCGGTCGTTCCAACTGTCCGATTGTGCTGAGCGAACTCACATTACCTCTTCGTCTGCGCGCTTCTACACATGTATGGTAACGGACGCAGCAATCCTGAGGCTGCCAGTAGTCGCGGGTCGAGAGCAGCGGCTAGGCTTCCGGGTAGAGCAACTCGGTGAATCGAGGATCGTCCGCCATATCTTGAAAGTCAGAGTCCGCACGCGCCTGGATGCGATTGCGCGGGTTGCGACGGATCGCTTCTGTCAGATGTTCGAGACATGTGTGTGCATCCCCCGTCATCGAGGCGAGTACCGCCAATCCATAGAATGCGTAATCCGCGTCAGCTTTGTGCTTCAGGATCTCCTGAAACTGCTCTCTGGCATCTTCATAATGGCCATCATTCAGCAGTGACACGGCATAGTCATAGTGCTCCTCGTGACTGGTGAAGGTGGCCTTCTGCCGGGAGAGCTGTGCGTTCGATGCGGTGATATACATCCGGATGCGGTCAGCAAGATTTCCTGCTCCTGCTGCGAGCAGCTTCTCAAACGCCGCGCGCGCCTTCTCGAACTTGCCTTCCTGCATCAGCCTGATGGCCACTTCGTAGTCTGCCAGAACCTGGGCTTGTGCTGGATCGTCTGCCGGTGTAATCGCACCGGCAAGAATGCGGGGGGAACGTTTGGTAGCAGTTGCGGTCTTTGCTGTTTGTGCCATGGTTTTCGTTTCGCCTGCGAGGTGCATTCCTCAGTCTGCCGTTGTAGCGGCTAACCTAAAATCTTTTTGTTCCGTTCCGGATTTATACGCAGCCCCGGCGCTGAGGTCAACTCCCCGGATGGGTAAGCCTTTCGTGCAGAGGTCTCCGGATGCGACATTGAGCGCTATGTCTTCTGTTTATAGACCGCAGGATTGAGCTCGGGATCGTTGTACATCTTCATCTGTCGGTAGAGTTTGAATCGTCGCCGACCCTGCGCCGCATCTTTGAGAAATGCATCGAGAGCGAACGCAAGGTCACTTCTTTGTTCCTCGAGGATCTTCAGGCGCTCGCGGTTTCGCTGTTGATGGGCTTGGGTTACACCTTCACGATGGACTTCCTCCCGGGTATGAAAGATCTTAAGCGCGAGGATGGAAAGCCGGTCGATCATCATACCGGGTGTCTCGGAGTGCATTGGCGCATCGGGATAGGTCTTCATGGCTTCTTCAAAGCCGGCAAGGATCATCTGATCGATTCTTTCCACCAGATCGTTGCGTCGTTGATTGAGCCGATCGATGGTGCGTTTCACCGTAGCAATATCGCTATCCGAGGCCTGGGGGGCCCGTGCTTTGTCCTCTTCGTGCCAGAGGTCGAAGTTAGACCGGTGTTGTGCGGTAATTACAGAGTCGAGGTCGCCAGGCCGGATCGGTTCTACCGGCGCGCTCTGGTGCCAATCTTCCGTCGTTCGATCCTGCATTTCAGTGATAGTCGAGGCGTTGAGTATCAGCACTTCCGGGGGCTCCAACGAAGACTTTACCAGCTTGCCGGCCTCAAGCGGTTGCAGGGAACGGTGGGAACCCGCAGACTAGGAAGAGGATATGACCTCCTCCCTGGCAGTCGAAAAACAGAGTTCTACGCGACGTGTGCTTATCTATCGGTTAGGAAGCCTGGGTGACACAGTAGTGGCTTTGCCTGCCCTGCACCTGGTAGCCCGCGCGTTTCCGCACGCGGAGCGGCGCATGTTGACGAATCTTCCCGTGGCCTCCAAAGCCCCGCCCTCGGCCGCCATCCTGGAGCATACCGGTCTTGTTCACAGTTACCTTCGATATCCGGTGGGGACGCGAAGCGTTCCGGAACTGGCCCGCCTGTGGTGGACGATTGCAAGCTGGCGCCCGGAGGTCCTCGTATACCTGGGATCCGCACGCGGAACAGCTTCTGCGCAGAGGGATGACCAGTTCTTCAGGTTCTGCGGAATCAGCCGCAGGATCGGTGTACCTGTGACGGAAACGATGCAGACCCATTGCTGGGATGAGACGACACAAACGCTGGAGCCCGAGGCAGCACGCCTGGCTCGCAATCTTGCTGCGCTTGGAGAAGGGAACCTTGACGATGCTGCGAACTGGGATCTCCACCTCACCGCGGAAGAGCAGGCACGGGCGGATGAGGCACTTAGGCCCATTGGTGGACGGCCCCTCATCGCCGTCAGCGTGGGCACCAAGGTGCAGTCCAAAGACTGGGGAAAAGAGAATTGGCGTGCCTTGTTGGACCGGCTGGCTCAGTTGTACCCAACCCATGGACTTGCGCTCACGGGCGCACCGGAGGAGAAAGATGCTAGCGAGTTTGCCGCAGAAGGCTGGCGGCAGGCGGGTGGCGGCGAAACAGTAAACCTTTGTGGAGTTTTGAAACCGCGCGAGAGTGCTGCGGCCTTCTATCGAGCGCGCATCTTTGTAGGCCATGACAGTGGCCCGATGCATCTTGCAGCGGCCGTGCAGACACCCTGTGTGGCGATCTTCGCCGCAAGAAACAAGCCCCGGGTATGGTTTCCCTATGGCAGTCAGCACCGCGTGGTCTATCACAAGACCGATTGCTGGGGCTGTGGTCTGGAGACCTGCATCGTTGAAAAGAAACGATGTCTCACATCGATCACGGTCGATGAGGTTATAGAACAGATTCGCGCCTCGCTTGGATAGAGGTGTGACTGACACGATGGTTGTATGGATTCGCATCTTCCATAGCTGGAGATGCGATGATGAAGAAGAAGGAGTCGAGCCTACCGCATGTTGCCGGAACTGCATTCCATTCTGAACTTACTTGAAGGTGGATTCTCCCAGCTGAAGATACTTGTCGTGGGAGATATCATGCTGGACCGCTATATTCATGGCGAGGTGGAGCGTATCTCTCCCGAGGCTCCAGTTCCTGTGCTCCGACATGCGCAGCGTTATGAGCGTGCGGGCGGAGCTGCCAACGTTGCCATGAACCTGGCCGGACTGGGCTGTAATGCTGTCCTCGCGGGATTCTGGGGAGCAGACCCGGAACAGGAAGAGATCAAGACGCTTCTCGACCGGGCGGGTGTGGATACGGTCGGTGTGGTCTCCAGTTCGCTGCCCACGATCTCCAAGACGCGCATCGTCGGCAGGATGCAGCAGCTGTTGCGGCTGGACATCGAGAGCCGGGAGGCTCCCCCCGAAGTCGAGATGGAGCGGCTGGTCGAGAGAGCGACCTCGCTGGTCGATAAAGTTCATGCTGTGATCCTGTCCGACTACGCCAAAGGGGCGCTTTCGCAGACACTGTGCCGGGCAGTGATTGAGGCAGCCACGACGAAGGGGATTCCTGTGCTCGCTGATCCCAAGACCCCCGATCTAGGCAAATACTCCGGAGCAACCTCAGTTTGCCCAAACCTGAGTGAGCTCTCGCTGGCGACAGGCATCTCATCGCATCAAACGGAAGCTTTGCTCGATGCCGGGCAGGATCTGGTCACGAAGCACGGGATCGAATTTCTAACAGTGACGATGAGCGAGAAGGGAATTGCCCTGTTGTACCCTGACCGGAGGTATCACTCTCCAGCGCGTGCACGTGAGGTGTTCGATGTCTCCGGTGCGGGAGATACAGTGATTGCAACACTCGCGGCGTGCCTAGCGGGCGAGTTGCAAGTGGAATCTGCGGTCGATCTGGCGAATCTTGCCGCCGGCATCGTTGTCGGCAAGATGGGTACTGTACCCATCGCGCAGCATGAGCTGATTGCGGCTCTCACACCGAGCACCAATCTGACAGTGGGCGAGAAGATACTAGACCGTGAACGGGTCGCCAAGCGCGTTGCCGAGTGGCGCGCTTCGGGAGAGAAGATCGTCTTCACCAATGGCTGTTTTGACCTGTTGCATGTGGGGCACATAACACTTTTGGAAGACTGCCGTAGGTTTGGCAGCAAGCTCGTTCTTGGGCTCAATGCAGATGCATCCGTCTGCAGGCTTAAGGGCCCAACCCGTCCTATCGTGGGAGAGAATGAGCGTGCCCGGGTGATGGCGGCGCTGGCTTCGGTGGATGCCGTCGTGCTCTTCGCAGAAGATACACCGCTGGAGCTGATCCGGGTGTTGAAACCCGATGTGCTGGTGAAGGGCGGCGACTATACGATTGACACTGTCGTTGGTCACGAAGAGGTCTTTGCATTCGGTGGAAGAGTCGAGATTGTTCCCACCGTCGAAGGCTTTTCAACGACGAATATTGTTCGAAAACTCATGGGGATCCAGGAGAAGGAAAATTGATTATTGTTACCGGCGGTGCAGGTTTTATCGGAAGTAATCTCGTCCATGAACTCAACCGGATCGGCCACAAAGACATCCTTGTCGTGGACAATCTGGCTCCTGCACCCAATCTAAGCGGCCCGAAGTTTCTGAACCTCGAAGGTGCAGCGTTCTCCGACTACATGGATAAACGCGAGTTCCGGGAAGCACTGGAAGCCGGAGCTTTTGGGGGCGCAACCATCGAGGCCATCCTGCACCAGGGAGCCTGCTCGAATACGCTCGAGGATGACGGCCGGTACATGATGGACAACAATTTCACCTATTCCAAAGAACTCCTTCACTTCGCCCTCGATCATAAGATTCCATTTGTCTATGCATCCACTGCAGCCGTGTACGGAGCGAGCACGAAGTTTACGGAGATCCCGGCGAATGAACGTCCGCTCAACGTTTACGGCTATTCCAAACTCGTCTTTGATAACTATGTGCGACGGCTCATGCCGGCGATGAAGAGTGCGGTTGTCGGCCTGCGCTACTTCAATGTGTATGGCAAGCGCGAACAGCACAAAGGGCGCATGGCGAGCGTGCTTCATCACTTCACCAAACAGATGAAGGATACGGGTACGATCCGCATGTTCGAGGGATCCGGTGGCTATGCCGACGGGGAACAGCGCCGCGATTTTGTCTTCGTGCGTGATCTCGCCCGCATCAATATGTTCTTCGGAGGGCTTCTACCGGAGCAGGTTGCTTCTCCCGATGTGCGCGCGGTCGTCAATGCTGGGACAGGAGAGGCCCGCACCTTCAAGGCTGTGGCGGAAGCTCTCATGCAAGTGCATGGTCCGGCCAAGATCGAGTACATCCCGTTTCCAGGCGACCTCAAGAATCGTTACCAGCACTTTACTGAGGCAAACGTTCAAGGGCTACGTGCCGCCGGCTATCATGATCCGTTCACGACGCTTGAAGACGGCGTGAAGCAGACCTTTACTGACTCAGGCAAATATCTCGAGTAAACATGGAGTTTTCAGCCTGTGAGTGGCCAAACCCTTCGACTTTCTCCTGCTCTGGTGCGAGATATTCGGAGAATCCGTAGCCCGGGTAGGAGGGGTACGGAGTTGCCTGCTCTCCCATTCAATAATCTGGAAGAGGAGATTTTATGGCTGACTACCCTTTCAAAACGCAGAGGCAACGGATACGTCAGCGGAGTTGCCGGGTTTCTGGATCAGCACGGCGCCCGGAGAGATGTCCCAGGCATTCGGCTACCGTTTGCTCAAGTCTGGACAAACGTTCATTGACTGAGATGCATCCTTCTTAGGCAGCGAGTCTATATGGTCGGGAGCGCCGGTGACGTCATTTGAGGGCAGGAGACGTGTTGTCATAGAAGAGATCAAGCCGGTGGTCGACGGAGGTCGATTCCCAGCGAAGAGGATAGTTGGTGATGACATCAGTGTCAGTGCCGCCATCTTCTCAGATGGCCACGATCATGTAGCAGCGCGGCTCCTCTACAAGCCGGAGGAGGAAAAACTATGGAACTCCGTTCCTATGCATCTCGTGACGAACGACATCTGGACGGCTCAATTCACTCCCGACCGCATCGGAGTTTGGCTGTTCCGCGTCGAAGGATGGGTAGACCATTTCGATACCTGGTCGGATCAGCTCAGTAAGCGACTCCTCGCCCAGCATCGTCCTGCCACCCAGCCAGCGACGGTAGATGACCAGAGTCTGGAATCGGGCGCCCAGACTAAACCGCCAGCAGGCGCCGAAACTGGGAAAGAAATCCCTTTGGCGCTTCTCACGGGCGCAAAGTTACTTCATGAGATGGCTCTGGAGATCAAGGGATCGGATGCCGATCAGATGAAAGCTGTAGCCTCTCAGTTTCGGCATCTGGCTGAAGAGCAGAGAGACTACTATGACAATCCGGTTACGGACGATATCAAGGCACTCGTTGCACGTAACCCTGACCTGAGATTAGCATCTGCGTCGGACGACTTCCAGATCCTGGTTGATCGCGAACGAGCTCGCTTTTCGAGCTGGTATGAGTTCTTTCCAAGGTCATTGGGCCTCCGGGGTCAACATGGAACTCTGAGAGATGCAGCAGAACTCATTCCTTCGATAGCGAGTGCCGGATTCGATGTGATTTATCTGCCTCCCATTCACCCAATCGGACGAGCGTATCGTAAGGGAAAAAACAATAATGTAGAGGCTGGAGCCGAAGATGTCGGGAGTCCCTGGGCTATTGGCAATGAGGACGGAGGGCATACTGCCATTGCTCCTGAACTTGGTGGCTTCGACGATTTTAAGCAGATGATGAAGGTGGCACTCCAGAATGGAGTTGAGATTGCGCTGGACATAGCATTCCAGTGCTCGCCTGATCATCCTTGGGTAAAAAGTCATCCTGAGTGGTTTTCGATCCGCCCGGACGGTTCTATTCAGTACGCAGAAAATCCTCCGAAGAAATATCAGGATATCTATCCACTTAATTTCGAATCGAGTGATTGGCGCGCTTTGTGGGAGGAGCTGTTCAACGTCTTCGCATTCTGGATCCAGCGGGGAGTAAAGATCTTCCGTGTGGACAATCCTCACACGAAGGCATTTCCCTTCTGGGAGTGGTGTATCTCCAGGATTAAACGCCTCCATCCTGAGGTGATCTTCCTCTCGGAGGCATTCACGCGTCCTCACGTGATGTACGGCTTAGCAAAACGCGGCTTCACTCAAAGCTATACATACTTCACCTGGAGGACTACGAAGCAGGAGCTGGAAGAATATATGACAGAGCTCATTTCAGAGCCGGTATGCGAATTCTTCAGGCCTAACTTCTGGCCTAACACTCCCGACATTCTTCCCGCCATTTTGCAAACGGGATTACGCGCCGCATTTGTGCAACGCGTAGTCCTGGCTGCCACGCTGTCTTCCAACTATGGTGTCTATGGCCCCGCGTATGAACTGCTCGAAAGTGAGAGGCTGCGTGAGAAAAGTGAGGAGTACGCAAATAGCGAGAAGTACGAGATCCGGAGATGGGATAGAGATCACGAACGTTCTTTGATGCCGCTCCTGAAGACCCTGAATGATGCCAGGATGGCGCATGCTGGTCTGCAGCGAAACGACACGCTGCATTTCCACCCGACAGACAATCCTGAACTGATCTGTTATAGCAAGACCTCAGGCTCCGATGTGATCCTGGTAGTCGTCAATCTTGACGTGAATAATACTCAAAGCGGCTGGACTGATCTGCATTTGTCGCAGATCGGCCTTGCATCGGATCGCCCTTATCTTTGTAGCGATCTACTGGATTCGTCGACGTATGTCTGGAACGGCTCACGGAACTTCATCCGGCTCGACCCGGCGGTGATGCCAGCCCACGTCTTTCATATTGATGGTTCGAATCATCTCGAGAATGAGGCACACGTGTGAACAAGAGAAAATCGGGGAGCGCCACGGACCCACTGTGGTACAAAGACGCCATTATTTATGAACTCCACGTAAAGGCCTTCTCGGATTCGAATGGCGATGGCATCGGTGATTTCCCGGGTCTTCTGAGCAAATTGGACTACCTTCGGGATCTCGGGATTACCTGCATATGGCTGCTACCCTTCTTCCCATCTCCCCTGCGCGATGACGGCTACGACATCGCGGACTACATGGATGTGAATCCTGCATATGGAACGCTGAATGACTTCAAGGCGTTTCTAAGCGAGGCGCACAAACGTGGTCTTCAGGTAATGATTGAGTTGGTCATCAATCACACGAGTGACCAGCATCCCTGGTTCCAAGCCGCACGGCGCGCTGCCCCCGGAACGCCCGAGAGAGATATGTATGTCTGGAGCGATACGGACAAGCTTTTCAGCGGCGTCAGGATCATCTTTACCGACACCGAAAAGAGCAACTGGACTTGGGACGAGGAGGCGAAAGCCTACTATTGGCATCGCTTCTTTTCTCATCAGCCTGATCTCAATTTCGACAATCCTCGTGTTCTCGAAGAAGTCCTTCGCGCGATGCGCTTTTGGCTGGATATGGGAGTCGACGGACTGCGCCTCGACGCGATCCCATACCTTGTGGAGCGAGACGGAACCAGCTGCGAAAATCTCCCTGAGACCCACGTCCTCATTCGCCAGATACGAGAAGCCATCGATGAAGAATATGAGAACCGCCTCGTTCTTGCAGAGGCAAACATGTGGCCGGCCGACGTTCGACCGTACTTCGGGGATGGTGATGAATGCCACATGGCATTCCATTTCCCCTTGATGCCAAGAATCTATATGGCTCTTCGCCAGGAAGATCGTCTACCGATAACGGAGATCATGGCGCAGACCCCCGACATACCGGAGAACTGCCAGTGGGGATTGTTCCTTCGTAATCACGACGAACTCACGCTGGAGATGGTCACCAACGATGAGCGGGATTACATGTACTTTGCCTATTCGGCAGATCCCCGCATGAGGGTCAACGTCGGCATTCGTCGAAGGCTTGCGCCCCTGTTGGATAACAATCGGCGTCGCATCGAGCTGCTGAATTCTTTGCTTTTCTCCTTTCCAGGAACGCCGATCCTCTATTACGGCGATGAACTTGGAATGGGAGACAACATCTACCTGGGCGATCGAAACGGTGTCAGAACACCGATGCAGTGGAACAGCGATCGCAACGCAGGATTCTCCCGAGCAACTCCCGCAAAGCTTTACTCTCCCGTCATCATGGATCCAGTGTGGGGATACCAGGCAATCAACGTCGAAGCCCAGGAAGGTGATACTTCGAGTCTGCTGAACTGGACCCGCAATATGATCGCTTTGCGTAAGCTTTTCCGGGTCTTCGGACGAGGTTCACTCTCCTTTCTCAAACCCGACAATCGTAAAGTGCTGGCATACGTGCGAGAGTATGACGGCGAGCGGGTGCTCTGCGTCGCTAACCTCTCCCGGTTCGCACAGGCAGTCTTCCTGGATCTCAGCAGATGGGAGGACTCCGTTCCCGTGGAGATGTTGGGGTATGTCACCTTTCCCTCCATCGGAAAAGAGCCCTATGTACTGACTTTAGGTCCGTATGCCTTTTTGTGGTTGGAGCTGCAGGAATCGACCCGGGTACAGGAAGCTCCTGCAATCAGTGCTCCCATCGAAAGTACTGCACTCGTCACCGAAGTTACAGACATCATGTCTGGGCCTGGCCTCGAGCTGTTCCAGGAATCGATGTTGCCGAAGTACTTGTGCCAGCAGCGTTGGTTTGGCTCTAAAGCCAAAACCATCCAAAATGTCACTGTATTTGATTGGGCGAAACTACCCAACGACGACAGCCTCTTGCTTCTTCTTCAGATCGCATACAAGGAAGAGGAGCCGGAAACTTATATTCTGCCAATTGCTCTTGTCTCCGACGAGATAACGGTAGAAGAGCGGCACCTTATCGGTCACATTGCTGGCCCGGGAACTGAGAGCAATCAGGTGATTGTGGATGCTTTGGCTCTGCCTGGCACGAGGGAGGCCCTCCTCGAGATCATCCAGGGCGACAAGAGTATCAGCTCAGCCAAAGGCACGATACAGGGCATCGCAGGTCTCCTTGCAAAGGAAGCTCCCTCCTCGCAAACCTCACGATTGTCTTCTGCAGAGCAGAGCAACTCGTCGATCCTATTCGGCGATTCACTCATTCTCAAACTTTTCAGGCGAGTGCAACCAGGCATCAATCCAGATGTGGAGATTGGCAAGATGCTTACCGAGGTTGTGAAGTTCCAGCATATCGCTCCCTATGCTGGAGAGATTGTTTATAAGGTCACGGATCAAGACACGGCTGAGGAGAGTGAATATGTGTTGGCACTCCTGCAGGGTCAGGTTCGCAATGTCGGTGACGGATGGTATTGGGCTCTGGAACAGCTGCAAAAAGCGCAGACAAGCCCAGCGCCAGAAGATGTCCTTGAGTACTTCGAGACAGCAATAGAATTGCTTGCTCAGCGTACCGCGGAGATGCATTCTGCTCTAGAACAAGCGAAGGGGCCAGATTTCGATGCCATCATTGGATCGCCCGAGATGTTCGCTGAGGAAGCAAACAAATTCAGAGGTCAGATTGCCGCCACGTTCTCAGCACTGAGACAACGGTTCTCGGGGCTTCCCGACGACCAGCTTACGGATGCCGCATCGCTGTTTACAAATCGGCAACTTATCGAAGCCTTCGCAGACAAACTTGCTGATGTCGACGTGAGCGAGTCCGGTAGGCGGACTCGAATACATGGAGACTTCCATCTCGGCCAGGTGCTGCGTACGCAAGATGACTTCGTCATTCTCGATTTTGAAGGCGAGCCGGTGAAATCGCTGGAGGAACGCCGGACTCGTAAATCTCCTCTACGGGATGTGGCAGGGATGCTGCGTTCCCTCAGTTATGTCGTCGCAGTATCCATTCAGCAGCAGACGGATCCAGATGGCCTTCTGAAAGCTCGGGAACAGACCTTCAAAACGCGCTATTTGGACGGCTATATTCTCGCGCGCTCGGAGAAGTTGACACCCGCGATGCAGACGATGCTCAAGGCCTATCTCTTAGAGAAAGCCCTTTACGAACTCGAATATGAGCTCAATCATCGTCCTCTGTGGGTAAACATACCGCTCAGAGGTGTCCTGGAGATTATCCAAGGCACTTGGAAGTGAGGGAATGGAGTCGTACCAATCTTCATGGTCGCTCACATCGACTTAGAGATGCACGCGAGGGCACCCAACGAGGGCAATCCGGTGTGGGAGCACTGGCTTATCCCGGGCGTCTCTTTTATTTATATTGTCGCGGTATTTGATGAAGCAGTGGTTTGAATGGTGAGAGCGCTGGGGCTCGAACCCAGGACCAACGCCTTAAAAGGGCTAACTTGGCTTCCTTGCATAGCGTCGCAACGTTTCGCAAAAAGTGGCAAATCCTCAATGTTAAAGCTGGCTTTACATCGGTAGTTGGGTTTGATCCGTCGCACTGTGTCGCAACGGATACGACGATTGTGTATCACGTTTGTATCACAATTTACATGGTCGAAGACCATCGCCTCAAGGAAGGTAATGTGTTACACGTAGAGCTTGCGTGTCACATTTCTTCTTAAAGGGGGATCAGTGCCTAAGAAGCCCAAGGCGGTGACGGGGGTGTACGAGAGAGATCCAGGAAGCGACCTTTGGTGTGCCCGTCTTCGGGTTCGAGGGAAACTTGTCCGGAAGTCGTTCGGGAGAGGACCGGCTGGACGGAGTGCAGCTATCGATTGGGTGGAGAAGGCGAGAACAGTTCGGCGCACGGGGGAAGGGATCCTGCCACCGACCGCGAAGCGACCCGTCCTGACCACCAAGGAGGTCGCGATCCTCGGCGACACCGGGGGTGTCACGGCCGGAAAACTCTGTGATGGTTTTTTGGCTTACATCAAGCACCACCCTGAAGAATACAGGGATCAGAAGAATCCACCGGTCCGGATCGCCAAGATCAAAGATGTATTCGGAGATCGAATAGCCAGCGGTCTCAAATCGTCGGAGATCGAGACCTGGCTAGATGAACTGAAAGAGGACCGAAAGCTCGCCAATGCGACGATCAACAAACTGCGCGGAAGTTTCTCCATGATATTCCAGCACGGCAAGCGGAAAGATCTGGTCGATATAAACCCTGCTGCCGATGTTCCCCTTCGCGACGTAGGTAATGGCGTCGAACGCTATCTGTCGGAAGCCGAGGAAAAGCGCCTCCGTGAGGTACTTCAGAAGGCGATCGATGCCTGCGATCCAATCCGGCAGCCAATCCTTAGGAATCATGCGGTACAGCGAAGGATTGAATTCGACTTCGCCCTGAAAACAGGAGTTCGAAAGTCGGAGCAGTTCAATTTGACCTGGGCCGATGCGGACCTGAAGCGGCGCATCATGCGCCTTCGGGTCACCAAAAACGGGAAGCCTAGAAACGCTTTCATCATCGATGATGTTGCGGCGGACCTGAAACAGCTTCAAGAGATGACCCTTGGCAGGCGGGATGGCAGGCAAGACGCCGATCTGGTCTTCTCGAAGACGGACAACCACAAGTGGTTCAATGCATATCTGAAGGAAGCCAAGATAAAGAACTTCCGCTGGCACGACCTGCGACACACCTTTTGTTCCCGGTTAGTACAGGCGGGGGTTCATCTTTCCGTGGTCCGCGAAGCGGCTGGTCATGCGTCATTTGCCTCAACTTTACGGTACTCGCATTTAGCGCCGTCGCAGATCCATGACGCGCTGGCGGTGCTTAACTCGACCAAGCAGGTATGAATAATCTGAAACCGCAGCGCTCTCTGCCTGACAGGGCCCTGGCTCAACTGCCCTAACGGGGAAGCTGGTACCCGTTCGGGCCTTTTACGTTTAGGCGGCAGCTACAGTCCCGACGTGATCACGTCCAGCGAACCTAACGAGCTCGGCATGCGCAACCAGGATGCGGGTGCCGATCCGGCGCACTTTGAGCTCTCCGCTGGAGATCAAGTAATCCAGGGAGCGGACGCTGATTGAAGTCATCCTCGCTGCCGTTTTGCGGTCGTAGAGCAGGCGGAGCTCGGAGGCGTCGGCGGTGGCAGTCTTACTCATTTCTTTACCTTTCTTGCTACTCAATGCGGTCTCATGCGAGGCCATGAGGGGTAATACCGCGCCAGGCCGCCGGACCTTGATTATGGAGAATGTAAAAATCCCACCCCCTGACCAGGAGGTGGGATCTGCTCAGACCTCCATGTAGTCGAAGTAGGCAAGCGGGTTAGATGAAGAGGGAAGCGGCGCGTTCCTATCTCCCCTGGCCGTGGGTTTCGCGGCTCCGACGAAGCCCGACGTTGGGTTGATATCGACGAAGGTGGCTGGGATGTTGGCCCCGCGTCGGGCCTTACACGATCCAACTTTGACAGCCCCTCCGGCACTGATCTCGTCGTTGGTGTAGACGTAGAAGCAGTTGTCGAGCGACTTGTCCAGCTCCGAGTGCATGAAGATACCAGTCGTTTCCCATGCGCCGTCCTGCGCGGTCGCCTCCTCATACCCCTTCCGGCTGCCTTGGATAGGCGTCACGATTGACACTCCCCGCCCGCTTCCTGCATTCAGGGCCAGCTGCTTGGCATCTTGAATGATCGAGACCATCCGCTCCTTCGCCTCCCACCCGGATGGCAGAGTAACGAGGGTGAGGTAATCGATAACGACGAGGTCAACGGGATAGTCGGAGTTCGTCTCGCGCTCGATGGCCCGCTTGATGTTCTCCCAGGTGCGGTCGCGACCAACGTCCGCGATGATAAGGTTTCGACCGGCAGTCTGTCCGAAGTCCGGCCCAACCTCGTTGAATAGGGCGCGTTCCTCATCTCGAGAGAGTCTTGCATCGAGAACTTTATTTGTGCTCACAGTGCAGTGAGGATCGAGCACATGAGCGTGCATTACCCACTGTGCGGTGAGTTCTTCGCCAACGCTTGATTCGAGTGGGATGTAGAGGACTCGATGCCCAGCCCGCGCGGCGTTATACGCGATGGTGCGCGTGGTAGCCGACTTCCTCTGGCCGGTATAACCTAGGACGCCGTTGAGTTCGCCGCGCCGAAGGCCCCCGAGGAGCTCATCGATTGCGGAGATCCCCGTCTTAATCACGCGGCGGCCAGTGCGCTCGTCCTCCGCTGTAGCCGCGTACTTCGCGATCATCTGCTCCGCGAGCGTATCAGCGGTGACGGTTGGCTCGTCACTCATGAGCACCTTCGAGCTCCACTCCATGATGTAGGTCAACGCATCGCGGGTGCCCGATAGCTGGGGATGGTCCTTGCCCTTGGGATTGTCGACCGCTCCCATGGTGATCATCTTGGCGTTTGCCAGGATCGTAACCAGACGTCGGACCTCGAAGTCGCGCTTACGCAGGTCCAGCTGCATATCAAGGTCCAGGTGTGAGAGCGACTTCAGTTGGTCTGCCTGCTTGTCATAGTCATCGAGCAGGTCAAGTATGGCCTTCGGCCTCTGCTTGCTGGTGACGATCTGCGTGCAGATATCCCGGGTCGGTGTCGAGCCGTACTGGTGGTAATAAGCGACGAGTTCTCCGAAGAGCCTCTTTTCCTCTGGGAGGCTGACACGCTCGAGGGTATAGCGGCTCTTGTGCACCCACTCCATCACGTGGTGGGTGCGCTCCTGCTCTTCTTCGGTTGCATCCTCCCGGATCATGGCGTGGATGATCTGAAAGAACGGGCGCTTGTCTAGCTCTTGCTCGTCGTACATTACTGGACCTCTTTCGGTTCCGGGGTGAAGGTAATGGTGGTGCCTGATGGCGCGAATGCAAAGCGGCGGATGATTGAATCCGCATAGTAGGGGACCGCGCGATCCCACTTCTCCACGAGATCGATCGGTGCCATGTTGGCAGCGGCAACGATCTGACCGTTCGCCGAGTACACGGAGTCGATCAGCGAACCCAGGAAACTCATCCGGGACTCGGTCGGAGAGAACTTGTCCAACTCATCAAGGAAGAGGCAGGGCCGCATGCTTTGACGGCTGACCTTCTCGACGAGCTCAGGGGTGATTCGCGGGAAGGCCAGCGAGGGATCAGACTTGCGGGCCGAGGCGGCTTCGACGAGCTCAGGGGCGGAGCACAGCCAGACGGGCATCGTACTTAGGTGCTCGTGCTGCGCGGCGGTCGCGTACAATGCCTGTCTATAGAGGGCGTGAAGGAAATGCGTCTTTCCTGCGCCGAACATACCCGCCAGATAGTAAGAGCCGGAGGGATTCACCTTCACCAGCGCGATTGCGTCTCGCTGGCGATCCATATTGAACAGGTCGGCGAGATCCTCTTGCGGCTTGAGCAGATGAACGGCGGCGTCCTTAAACCGGGGCGCGACCTGTTTCCAGTAGCGCCAGTAGGTCCGCAGCGGCGAGCATACGAGGCATCCGGGAGGTGAGATTCGATTGCACTGCGGGCAGGGGGCCTGACCGAGGGCAACGAGTTCCTCGAAACGCATGCGCTCAAGGATTTCGTCGATGGTTAGTTTTTTGTTGTCCATTTCTTCCTTCTTATGTAATTCGCGGGTTTGCAAAGCGTTTGGCTGATGAGGTGGCGGTGGCGGGACGACTGTAAGTAGGTTTGGGCGCTGGTGTAGGCGCGGAGGCCGCGCCGAACGACGGTTTATCGGTGGGCAGATATAGGTCGAACCGCTCGACGGCGATCCGGTGACGTTTCACTTGCCTATCGGGGACCTCCACTGACTTATGGAGGAACCCGGCGCTGATCAGGTTCCTCAATGCCTGATGCGTTCGCCGGTAGTGAAGGCCCGCATCCTTGGCGAGGGTGGAGATCGATGCGAATCCCGTATCTTTAATTCGCTGCACCTTGCCGTTCTCGGGAGGCTCTGTGATGGCCGCGAGTCTCCTCGCTATCGCCTGAAGGACCCACCAGTCCGGAGCTTTGAGGCCCGCCGCGTAGAGGTCATCTCTCATATCGATTGCTTGGTGGAGACGCTTGGAGTTGCAATAGCTCAGTGCCACTTCAGGATCCAACTTCCGTTGGCTCGGTGGCCGAGACGAAGTAGCTGATCTTGCCGGATCGAAGACGTTCGATCAGGCCCACCCTAACAAGTCGTTGCGTGATCTTCATTGTGGTTACGGCTGACGCTCCGGTGATCGTGGACAACTCACTGAGTGATAGGGGCCGGTCCGCAGTTCGGATTGAAGTGAGCGTCATCCGAGTCAGGGGACTCATGGGCGGTGGTGGTAGTTCGTGCATCAGTTGCTCCTTGGCCGCCCAGGCGGCATGAGGGGTAATACGTCTTCCTGGAAGACGCCCCCCAATATGGGTGCTCCTTCCAGGAGCTTTATTTTGCCTCTCATCAATGCGTCCGATATCAAGTTCGGCGTGCACTTTTGTTTTTGGCGTGTTGGGTATTTTTGTTCTGGATCGATTGTTCGATTGCCAAGCTTGAATCAGCCGAATGTCACCTATGCATGACGTGCAGGGGACCTATGCATGACGTGCAGGGGACCTATGCATGACGTGCAGGGGACCTATGCATGACGTGCAGCTGAAGTACTTAAAGGGAAAACATAAAAAGAAAACTTAAAAAGAAATAGACATCTCTCTCTTTCGAGAGAGAGCAAGAACAAAGGCAAAAGCAGAAACACAACTCCGGACAGTAATGTCTAACCATTCGCTTACGCTTCATGTTTAGACGCTCACCCCTAAATAACCATCCGGCCAAATCTAAGAACATAAGACCATGACGAATCCCGCCGCCCCGCCCCGCGCATCAGGCGGGCCGTCTTCACGCGAAAGGAACCCATACCTTTTTGCATTGTTGAACCATGAGACTGTTCCGGTGTGCTGAGCCATCGACCTCTCCGATCTCTTGCTGGGATTAGCTCTAGGACGTATCTGTCAGCCGAACCCGTTGCATGGGCGTCGAATGCAGCAAGACTTCAAGCACCGGTCCTGTAGTTCCGCGTACGCATCGGTACGTTATCCTTGTCTTAGTAATCGGGCGAAATCACTACCTCAAAGTGGCTGTCCGATTAGTTTGTTCGCAAGCAGGTGCCGGATTCCGTCGAGGGCCTGCTCCCCAATCTCAAGCTCTTTCTTTCAATCCGGTGAGCTGTTCGATCCTCGTGTCTGACAGACCCATTTGTTTGCAGCTTGCGGTCATATAGCGAATCTCTGTTTCGAGAGTATCGATCTTCGTTATCCACATTGAGGCTACGAGTTCAGGGGCTTCGTTTCTCTGCATCGAGCCTCCCGCCCGATTCGGACTGCGTGCTCCGCGCAATCACTGATGACGCAGGTGCTTCCGGAGAACCTTAGCGAATGACTTCAATCTTCGTCAGCAAGGGACATGTACCTTCTCACGCTTTCTGGGTGGTCGGCGTCAAGCTGTGTTAGCAACGTCAGGCTCGCAATAACTTCGAGCGTATGAGCAGTTTTCCTCAGTAGTTCGTCTGCGTCCTGGTCGGACAGTCCCATGCTCAATACCATCCGAAAGCCATTTACAGACAGGCGTTCACTGGGGACAGTAGATGCGGTACATCGCGGATTGAGATGCGTCCCTCTATGTCCGCTGCGCGACAGTATGAGGAAGGAGCTAGGGTCTATGATCGCAACCCGCGGAAGGTGCCGATGAAAGCGCTTGTGTGTAACAAGGACGCTACCGTCTCTCAGATCAGAGGTCTCGTATTGTCCAGAGCTGGGCTGGACTTGAGTATGCAGTTGATGTGTGAAATATCAAGTCTCTTTGCGAGAGTAATGAATTTCAAGCTTGCAGTCATCCTGCCATGCATTGGCTGATTTCGAGAGGCGGGTTGCGCTAGATACGATAAGCTCACGATGCAAGAATGCTTCTATTCTGGTCCTTATCTCCGGAGAGGGATGGCCTGATGTCCCATCGCAGTATCACATTGCAGACGTGTTGAATGGACCGTCGCCTTGGTGAAAAAGTGTGAAGAAATCCTTCGGGAAAGAAGCACCGTCAGTACCAGTTGCTAGTCCTTCCAACCTTTGTTGAGTTAGTCCACCACCAACATTCCTTCGATAGCTTCAAACGGCGACGGTCCATCGGTCTTGGATGTCGATACGAAGCTCGTCCAACTCTTGGGTGGCAGAAGTTGGCAGCCCCATGTTCGATATAAATCTCTTGTTAGTCGGCTTCCCGTCAGTGACGAATCAGGAAGCGCTTTCCTCAGTGCGCTTCGGTCCAGATGTGTGTCATAAGACATCCCCTGTCCCCAGGAACGCGTGAGATATCGACCGCCCGGAGCTTTTCCAGCGTTTGACAATCTCATAAACGATCACCGTGCTATAGGTCACCGCAATCCAAACGTAGACCTCTTCCACTGGGAGGAACGACCAGGCAGTCACCCGGATGCCGAGCATTTGCTCTTCACGGAAATTCCACCAGCCGTAAGGCAACGCCAGGGTGACCTCCCATAACAGGCTCGTGACCAGAAGTATGAACATCGTAAGACTGAGCGCCCGCCAGTTGATGACCGGACGAGCTGCCGGCAGGAGCGCGGTCGAGGGAAGCAATGCGAACAGTACCAGGTAGATGAAGTAGCCTGGAAACCTTCCCGGAATGCGGAGCACGTATCTCTGGTAAAGGAGGGCGGCAGAGATAAGAACTCCTGCGAGCACCAGCGACCACGGATGAAACCGTAGCAAACGATCGAATGTAATCCGTTCTTCCGCCTGAGCCGGAATGCTGTAAGCCGCAAGCCAGTACTCATCCAGCCAGATGTAGAGCAGTAGAGTTGCAATGAAACCCAAAAGATAGAAAGCGTACTCTTCAATGGGAACCCCGCCACCCAGCGCGGGCGCTCTGATTCCGAGTGTTGCGGTGACATTGGGAAAGGTGAAGAAGTATCTTGCGAAGAAGAAATCCAGAACTCCACCGACGGGAAACAACAGCCCTAAAGTCCAGAAGAAGGCCCGCTTTGAGA
Source organism: Edaphobacter sp. HDX4 (assembly GCF_036877565.1). Classification (NCBI taxonomy): domain Bacteria; kingdom Pseudomonadati; phylum Acidobacteriota; class Terriglobia; order Terriglobales; family Acidobacteriaceae; genus Edaphobacter; species Edaphobacter sp. HDX4. The sequence goes on from NZ_JAEDXW010000023.1 coordinate 52,696, forward strand.
TCGTGAGACCGTCTCGAGGAATAAACCAGATGACGATGGCTAACGAGGGCATGATGAACAGAAGCAGGCTGATGGTGTATCCGTATGGTGAAGCGCCGGGACTATGGTCGCTTCCCAGGGCGTTGGCATGTACGCTGTGCAGCGTTAGCGCAGCGGGCACGATCACTATCGCCAGCATGGCAACCGTAACTCCATACCCGGAGGATCGAGCTTGCCTCATCCAGCCACCTCGCCCAACGATCTTAGCGACGGAATCGTATCTCCGGCTGAGTCTATCAAAGCTGAAAGCTGGTCTGTCGGAGCGTCTCACCTGCTCAACGAGCATCGGCGAGCGGGATTAGTGTGGGTGCGTGCATTTCGCAGTAAGCGAGCCCAACATTCTTTGCGTAGTGGTTTCAGTGAATAGCGTTGCCAGATTGTGATGGAATCTGGCAACGCTATCTTCGTGCCGAGTCTGTAGTTGAATCGGCCGAAGGTCTAGAGTTCGATGTGCACCCCCATCAGCCGGTACCACGCCATTTCGAGCTCAGAGTAGGTTTCATCAGGCAACGTTCCATGCGTAATGTGCTCGCCGAGCATCGCATCGAACTCGTGTGCGTTGGAGGCGCGTGCGAGGCGCACCAGGTCAATGTAGCCGGAGTCGGAATGCCACTTCGCGCTCTTCAAAAGAGCGGAGATCATGTCCGACACGAAGCCCAGGGGAAATCCGGTGACACGATGAATCAAAGCGGCGTCGTGGCTTTCAAGCAAGGCGACATGTCCCATGAGCACGGCGGCTGCGTGGGGAAAGTGGTAAGGTCTATTGTCTTCAGACCATCGTTCCTTCAGGTCAAGCAGCATCGTAGCCTTCGCGAGAACAGCAACGGACTGCAGGTTGGGAGGGGTTGAAACTGACTTCATAAATCAATCCTCAATGTTGATTTGTGCCAGCGACAACGTCGTCACCAGCACCTACTGAGTAATACGCGTTTTGGGGTCCGGAACCCGAATATGAAAAACTCGGTTCTGAAATCGACTGTATTTGAGAAGTGGCTTGTATTTACCTCTTGGTAGGCGGCTATCCCGCAGTCGCGATCGTCGCTAGCAGAAATGATCACCTTAGCAGTTTATTCATAATCTTCACTCCTCCCGCACCGGTGAACATGATCTGTAGAGCGACGTTCCAGCGATCGACTAAAACACTGCAGAGGGATGAAGCCGCTCTCTAATAGCTGCGCATGGCAGAGGAAGTTTTATAGATGAGATTGGATGAAGAACAACTGCTAGGGTCAATCAGCAGGGCTCCTGTATCGGTCACGAAGCAAGGATTCCAACGAAGGGAGCACGGCGGCACAGCCCCAAGATGGCTGCTAATCCTTTTGAATCAATCAAACTGGCTCCGATAATGTAACTTGTCAGGAGTAAAATCATTTCAAGACCAGTGAGCTCATTTTGGTGGTTCCAGCCCCAAGCAGCAGGGAAGGGGAGCCCGTAGCCCTCACTCCGGCGCACGCCAAGCTACTCCAGATGGTTCTCGACACCGTAACGTCGCCGCACTCCAAACGCAACTACGGGAAAGCCATCGACGACCTCCTCGCCTTCTCTGCCAGCCGACCTCTCTCCCGGTTCTTATTAATAGAGTGGCGGGCGAGCCTGGAGACACTCTCGCCTCGACTAGAAACGTCCGGCTCTCGGCTTTCCGGAAAATGATCGGTGAGGCACACGCAACCGCATGATCGGCGAGGAGGAGGCTGCCAGTCTGATCGACGTCCCCAACTAGTGCAGAGGGGAACTCGCCTGAGAAACTGGCTGACTCGCGAGCAGGCCAAAAAGGTGCTGGCTGTACCTGATCGTTCTACTCTCAAAGGGCAAGCGCGACTATGTGATCCTGGCCTCGCTGGTCGGCTGCGCCCTCAGCGACCTGCTCGTAAGTCGACGATGGATTATCCCTGGCGTAGTTACGAATTTCGTCGATGGTTTCTTGAGCAATTTTCCTCATATTGGTTTTGCCACGCCCAGTGTCGAGTCAGTCGTCGCGCAGCACCTATTGATTGCTAATACCGGCTTAGCCCTGTGGAAAACGATTACGCGGAGAAGCCTGGAAATGTGGGTTTACCCATAAGACTGAAGTTTTGACCCCATAAGGCTAAAGTCCTTATGGGGTGTATTTTTCGCGCGGCGCTTTTCTTGGGAGTTGTTCGGTGGCGGGCGGAGCAAACACGGAACCTTGCGAAATGCGTCATCAGACCCCGCAGCCGCCCATACCGAACCCACTTCGGGCTGGTATTTGAGCTCGATATGACTTAGCGGTTTATTACCCGAGTCTTAATATTCCTAATGATCCTTCACGGGACGTCGCGATTAGAATGGCAACTGTAAGCGGTGGAGAGTAGAGAAGCCGCCCATTAGCCACGCCCTTCGGCGTGACCAATGGGCGGCTTTTTATTTGCCCTCGTTTGGCAGCTCCCAGGAGGATTCAAGATGGAAACCAATGGATTGACAAATGGATGTCATCGGTTCGGCAGACCGCAATTTACCAAAGCGAACTTCCTTGCCTGCTTGACCAGGTGCTTGAGGAAAGTGAACCCAGCCGATCTATGCATGTTTGTTTTCTGCTCCGTTATCCTCTTGCCCGCAGCGAAGACAATAGCCCAGACGACAGGTTCTGGGAGCATTCAAGGAACAGTTGTAGATGTTTCTGGAGCCGCAATCCCCCAGGCTGCAATCACCTTAACTGAGGCTGCGAGCCACGTCTCCCTTAAAACGCAGACCAATTCAGTCGGGGGCTATGCGTTTCCGAATATTAATGTAGGGAACTATTCACTGACGGTAAGCGCACCAGGTTTTAAGACATTCACGTCAGCAGGCAACATTCTAGAAGTCGGCAGCAGTATCGCCATCAATCCGAAAATGACTGTTGGCAGCACGGATACGAAGGTCGAGGTTCATGCCGAAGGGATGGCCTTACAGACGGAAGACGTGTCCTTCAAGCAGACCGTGGACGGCACTCAAATGACCGAGATGCCACTCAATGGCCGCACCATGACGAGTTTGATCTCTCTGGCGGGCGGAGCACAGAGCGATAGCGTGGCGGATACAACCGGAAGTAAATACCCTACCCAGACCACCAACATCTCAATCGCTGGAGCGATAGGAAATGCCGTCAGCTACCGGCTGGATGGCGGTGATAACAACGACTACATGGGTGGCGGTAACGGTCCACTACCATTCCCTGATGCCATCGGCCAGTTTAGCGTAGAGACTGCGGTACTGGGCTCGCAGGACGGCAATCAGGCGGGTGGTCTGGTAAACATCGTTACCCGCTCAGGTACGAATATTTATCACGGATCAGCATTCGAGTTCATACGGAACAACTTCATCGATGCGAGGGATTTCTTTTCCACATCGAAAGATACGCTGCACCAGAACCAATATGGCGGCACCTTTGGTGGCCCGATCATTCGCAACAAGCTCTTCGCGTTTGCTGCATTTCAGCACACCTACACCAGCTCTGCGAAGTCGAATGCAAATGCATACGTGCCCACCGCCGCAAATCTCGCAGGTGACTTTTCTCAGACCGACCCGGCCCCCACAGCATCGGGCGGAACCGGCGTAGCGAACAACTGCGGACCGGTTGTGCAGCTGTATGACCCAATAACTGGCGCTCTCCTGCCGGACAACAAATACAACTATAGTGCCCATGGGTACCCCGCGGTACCGCTCCCACAATGGAACGCATCAGCGCTGGCGCTGATTAAGCAGCTTCCTCCGATAAATCCCGCTCTCGATCCCTCCAATTGCGGCCATGTCTCGTATTCCATTCCGAACGTCAGTTCCGATAACCAGTTCGATACTCGGGTCGATTACAACATCAGCAACAAAGACAACTTGTATGTCCGGTACTTCCTCGATAGCAACCAAATTCCCAGCTTTTACTCGCCGACGAATATCCTGCTGACGACCCAATCCGGCAATCCTGAGATCCGGTGGCAGACGATCACAATCGGTGAAAATCACGTTTTCAGTTCCAGCCTTGTGAATTCGGTGCATTTCACGGCAGTGCGGCGTCAGCTGAGTCGAGGCTTCAATTCCGCGACCCCCAACGCCTCTGCTTTCGGGATCAAGGATTTCCAGGCTGTATCCTCCGGTATTGCGATCAGCTGCGGAACCAAAGGGGCCAATCATTGCAATTCGATCGGCAGCAGCAGCAACCTGCTCGCTACGATCAATGACAACATTCCAATCGATATCTCCGACGACCTGACCTGGATACGAGGCAAGCACCAAATAGTTTTCGGTGGTACATTCGTTCGAAACCAGCTGAATCTTAACAACGGCTATCAAGCCAACGGCGCCTTCACCTTCAATGGAACCTGGAGCGGACAAACAAAGCCAGGCGACGCGAACCTGGATTTACTCCAGGGGGCTCTGAGTGGCTTCCAGCAAAGCAATCCCCAGCAGAATGCGCTGCGGGGATCAATTCCCAGCCTGTACGTGCAGGATACCTTTCATGCTTCGACCAGACTGACCATGACGGGCGGCATTCGCTGGCAGCCCCTGTACTTCCCGCATGACTACTTTCATCGCGGAAGTGTATTCAATATGGAAGCGTTTGCAGCCAACCAGCATAGCTCCGTGTATCCCAATGCTCCCGCTGGAGTGTTTTTCTACGGAGATTCGGGAGTTACGTCCAACTTCACAAAAAACACGCCTTGGGAGTTCAATCCAAACCTCGGTGTCGCCTACGATCTTTATGGAAACGGCAAGACGGTGGTTCGTGCCGGCGCGGCTTATGCGTACACCCAGCCGAACTTCTTCGTTCAGCAGCGCGTCCAGCAAAACCCTCCATTCAATTATCTGGTTTCGCCGAACAGTTCCGCACAGCTATGCTTCAGTGATCCATGGTTAGTCGGCGGTACGGGCAATGCAGGCTGCGGTCAAACAGGCGGCACCGACGTTTCTCCGTTTCCCCAGCCTGTATTTCCCACACCGGCGGCTGCCACCTTCGCGCAGCAGAGTCAATACATCGTGCTGCAAGCCCCCTACAAGATGGCCAATACCCTGCAATGGACAGCTAGCATTCAGCAGGAGCTGCCACGCGGCTGGATGGCCCAGATTTTCTATACCGGCAACCGCACGCAGCATCAACTGGTCGGCATTCCACTGAGCGCGGCAATCTACACTCCTGGTGTATGGGGTCCGGGGGGCACTGGTTGCGGACGCATTGCGACGAGCGGTCCCGCTGCCGTAGCAGCACACACTGTAGGCGGAGGGCCCGTCGGAACTCCTTGCTCCGTCAACGGCACTAATCAAAACACCAAGATAGGAAGCTACAACAACGAGCAGGCCCGTCTTGCGCTCACCGAGATGAATCCTGCCCAGGGAAACTATTTTAAAGGCGGTACCGACGGCTCGCTCCTTGAAGCCAACACTGCCTACGCCACTTACAACGGCGTAACCATCACCGTGCAGCATCGGCTCTCTTCAATATTCAACCTCCAGACCAACTACACCTGGTCTAAGTGCCTCAACAATGCCAATCCCCACGGCGACATTAGCGGCAGTCAGTATTCGAATCCCAATAATCCGGCTGCCGATTATGGCCCCTGTGACTCGGATGTTCGGCATAACCTAAATGTCATCCTGGTTCTCAAGAGCGCGTTTCCACTTCACGGCATTGGTGGGTATCTCGCAAACAACTGGGAGTTCGCTCCTTTGGTCCGGGTTGTCAGCGGCACGCCGTTTACCGTTGAGGAAGGGCAGGATGAATCGTTTACGGACAATGGCGGCGACCGCGCTAACCTGATACCCGGCGTCAATCCCTACAAGCATGCGAAGATAAAGTCCGATCCTGGAGGGGCCGTCTATGCAGACCGGTCTTATCTGAATCAGGCAGCATTCACCTTAAATACCGTGCCAGGGACGCAGGGAAACATCAGTAGAAACTCTTTCCACAACCCTGTTTACTTCCAAGATGACGCCCAGGTCTCGCGCATATTCCCCGTTCACGAGAAATACAATCTCGTTCTTCGACTGGAAGCTTTCAATGTATTGAATCATCCATCTTTCGATGGCGTTAAGAATGGTGGCCCTACGTTCACGGGAACTTTTGGAGAGATCACTAGCACTTCGGTTGGCGGGCGAGTCTTCCAGGGTGCCGTCAAGTTCTTCTTCTAGTGTGGAGTCGACTGATAGCTTCGCACTTGAGGCTGTGTATCCAAACCTCAGATGCGGGGCTGCAATTTTGGATACTCCCGCATAAGTTCTTCGATGATCCTGTGAGATGTCCGTTGTTACATGCAACTCACAGGTGCTTGTTTCAAGTGGCTCACCGGTGCTCGTTCTCGCTCGTACCCAAGAAAGGATTTCTGCAATGCATTTTGATCCGACTCGCCGTTCAGCATTAAAGCAGTCCGGAATTGCTCTGGCTTCAGCGGCGGTTGGCCTTATGCCCGGGGAGCTCTCCGGGCAGTCCAACAGAGCCTCTACTCCTCATAGCGCAGTTTTGGATGTGCGAACCTATGGCGCGACAGGTGATGGCAAAACGATCGACAGCCCGGCTATCAACCGCGCTATCGAGGCCGCAGCTTCTATAGGCGGAGGCACAGTTATATTTCCCGCCGGAACCTATCTGTCGTTTTCGGTTCGTCTGCGCAGTCATATACAGCTTCGCCTCGAGCCCGGTGCTACGATTCTTGCAGCCGATTCTCCGTTGCCCGGCGAAGCCACAGGTTACAACGGAGGAACCTATGACTCCGCTGAGCCGAACGCCTGGGATGCCTATCAAGATTACGGCCATAACCACTGGCACAATTCACTTATCTGGGGCGAAGGGCTGGAGAATTGTTCGATCGTCGGACCTGGCTTGATTTGGGGTAAGGGCCTCTCAAATGGACGTACGGCTCCTCATGGCAGGCTCGGCTACCGGTTCGTTGCCAAGCAGCCTGGCGTCGGGAATAAATCCATTGCCCTGAAGAACTGCCGCAACGTAGTTTTACGTGATTTCGCTATCCTCAAAGGTGGTCACTTCGGACTGTTGTTGACCGGAGTTGATAACCTTACCATCGACAACCTAACTATTGATACAGATCGTGACGGTATGGACATCGATTGTTGCCGCAATGTGCGCGTGACCAACTGTGTTGTGAACTCTCCGTGGGATGACGGCATCTGTCCTAAGTCGAGCTTCGCATTGGGTGATACCCGTTCTACCGACAACCTGATGATCTCCAACTGTTACGTAACGGGCACCTATCAGCTCGGGACGATCATTGATGGGAGCTTCAAAAAGTTTGACCACGTTACCGATCCGGAGATGCGCCCTGGGTATACCGGCCGAATCAAGTGTGGGACCGAATCCAATGGAGGCTTCCGCAACATCACTATCTCGAACTGCGTCTTCGAAGGATGTAAGGGGCTGGGGTTGGAAACCGTGGATGGGGCATTGTTGGAAGACATTACGATTTCTAACATCACGATGCGAGACGTCGTTACAAGCCCACTGTTTCTCCGGCTGGGAGCGCGCCTTCGCGGCCCTGCGGAGAGAACGAAGGTCGGAGTGCTTCGCCGCGTTCTAATTAGCAACCTCGTGAGTTATAACACTGCTTCCGCGGTCAGCTCGATCATGAGCGGTATCCCCGGCCACAACATCGAAGACATTAAGCTCTCCGATATCTACATACAACACGTTGGGGGTGCGTCACAGGAGAGTGTCGATGTTCGTCCTCCTGAGTTCGAAAAAAAATATCCTGAGCCTAACATGTTCGGTCCTATGCCCGCGCAGGGATTTTTCTTTCGGCACGTCAGAAATCTTGAAGTAAGCCACACCGAAGTACAGCCTGTTGCCCCTGACCCACGTCCAGCCTTCTCTCTCGATAGTGTGGAACGAGCTGACTTCATCGCCGTCACAGCGCCGAAGGGGCAACCTGCTTTTTCGCTGCACAATGTTACCGACTTCCGGGTGGCGATCAGCCGTGCAACGCCAGATGTGGCGCTCGAAACGATAGACAATCGCACGCTATAAAGCGGGGGCTGTACAAGGAGGAGGTGCAGATAGGCTAAATCAGCCACAGTTGATGATTGCTAACGGTTACAGAATCGATTCCTGCATTAAACAGGTCCTCCATCTCTCTTACGGTTTCGATGAGACCGCCGCCAATGATTTTCATCCCCGGATGCACTGTACGGATACGCTTGGCTACCTTCGGGGCCGCCATGGCGGGAAGCACTTCGACGGCGTCAGGGGTGAACTGCGAAAGCACCTTAATCGAAGCTGTGATTGCAGCCGAGTCGATGGCAAATGTTCTCTGAATAGTGAAGAGGCCTAATGCCTGGGCTGTTTTCAGTACGTCGAAACGGGTCGAGACGATTCCTTCCGCTTTATGCAGGGCTAAATACTCCACAGCATCCCTGTCACGATTGAGCCCACTCAGGAAGTCTATATTGATGAGGCAGACCTTTCCCTTATCCTTGGCGCGTCGGATCATTTCCGGAAGACTGATAGGGCTGCCTGCTAGGAGATAAAGGCTTTTGGTGGGCGCCTCAAGGGCGGGTTCAAACATCTCGACAGTATTCACCGCAGCAATGATGGGAGAATGTATGAGGAAATCGGAGATAGAAACGGGATATACCTCCGGCTTTGCCGTCTCATCTGTCCCGTGGTACGCGCCTATCCGGCTGCCGGTTGCCATCTGCCCTCGTTAGCAGTACGAAATTGCCCACAATGGGCTTCCTTGCGATTCTCAATAACGTCTGCGTCAGTGTACCTGATCAAGCTTTAATGGTTGTTGAATAGGTCCCGACCTTTGCCTGATGCACCCGAGACCTTCGAATTCACGGAGAGTCATCTGGGGTTGGCACAAAACCGGAGTGGCTTTCCGGAGAGATAACGTTCCAACTCTTCTGCGGCAATTCCTGCGGCTTTTTCTGCCGCTTGGCGAGTACCTCCAGCAACGTGTGGCGTCGCTACAAAATTGGGGAAGGAAAGGAGCTCAGAGACCGGAGAGAGAGGTTCTTCCGGGAATACGTCGGCCGCGGCGGCAAAGAGATGATTGGAACGCAGCGCGTCCGCCAGAGCGTTGTAGTCCAGTAGTGAGCCGCGTGCACAGTTCACGAGGACGGAGCCTTTCTTCATCAAGGCTATCTCCTTCTCTCCGATCATGCCCCGGGTTCCCTGTGTGTCCCGTGCATGAAGCGAGACGACATCAGAGCGCGAAAGCAATTCCAGGAGCGATACCTGCTCCACCTGCTCTGTGTCGGTACTGGTAACAAAGGGATCGTAAACCAGAACTTTCGCTCCGAAAGCGCGGAGGGCCTGCGCTACGAGACGACCTACTGCGCCATATCCAACGAGACCTACAGTCGACGACTCCAATTCAAAGCCGGCGGTTTCCCATGTGTAGTCTCCCTTCCATTGGCCCTTGCGTAAGGCAGCGTCCGTTTGTGGGATACTTCGGATGGCGGCGAGGAGCATGGCGATACTGTATTCGGCCGTTGCGGTGGCATTCCGCCCAGGCGTATATCCCACGATGACCCCGCTGGCTGTGGCGGCATTGAGATTGACATTGACGGGTCCTCCTCGACAGACGATGAAGAGTCGTAGATCAGGAGTATGGGACAAGACGTGCTGCGTCAGAGGGGCGTGATGAGCGATGCAAATCGACGCACCCTGAAGGGCGTCGATCATCTGTTCTTCGGAGCCAGATGCTTCACGCACCTCGGCAATATTGCGAAAAGGCTCAAGCGGAAAAGGCGTAGACGCCTCATGTATGGTGTAGCCCGAGGAAAGATGATCTATCTTGCTGCGCATAAGCTCAGCGCTGATAAAGTGGTCGCCAATGAGAAGAAGTTTATTGTTTGACATGATCTCTGTTTGTTTTGTTTTGAACTGTGAAGGGCGAATTGAAAGACAACAAACTGGCACCCTCGTCGCTGAGCATGAGCTCTGTGATCGTGCCATTGTCCAAACGAGGAAATCTTGATCGGTAGTGCGACAGCGGAATACCCAGTAGATCGCAGAGCATGAGCCGGATAAGGGTGCTATGCGCCACGAGGAGGACCCGCGCATTCTGTTCGCTACGCTCACGAATGCGAGTTAGAGCATCGATTCCACGCTTTGTAGCGAGGGAGGGATCTTCACCGCCCGGAAGGTAGTGGTTCACCGGGTTTTGAAGAAAAGCCTTGCGTTCGAGCGGAAATCTTTCGCGCATCTCTTTGTCGGTGAGCCCTTCCCCTCGTCCAAAGTCAAGCTCATTAAGACCGTCGTCGATCTGCAGCGGCACCTGAAGCAAGTCCGCAACAGGTTGAGCGGTAAGTCGAGCTCTCATCAACGAGGAACTCCACACTGAGGATAGGTTTTCGGCTTTAGCCCATTGTGCAAGTTCTACAGCCTGGTCGAGTCCCCGTTGAGTAAGGGCAATATCACTCTTACCCGCATAGCGGTTCTCCGCATGCCAGATGCTCTCCCCATGCCGTGCGAGGATCAGCCGAATCATGCGACGACCCTCGGAACATTTTCGGGGACCATAGCATCCGGCAGCCAGCCACGTCTGTTGAGCTCATCGACAAAGCGATCGTATTGCTCGGAATAAGTGGCGAAGTTCCGATTCGGAGAGATGGTCTCATGGATCTTGATCATTCTGTTGCACGCCTCATGCAGTGGGAAGTGGTGAGACGCGACAAGAATGGCCATGCCCAGAGCAGGTTCTACGATTGTCGGAACAGATATTTCTCGTCCGAGAGCGTTTGAACGAATCTGGTTCCATTCACGGCTTTGTGCCGCGCCACCAGTAAAGAAGAATGGGCCTTCCATCGGTGCACCCAACTGGCGGAGATAATTCAGAGCCAGCCGCTCCAGATACGCGATGCCGTGAAGGATCGCGGAATAGTGTTCTTCTATGGACGCGGGCGAACCTAGCGTGAAGCCAACTGCATCAGGAGAGACAAAAGGAAAACGCTCTCCACGTCCGGCTAGCGGATAGACTATGGTGGATGAGGGTCCAGCTATCTCTGCCGCGCGATTGAGCGCATGCAAATCGGCGGAGGGAAACTCTCGCGTCAGAATTCCTGCACCAGTGCTTGAAGCGCCCCCTGGCAACCAGTGACCGTCTGAGGAACGATGGGAGTAGATGATCCTCTGAGGGTCGCGAAGCAGCTCCGTGGTCACACCTTTGAGTACCAGCGTCGTCCCAAGCACAGAATTCCAACTGCCTGGTGTGACAGCCCCAGCAGCGATCTGAGCCGCACAGCTATCGGTCATCCCGGCATAGATTGCAGTGTTCATCGGTAGACTGGTCTGCTGCGCCGCATCGAAACAAACTTGGCCGATTAGCCTTCCCGGTGATGTGACTTCGGGCAACAACGAAAGGTTGAGGTCGAGATGCGAAAGGATCTCATCGGGCCATCGACATTCAAGAAAGTCATAGCCGGTTTTCAGGCTATGGCTTGTGTCGCTCGCTAGGTAGCGCCCTGCGAGACGTGCATTGATGAAGTCATTCTGATGAAGAAGACGAGCATCGGGTGGAAGAGGGAAGTGTTTAGCAAGCCAACGAAGCTTTGGGAGAGCCCAGGTGGTCTGCATTTGATATCCGAGACGAGACCAGAGATCCTCTCCCGCCAAATTGACCTCTTCAGCTTCAATATGGGCACGGGCATCGTCATACATGAGTGCGCTTGTAAGAGGTTTCAAGTCGCGATCGGCAAGCAGCAAAGTTCCCGAAGTCGCATCGACAGCAATGCCTGCAATATATCTGGAGTCGGGACCTAACGATTCGGTAGCTCTTCGACAACACAGACAAGTTGCATCCCACCATTCTTCTGGTTGCTGCTCATGTCGGACACCATCGCGACGGCTCGTGAGTGGTTCAGACGCCAAAGCGAGTACACGTCCGGTGGCATCAGAAGCCAATACTCGAATGCTCTGAGTTCCGACGTCAATTCCGAGATAGACGGGGTGGCTCAATCACCCTCCTTTAAGAGGCTCCATTGGAGATGAGAAAGGCGTCTCAGCTCAAGAAAAAGCCGGTAACGCTCCATGTATGCCCCTATAGTTGCCTTGGATGGTTCAAAGGTTTGCGATGGCGGGAGGTGCTGCACAGCAGCCTCCTCAAGAGTGGCATAGACCCCCGTAGCGGTAAGAGCGAATAAAAACGCTCCTCGTGCTCCAACTTCGCTATCGCCGGTGCGTATGGCTGCGATGCCGCAGACATCTGCAATGACCTGACAGAAGAAATCGCTGCGCGAACCTCCGCCACATAAACGAATCTCAGCCGGTTCCGCTTCTGAAGTTGCTGATAAACACTCGCGTATAACGAAGGCAAGTCCTTCATAAACTGCCCGCGCCATATCCGCGCGACCGTGGGACAGCTGTAAGCCGATGAAACTGCCGTGGGCATACGGAGCAAGGAAGGGAGCTCTCTCGCCCGCTGAAGAGAGATACGGTAAAAAGAAGACTCCGTTAGCGCCTGCCGGTGCAGTGGCCGCCAATGATTCGAGACCTTGTAAGTCTTTGCAGGATAAGAGTTTCATGGCCCAGGTTAGAGCTTCACATCCAGTAAGAGTGGGCATGGCGCGAAGATAGAGGTCTTCGTCGAGTATGATCGTCGTCCCCGCATATGCAGCTTTCAGGTCAACAGAGGATGTAATTGTTTCGGTGCAAATTGTCGTCCCGAGAATGACACATGCTTGACCTGGCCGGACCGTTCCACATCCATACGCCGTGGTGACGATATCGTAGGGCGCTATGATGACGGGAGTATCGAGAGCAATTCCTATCTCCTGCGCAGCGTTTGGTGCAAGAGGCGCGGTGAGCTCGGCGTTTGCTTGCCGCGCGGGAAGCAAATGCAAATGTTTCCGCAATTTATAGAGCTTGGCAAGATCATCGGAGTACGCCCTTCGGGTCGCATCACCAAACGGGTTGGAAGCATCGGAGTGGTCGGCTACGAAGCGTCCGGTCAACTTAGAAAATATCCACCCATTGCAGCTCAAGACCCAACGCGATCGTCGGATACGATCGGGATCGTTCTGTTCCAGCCAGCGCAGGATCGCGTTCGACAAACCGGGAAAGCCCATGCAGCCACTGATCTCAAACGCTTGCTGAAGTAAGCCTGATTGCTGCCAGGCATCAATAATGTCTTTCGCTCTTCCATCATTCCAAAGCACCGCATTCCCCGTAGGGTTTCCTATGGCATCCACCAGCCAGCAGCCATCACCCTGCGCCGTAATTGAAATGCCATTCACAGGTTCATGGAGGTTTTGAGATACTTCGCGAATAGTTGCAACAACTGCAGCCCAGACGGAATTCATGTCTTGCTCCGCGAAGCCGGGTCGCGGAGAGAGGACCACCGTATCTCTCCTTGCAAGTGCCAATTCACGTCCATCGTCTGTATACATGACAGACTTTACGACTGAAGTTCCTACATCAACAGAAAGCCAGGCCATTAGATCGCCTCCGCCAATGTCGCTGAGGTGTCGTCCGGAATCGCCAATTTCAAGGTGAGCGCGAGTATGCCACTGAATAGATACAGCGCGGCGAAGACCCACATGACTCCGATGACTCCCAGAGGACGAAGCAGGATCCCAACAATGGCAGGTCCCAGCCAGACGCTTGCGCCAGCGCCCAAATTCAGAAGAGAGAGTGCAGCACCTTTGTGATCAGGTGCCAGGGAAGTCATGAGCGCGGATAGGGGAACATAGCCTGCGAGTGTAGCGCCGTAAAGTACGCCGACAAACAGGGACATCTCGTAACTGCGGTAGAAAGTGGGTACATAGTACAAAGCGAGGGTGGTCAAAGTGCAGCCGAACCCTCCGAAGTATGCGACGGTACGAGCCCAGCCAAAACGGTCCCCAATGATTCCAAAGAGGAGATTCCAAACGATATTAGATAAGAATATGGCGCTGAGGAGATGGAGCCACTTGACCATGGGGAAGCCCATGGTTTGGGTAAAAAAGATGGGAAGAAAAACTAGGAATCCAAACTCGGGTGCCGTATTAATCATGCGGACAATACACCCGACGCCTGTTTTAGGTTTCTGCCATCCGATAGCCACGGAACGAACGAGTGACTGTAGCGGACGCTCCTGCGGCGGGACCAATCTCTTCGCGCCACATGGTTCGCGGACACCGACGAGCAGGACGATACCCCCTGCTGCAACCAGCAGTGTAGCAATCCAGAAGGTTATGTAGGCCCCTAGCCTTGGCACGCATACGCTGGCAACCAGAGAGCCAAGAGTCGGGAGACCGCCGGTAAACGCGAACCAGAACCAACCCATTGCGGAAGCAAGGCGTTCCTGTGGGGCGATGATCGTAATCCAGACGAGGAAGCCGAAGGCGAAGAGAGGGTAACCAAGACCACGTAGAGAGTACGTAATCAAGATCAGAGAGATATTATGTTGATTCAGGCCGACAGTAAGAAACAGAATCTCGAATATGAGCCAAAGAGATAAACCGATTTCAATCACGCGTCTTGGACCCCAGACGTCAGAGAGAGCTCCAGAGAGCCAGCCGGCGATGGCAACGGCGGCTCCGTAAAAGCTGTATATCCAAGCGACAGAGGTTGACGATAGCCCGCGATGGATAAGGTACGGCGAAAGGATGCCGGACTCGACCCCGTCACCGATCATAAAGAAGAGAAGACCAACAAATCCCCACTGGAGCTGTCTCGGTATTCCCAAGCGGTCCGATAGAGATGAGTCGATCTGCTTCGGCTCTTGTGTATTGCCAAGCGAATAGGGATCCATTGCTTCCAATCTTAGTGCTAGTTCTAACGCAAAAAGGCCGCCCCAAACGTGAGTCAGCTCACGCAGAACGGGGCGGCCCTCTATTCTCTACCGCGGTTTGATCTTAGCTCAGCAGGTTCGTTTGTTGTCAACTCGTACCGTCGAGTCGGCGGACTCTGAGCCAGAGTGGTTAGTTATTCAATGGATGCCACATCGATGGAGATCAGAACGCGGCCACCACTGGCAGGATCGGTCACGCCCGTTTCTCCCTCGGTCACCATCCAAAGATGTCCGCTGGTGAGAGTGGAGTGAAGTCCTTCAGGTGCGTACGGCATCTGAGAAGCGGAATAGGTATAGACCGGTGAAGCAGTGGCTCCGGTGGATACTTTCATCAACTCGCCGCTGCTCTTGGTCGTGGCCAGTCAGAAGCTGTTGGCCGTGTAGCTGCCGGAGCTGTTCTGGGTCATATCGGGGCCGATACCTTGTACATTGCGTTCGTTCATGTAGAGACCTCGGCTGGGTTGACGTCTCCGCTTGAGGTCACAAGTGTGTTGTCACTTCCTAACGGCCACTTGTAGAGTCTGCCATTCATGCCAGAGTGGGATGACGAGAATGACATTGCGATACAGAGCGGTAGCAGTGTTGTTGAAGTCAGTCGTATTGACGATCGAAATGCGCGATCCCTCGTCGGCGCTCCCGCTGCCAGTTGAGTGTCAGCTTGCGATGGAGAAATCGGTCGATCCCGAGAACCTGTTGTCAGCTCCTGGGGTTCCATGCAGTGGTTGCTTCATCGGCGGTACTCCATTGAATGCCACTGTGATAGCCGACGACCGGAGGGTGTGTCGTAGCGGTCAATGCGATGTGTGTCTCACTCAGGTTTGTGAGAAGGAAAGCGAGGGTTGTTATGGTTCCAACTCCGCTCATCTCTGTGAGATTCGATGACCAGGTATTTGGCGTCTTTGAGTTGAATGCAGGCCTTGTCATGGCTGTCGGTCGCCATGGCTGCGCCTTCCGAGCTTTGAGCGATGGAGGTGCCAGATAACAAACATGCCGTAGCGGCGAGCAACATCGTGCGAAGAACAAACATGGGACTCTCCTGAGGGGACCCTTTTCTCTGCCGCAAGGAACATAGACGGTGGCAGACGGCTTCGTGATTTATTTTCCGTAAATCGTAAATATCGTCTTCTCTGATGATTGTCATAAGATCCAGCTCAGGGCTGTCGTCGGGAACCATGACTTCTGGCCGAACCGTAACAACCGTGTAATTAATTTCTGATGAAAACGGTCCGTTCTGTTGACTTCAGGTTCTCAGGCATTCATATAATTAGCTCGTTAGCGGCAGAGTTCAAGAGGGCCGCCCATTCATATGCGGGAATTGCTACGCATATACGATGGGCGGCCTTTTTGCGTTTGGGCGCGGCACTGCAGTTTCCCTAAAAGCGAAAGAGGCTGGCATGAGAAGTCCGAAAGCAGTTCTGGTTCTTTTCCTTAGCGCGATTATGTTCCTGGCCCCGATTACTCTACATGCCCAGTTTGAGAACGGAGCTGTTGTAGGCGTTGTCAAGGACACCAGTGGAGCCGTTGTTCAGAACGCAACAGTGACAATTACGAACGTCGATACAGGTGTAGAACAGGTACGCCAAACCGATGAGACGGGGTCGTACTCCCTTCCGTCGCTACGTTCCGGAACTTATCGGGTCGCCATTAGAAAAGAAGGCTTTGCAGGTGCTACCGAAGAGAATGTTGTTATCTCCGTTGGAACAACGCGGCGTGTCGACATCAATCTCAGTGTTGAAGGGAACCAGCAGGCAGTCCAGGTCACCGCCAACGACTTGCAATTACAGACTGATACCGGTCAGCACAGCCAAATCATCTCGCAACAACAGCTCGAGGCTCTTCCACTGGCGACTCTGGAGTATTCGGACCTGGTGGGTCTGGTCGCTGGTGTAACCGCCACGCCAAATGGCATCAGTACTACCGGTGGTACAGGACTGGTACGCGTCGGCTCGTTCAGCGTGAATGGACAGCGGAGTATGCTCAATAACTTCCTGCTCGACGGAATGGACAATAACGCACACAGCACCTCGAACCAAGGATTTTCGAACGAGATCATCTCACCGAACCCAGACGCACTTTCTCAATTTCAAGTTCTGACCAATAATCCCAGTGCCGAATATGGCCGTGCATCGGGCGCGACCATCAGTGTGGCTTACAAGAGTGGTTCGAATAACTTCCATTTTGAACTGTTTGAGTATCTGCGCAATACGGTGTTCAATGCTCCCGGATATTTTCTAACTTCGACGGGTCAGAAGCCGGCCTTCCAGCGCAACCAGTTTGGCGGCAATATTGGTGGGCCCCTATGGAAAAACAAGGCATTCTTCTTTGGGGACTACGAGATGATGCGCCAGATGTACTCTAAAGTCGCCTTTAGCAATGTCTTCAGGGCGAGTGATCGTGCATTGATCATGGACCCTACAGCGGCAGACTCCGTGATGGTCACGAACCCCTACACCGGCGTCAAATATCAAGCGAACAAGCCATTGCCGGAAAGCATCGTTTCTCCCATTATGCTGTCTCTTCTAAGAAAGGAGCCTTTGCCCAATGTCGCCGGAGTAAGCCCGAACGTCGCTACGAACAACTATTCACAGCTTCAGCGGTCTCCTTATAACAGCGAGCGTTATGACCTTAGGCTGGATTATCAATGGAACGAGCGGACATCATCGTTCGTACGATTAAGCCAATCGAAGGAGCTTGCGACCGACGGTCGGGTTTTGCCAGAGCCGTATGACGGCGGCGGTAATGGCCAACAGAAGATCATGAACCAGCAGGTGGCACTCGGTCTGACAAGACAGGTTGGAGCTAACCAATTACTGGAAGCTCGATTGGGCGTTTCATTCACAAAGGGATCGAAGGCCACACTAGCGATTGGTGATCCGAACACCTACGGTATTAAAGGGCTTCCATCCGATCCCCGCGTTGTTGGTGGAATTCCGTCCATGACAATCAGTGGGTATACCACGCTTGGTCGTCAAACGACGAACCCTCAATGGCAGTATCCGTTCCTGTTCAACCCCAAACTGAGCTATTCTCTGCAACACAATAAGCATTTCATCAAAGCGGGTTATGAATATCAGCAGTTGCGTGAGAGCGTTCAGGATGCTTATCCGTTGTACGGTCAGTTCACTTTCGCGGGCAAATTCAGCGGATATCTCACTTCTGACTTCCTTTTCGGCGCACCGAGCCAGCTCAACCTTACATCCTTCTTCGTCGCGCATGTAAGGCAGGTAAGCCATTTTGCATTCATCCAGGACGACTGGCATCTGACAGATCGACTGACGCTGAACTTAGGTATGCGATATGAATATGGCTCGCCCTACTGGGACAAGGACAATCAGTTGAGCAACTTCGACCCGATTACTTCTCCTGTCACAGGCCAGTTGTTGCGTGCGAAATCGGGCAACACCTATGATCGTTCCCTCGTGGAACCAGACCGCAACGACTTTGCTCCACGCTTTGGTTTCGCATACAGGGCGAATGGATCTACTGTTCTCCGTGGCGGCTTCGGCGTGAGCTACATTCACTACAACCGGGATGGCGAACTGAGCCTCCTTGCGATCAACGCGCCGCAGGCGCTCTTTGCCGTGATCAGTCAGGTTCCGAAGTTCGCTGCAGCTGGGACCGGTACTCCGAGTGCGAGCTTCTCGACCGTAGATGATGGTTTTCCGGCCGGAATGACATCACCAGTCAACTACAGTCCAGCGACGAGCAGGATCAAGTATGTGCCAAAGGACTATCGATCTCCGTATGTGGAGAGCTATTCACTATCGATTCAAAAGGAAATCGCGAAAAATCGCATTTTGGAAATCGGATATGTTGGCAATCACAGCCTAAAGTTACAAGAGGTCGGTAACTACAACCAAAGAAATCCGGCTTTAGGACGAGCGAACAAGAATACTCCTTACACTCGCCCGATCCCGAACTTCGGTGACCTTCCAGACTCGTTCAATGGGCCTGGTGGAAACTACAACAGCCTTCAAGCGACATATGAGCAGCGCTACGTATGGGGCCTCACTCTGCTTGACTCGTTCACCTGGTCGCGCTCCTTTGATTTCTCCGCAGCGAATGCAGAGCAGGCCTATGGTAACGGTGGTGGACCACAGGATATCTTCAACCTTAGGGGTGACTATGGCCCGTCGGAGTATGACCACCCCCTCGTCAATGTGGTCAGCGCAATTTATGAGCTCCCGGTGGGGAGGGGAAAGTATTTTCTGGGTCACGTTGGTTCGGTTGTAAACTCAGCAATTGGCGGTTGGAAGCTTAGCGTCATCGATAATGCCCGCTCTGGCAATACTTGGACGCCGAACTACAGCCCCACTGCCATCAATGCCGTTTCGAATATCACAGATACCAATAGCAACGGTAACAACAACTATCGTCCATGGCTCATACCGGGACATACCAAGTTGCAACGAGCGCATTCCAGCAATCGGCTATTGCAGGTATACAATTCATCGGCATCTGTCGTAGGCAATGACCCTTCGAAGGCGGACCTTACGTCTACGAATCCCTATCCTTCGAATGACACACCATTCGGAAATCTTAGTCGCAATCCGCTCAGAGCAGATCCATTCAATCAGGTCGACATGGGTCTTAATAAGACGTTTGCGCTACCCATCGAACAAGCGCAGTTACAGTTTCGTGCACAGGCGTATAACGTCCTGAACAAAACGAATCTGCTTCCGCCTGGCACCACTTGCTGCAGCACGTCTTTCGGTGTGGTGACCTCGTCGTATATGCCTCGCATCCTGCAGTTCGCAGTGAAGCTCACGTACTAAGAAGAAGATAATGAATCGCACAATCGTGGTATTAAATTTACTAATCATGGGGCTCGGCACCAGTGTGCCGAGTCCCGCGCAAACGGCAACCCAGGAAAATCCTTCGCTAGTTCTCATGCGCGAGGCATGGAAGCGTGCTTCTGCGCATGGAGCCACTCAAAAGCCAGTCATCTCTCCCAATTTTCCGGATGTCTTTGGTGGTCTGGTACCAATAGAAGAACTGCACAGGGAGGGTTTTCGGGTTCTTCCCGGTACCACTAGTGACGAAAGAGAATTGCGAGCTTTGATCAAGGCCGGGGCGGATGGGATGATTACGGATCGACCAGATGTTTTGAAGAGGATTGTGGCCGAAGAGCTTTCCAGTGCGAGCGATGCAGAGACGAAAGCAAGCCTCAAACGGTTCGACATACAGGGGCACCGTGGTGCTCGAGGCCTGCGTCCCGAGAACACACTCCCGGCATATGAGCAGGCACTTGATCTCGGTATAACGACGATCGAAATGGACACAGGAGTTACATCAGACAAAGTATCGAGTGTGTGGCACGATCAATTCCTCAATCCGCGATCTTGCCGCCGTGTGGATGGCTCGCAGTATGGCAAGGAAAATCAGGTCTACTTTTATGATGTTCGAATGGCGGATCTCCAAAAGGACTTCATCTGCGACAAAACGTATTTCAGTCCTGAGCAGAAGAACGATCGATCTCTTTCGCCTGTTGCGGTGGCTTTTTCTAAACAGGAAGGCATGCCCGATCCTTATTCACCTGTAAGTTTGGATCAGGTCTTCCGCTTTGTCCGATTTTATCGTGAATACTATCGTTCAGGACGGGGAAGCAGACATCCCGAAGCCAACTCCAGAGTCTCTTCGGCGCAAAGAATTCGCTTTAATATAGAAACCAAATTGATTCCTGATTTTCTCTCGAAGGACTCCAGCCATCCCACATCCGTTTATAGAACGGCGAACCATACCGCGGCACCCTTAGATTTTGTGGAAGCTATTTTAAGAACAATTCGGAACAACAAAATGGAGAAACGTTGCGAAATTGAAAGCTTCGATTTTCGCACGCTACGCCTCATTGAAGAGGTGGCTCCAGAAATTCCGACTTACTATTTGACAGGAAATCGGCAGCTATTTCCGCAGCCCACTGCTGTATCCGACAGACCCAGAAAGTGAACCTGCCATCAAAATTGCCAACTCATTTCGGCATCTACTGATAGGCGTAAAGGTGAGATTCGCCCCAGGAAGAGCCGAACGAATTCGACTGGGGAAATTAAAGAGGCTTCACTCGCTTTCGGGGGCAAAGAAGGCCGATGCAGTGGATCAAAACTCCCTCAATCATGTGACCTGGTATTCAGCCACAGACTGGAAGTGTTCGTATCCTGGGGAGGACCAATGAGTGCATTGGCGATTTCGCGTCAATTGAGCTTTCCATTGGCCAAATTTCCGTATTGCCGACTACTCGGAAATTTGAACCATATTGAATCGAAAAAGGCTAACTCTGCTTCCACGTTCAGTCGCCGAGCGTTCTCCCTGTCAATGAGTGATAAGCGATGTATCATCACTCACTGGATACTTGGCCTTAATCGAGTCAGCTTTGACTCTTCCCAACCGCGTCGATCATCGCTGGAGGACGCATGTCACCAATCCGCGAGAGAAGGCCTTCGGGAGTCAACCCGCTGAGTTTTTGAAAGTCTTTGATCATGTGCATCTGATCGTGGTATCCGAACTCATTCGCGAGACTAGCCCAGCGCGTATCCTGGCGATGGATTCTCGTGTCAAGCGCAGACTGGAATCGCGCTACTCGCGAATACAGCTTGGGGCTCAAACCAATTTCACTCAGGAAATTGCGTTCGAACTGCCGCCGTCCCAGGGACAAATGACCGGCAACGCCACTCAATCGCACAGCGCCCTTCGCTCTGAACATATAAAGCGCCGCATTCATGATTGAGATATTTCGTTCAGCGTTCAGTGCCTTCCCGAGCAGATATGCTTCTGCAACTTTGACCCGCCCGGCGAAAGTAGAGGTCTCGGCCATCCTGTTCCACAGTTGATCAGCTTCACTTCCCAGCACGGCATGCCCGTCGAATGTCTTGATTCACAAGAGAACTTAGAGGCAATCGAAAGAGCTGCAAAAAAGCCAGGGGCTGGAAGAATATCGCGAAGGACTCCGCCCCGCCGGAGAGATGCATATTGATTGGGCGATAAGCACTGGACCCAACTACGCTAAGTCGATGAATCGTGAATCGGCTGGCGTCTCCCAATTCTGCAACAGGGCGGACCCCGAATTCAAAGTTCAATATTTGATCCAGACATGTCGGCACGGGCTCCACAAGTTCAGCACTGTTTTTCTCTAGCCTTCGCTGCGCAAACGCACGAACGTAGGGCTTCAGTTCAAGGCGAGGAGAAGCTGAATAGTTTTCATGCACGGTGAGTTGCCCTCAAACCCCTAAACTCTTGCGCAACGAAAGATGGCCTTTGCTGGAGAATCGCGTTTCTCCGAACTCCAAACGCAAAGCAGACTCTTGTTAAGAGTGAACGGGCCGAAAATCCTGAGAGTGGATAAGACTCTCATATTTTCACGGAATGTCGCGTTTCTACTATACCGTCGCGGATGCTTTAGGTATTTTCGACGCGATGAAAGCCCCGAAGATTTGACTTGACCGCCACTACGACGCTCGCCGTCGTAGCGTGCTCAGACCGACAACTTCGATCCGGACTGTCCATAGAGTTTCCTACGAGTTTGCCGCAGAACTGTCGCAGTCTATCCGCTATTCCTGGCCCGATTCGTTGCCATTCCTATTGATTCTTCGCATTGATCTTCGGACGAGCTCGAGCGCTCGTCCCACCGCACCCATCGCATCGGGCCCCTGAGTGATCGCGTGCTCCATGCATCTTCAGCGCAGGTCGCAGGATCGGAGTTTCTTATGAATATTCGTTCTGTCTCTCAGTTGAGCGCAATCGGCTTTGCAGCCACCATGGTTCTATTCACCTCCAAACACGTCGTCCCCAAAGTGCAGGCGCATGAGGCGAGTGAAGGCTGCTCAGTAGCTAGCCTGAGCGGAGCTTATGGGGAGGTGCTCAGAGGAGAAGTTCTGGGTGTCGGACCTATCGTAGCTGTCGGGGTGTCAACGTTCGACGGTAAAGGTAACTTTGTCGCGGATCAGACGATCAATAGCAACGGCAATGTCTTTCAAGCGCCTCTAACCGGAACCTATAAGGTGAATCGCGATTGCACCGGCATCGCGGATGCCGTTGGGTCTGGTCTCCACTCGTTCGTAATTATTGCCGGCGGAAACGAAATGGACCTGATGGATAACAACTCTGCCGAGGTGCTCACAATTCACTTCACCAAGGTAGCGTCAGGAAAGAACGATCACCATGAAGACTGAGTGCCGGCCATTTCTGATGCGTCTTGGGAGCCGGAAAGAGAGAGGATGTGCAACGGGAACTCAAGAAAAGTTCTTGTCAACTGTGGCTTGTGCTTTAGCACTGACCTTCTGCGCAGCTGCAACAGCGCAGGCAGACATAATCAATGTAACGTACTCCCTCAGCGGCTCTGGCGGCGGAGAAAGGTGCGCAAAAATTAAAATCGTTGGTAAATCTATTATCTACCTACCGATGACGGCGACGATTCTGACGGCGGCACTTGCCGTGCCGGCAGCGGCACAGGCGCCCAAGTACACGGTCACTGACCTCGGCGTATTGGGCAATGGGAATAATAGCTCTGGTTTTGATATGAACGGTGTGGGCTGGGTAGGCGGGTCTTCGAACCTGACCCCCGGTGGCCCCCAACATGCCTTTCTTTGGTATGGCTTCGGCCCATTGAAGGACCTTGGCACATTGGGTGGGCCAGCCTGTCCGAATTGCAATAGTGCAGCGGATGGGCCTAACTGGTTCGGGGAGGTGCCGGTTCTCTCCGAGATCCCCAAGACAGATCCAAACGGCGAAGATTTTGGCGGCTTCGGAACTCACCTTCAGATTCGAGGGGCCATCTGGAAGTTTGGCAAGCTGAACGCGCTTCCCAACTTACCTGGTGGGCATAACGCCGTTCCCATCGGCATCAATAATCTGGGACAGTCCATCGGCTGGGCCGAGAGTGGCGTTCACGACCCTACATGCGCAACTCTGACACCCTTTCAGGTCATGCGTTTCCAGGCGGTGAGGTGGGACTCAACTGGCCAGATCCACGAGCTCACCCCGCTCAAGAGCAAGGGCGACACCGTTTCATTCGCATTCGGGATCAATGATCGCGGCCAGGCTGTCGGCACATCGGGCACATGCTCCAACGTGGGTCTGCCGCCCGCGTTCGTGAATGGACAGCACGCCGTGCTCTGGGAGAGAGATGGCACGCCCAGGTACCTCGGCATGCTAGGGGACGCGAACAATAATATTGCCAGCAGCATCAATGAACTTGGGGAAGTCGCAGGTACGTCTGTATTTACAGATGGTACCGCCCATGCCTTTTTCTGGACCAAGGCAACAGGCATGAAGGACATCGGGACCCTCCCCGGAGCCTTCGCGACCATAGCTCCCTGCTGCAACACCATCAACAATCGGAACCAGATCGTGGGCTTTTCCTTTGGCGAGAACGGCTCGACCGCCTTCCTATGGCAAGACAACGTGATCAGGGACCTCAACACACTCGCGGTCGATTCGCCGTTGCAACTGCTGACCGCCCAGTCAATTAACGACGCTGGACAGATCACGGGCCAGGGTTGCGTGATGCCGGCGTGTACCGAATTGCACGCTTTTCGTGCGACGCCAAAGTAGTGATAGAGAGGATGTGTAACGTGAACTCAAGAAAATTCTTACCAACTGTGGCTTAAGCTTTAGCACTGACCGGCGAGGCGAAATTGTTCGGCCGGAGTCTAATGCGCCTAAAGGTAGGTCCAGCATCAGTTCTAAGGCTTGGGTCGAGGAACGCTCTGTGGCTCGCTCCCGCTGGTAGTTCTCTTGTTTAGATCTTCATCATGTTTTCGCTGATGGCGATCTCGCCCGCTTGGTAAAGGTTGACGGGTTAAGGAACGGAGCTGCTTCACCAAGGCTCGTTCCCAGAGCCTATGGCGTGCATCAATCTTTTTTCAGTAATTTATGGGAGGTCTTTCGTCGATGTGCAGAGATCGGGAGGAACTTCAGTCTTATGGGTAAAAACCCGTCGGAACTTCAGGCTTATGGGGTCGTTTACTTCAGCGTTTTGGGGTACGCATGTGCCGTAAGTTGTTGAAGAGTAGAGCAATCAACTTCAGATTTATGAGTAAACCCACACCTGGATCGATTTATTTTCAGGGCGCTAGCTGGTTCCTTAGGGAAGCCGCCGCGATCTCGGCCAGTCAGCATTAGTGATGGGGATTGCAGATGTCCATCTTCCTGAGCGAAAATGGCTGCGTTGTTCACGAGCACATCCAAGCGCCGGAACTCCTCGCCGATCTGCTTCGCAAGCACCACAGCACTTTCGGAGGCACGATTCAGATCCACCGCAACGAAGCGGACATCCAAGCCTTCTCCAAGCAGCTTGTTGGCAGCCTCTTCTCCTCGCGAAACATCTCGCGCTCCCAGCAACACCGTAAGCCCGCGCGTCCCAACTGGCGGGCTACCTCGAAGCCGATGCCTTTGTTCGCTCCCGTGATCAAAACTATCTTTGCCATGAAATCCCTCCTGAGGCGTTGATTCGGATACGCTGCTTCGTGAAGGTGTACATCGTCCACCGCCATCCTGTACAGCGTACACGTTGGTTCGATCCAGGTCAAGATGTACAGTGTTGTTGATGGCGTATCCGGCGAAGACTGATCGAGACAGCATCCTGGCCACGGCCCTGGAGCAGGTCGAAAGCGAAGGTGTCGAAAACCTAGCTATCCGATCCGTGGCAGCGAAGCTCGGGCTGGCACCGAACGCACTTTATCGGTACTTCGAGAGCCTCGCAGCTCTAAAGGCAGCGCTGGCAGAGGAGGCTCGTCTGCAGATGCTCGAGATCATGCAGAAGGCTGCCGGCCGAAAGGGTCCCTCCGAGACCATCCGCGCCATCTCTGAGGCGTACCTACGCTTCGCTCAGCAACGGCCTCGCGTCTTTGCTCTCTACCTGAAGACATCTGGGCCTGATTCGCACACTCCGCAGTGCGCACGGAACACCGAGTTTTTCCTGGAGCAAGTGACGCGGGTCTACGGCGAAGAGCAGGCGTGGAAGGCCTCTCATGCGCTTTGGGCATTTCTTCACGGTCTAGCTGTATTGCTTGATGCTGGTGTTCTCCCTCCAGAGGAGGCATTCACCAGTCTCAAGTTCGGCCTTCAGATCTGGATCGATGGTGCCTTGAGTTCGTCGAAGCATCGGTGACGACAAACGCGCTAGGCTTCAACGATTCTCCGATTTCGGCGGTAGCCCACCTCAATGAGCACATAATCGCCAACTCACTCAAAGACCGGCTTAGTACGTGCGATACTTCCGTGTGCGCCAGGTCGCATCGTATTGATTGGAAACGTCGGGCATCGCGGTGGCATTTACATGAAGACCTCTCAAAGTGGATTGATCCGGCTGATCGCGGTATTTAAACTGCTAAAGGCGACTCTCCTGATCGTGGTCGGCGTCGGCATGCTCAAGCTGATCCACAATGACGTGGCGACGGTGCTGAACCATTGGGTCGCAATGCTCGGCCTGGATCCAGGCAATCGATACGTCGATCATGCACTTCGGAAGGCCGCACACATCTCTCCCAACAGAATCAAGGACCTTGGATTGGGTAGCTTTGTCTACGCAGCCCTGTTCCTGACCGAGGGCATTGGTCTCTGGCTGTTGAAACGTTGGGCTGAGTGGTTCACTGTCGTGATCACGGGTTCACTTATCCCGCTTGAGGTTTGGGAGGTACACCACCATCCAACGACCGTCAAAATCCTTGTGCTCATGATCAATATTGCGGTAGTCGGATACCTTCTCTATCGAATTCGCAAGGAAAGCTCCGACATGCACAAGAGAGGCTAGTTGCAGGCAGCGACACGGAGCGCCATCGGGTTCGCCCCACTGCTGTTTATCGGAAATTGCCGCGCCTTTTCAATGAGTGCTAAATCGCCAAGGCACTCACCGACCCTAGCGCGGACTAAGCGATCTCGACTGCGAGGTTATCGGCGGGCGACCGGCAACACAGAAGTAAGCCCATAGAAGGAAATAGCGAGAGCTCTTCTTGGCTGTGGATGACTTTCGCTTTCGTTTGCCTATATTGCCGGTATGGGCGGTGAGCGAGCAGCAACGGCGAGAATGCGGCTAGAGGGCAGGATTTGCTGCAACTGCAAACGGTCGATTCGGCCACCATACCCCGGAAGAGAACGGCATTGCGCTGTCTGCAAGCCCATAATGCATCGAGTCCATACGGGCATCGGAAGGGCAATCAGCACGTGATGGGCGTGGGGGCAACCACTCCTCTGATCATTACTCTGGAATAAGCTGCTGAAGTGGGAGGTTTCATGAGATTGGTCATTCAAGTGGATTGGGGAAATGGGCTCGGAGTGATTCTGCCGGGTGATCTGACGACGGCTGACGCAGCGATCGTCCCGGCAGTCGGAGATATTCTTCTTAAAGATCAAGTAACGCCGCATGTTGTGGAAAGCAAAATGTTTCACTTTTCGGATGAAGCAGTCGTTGTCACTCTGATAGTTGAACCGCAAATGGCATAGCCCATGTGCGGTCGCTACTTTCGCAAATCTGACAAACAGAAGATCGCCGAGTTCTTCCATGTGAAGCACGTTGGCGACTTCCCCCTGCCTCCCTGGGACTACAACGTCGCCCCTCAAACGATGCAGCCTATAATTCGGGCCAATCGGGATACTGGCGATCGTGAGCTCGTATCGCTTCGCTGGGGCTTGGTCCCGTTCAGCACCAAGGCCCTTGCCGATCTGAAAGGGAAGTCCACCATCAATGCTCGGGCCGAGACCATTACCCGCGGCGGTGGGCTCAGCCATTCAAGAAACGCCGCTGCCTCGTGCCTGCATCCGGCTTCTATGAGTGGACCCACAAGGATCCAAAGAACAAACGTCCCTTTGCATTCGACCTGAGCAACGGGAAGATGATGGGCTTCGCCGGACTATGGGACGCCTGGAAAAATCCCGTCGACTGAAGCTGGCTTCAGACCTTCACGATCATCACCACTGATGCAAATCAGTTGATGACGCCGGTGCATAACCGCATGCCGGTCATCCTGCACGAGAGCGAGTACACTCGATGGCTGGATCGCGGGGAGACCCACCAGCCGCCCATCGATCTCCTGCGCCCCTTCCCCGCCG
>NZ_JAEDXW010000024.1:0-78511 GCF_036877565.1 Edaphobacter sp. HDX4
GCAACCCCGCATTCTTCTGCTCCTGCGACGATGGCTGCGGCCAAAGGATGCTCGCTTGCTCGCTCCAGGCTCGCCACCATCTGCAGCAGGTCGTTTTCGTTTACGCCGTCGGCGACGACAATCTGGGTCAAACGAGGCTTCCCTTCGGTCAGAGTTCCCGTCTTGTCCATCACCAGGGTGTCAACCTTCTCCAGCGTCTCCAGCGCCTCGGCATTTCGTACCAGCACGCCCTCATGGGCTCCCCGTCCGGTAGCCACCATAATCGACATAGGAGTCGCCAGTCCCAGCGCGCACGGACACGCGATCAGCAGCACTGAAACTGCGATCAGGAGTGCATGCGCCAGCTTCGGTTCCGGCCCCCACACCGCCCAGGCAATCGCAGCGGCGGCGGCAGCAAACAGCACCACCGGCACAAAGTAGGACGCTACCTGGTCAGCCAGACGCTGAATCGGCGCTCTTGACCGCTGTGCCTCACTCACCATCTTCACAATCTGGGCCAGCAGCGTATCGGCGCCCACCCGGTCGGCTTCCATAACCAGGGAACCGGTGCCGTTGATCGTGCCTCCCACAACCCGCTCACCCTCTGTCTTCTCCACCGGGACCGGCTCACCTGTCACCATGGACTCATCCACCGCGCTCCGTCCATCCCGAACCACGCCATCGACAGGAACCTTCTCGCCCGGCCGAACTCTCAGCCTGTCCCCCACCACGATCTCACTCAGCGGCACATCCTTCTCCGTGCCGTCTCGCCCAATCCTCCGCGCCGTCTTGGGAGCCAGCCCCAGAAGAGCACGAATAGCCTCACCCGTCCTGTCTCGTGCCTTCAGTTCCAGCACCTGCCCCAGAAGCACCAGGACCGTAATCACCGCAGCGGCCTCGAAGTAGAGCCCCAGCGTTCCGCCGTGTTCACGGAACGAGGCCGGGAAGATACCCGGCGCAACAACAGCCACCACGCTGTACACATAGGCTGCTCCCGTGCCCATCGCAATCAGAGTGAACATATTCAGACTCCGATGCACCACCGAAGCCCACCCGCGCTCGAAGAACGGCCAGCCGCACCACAGCACCACCGGAGTTGCCAACGCCATCTGTGCCCATCCCATCCACGGACTTGCAAGTAGATCTCGGAACGGATGCCCCGGCCACATCTCCATCACCATCACGGCCAGCAGCGGAAGTGTCAGCGCAACTCCCACCCAGAAGCGCCGCAGCATCGTCTTCAACTCGGGATTCTCCTGATCCGCCATGACCTCGCGCGGCTCCAACGCCATCCCGCAGATCGGGCAGCTTCCCGGCCCATCCTTCACTACCTCTGGATGCATCGGGCACGTGTACTCCACCCGCGACAAAGCTGGCTCAAGCGGCTCCAGCGCCATCCCGCACTTGGGACACGTCGCCATCTTGTCTGAGATCACTTCAGGGTGCATCGGGCACGTATACTTCCCCCCGGCTCCCGCCATCGGAGCCTTCGCAACCGGTGCGACTGTCGCTCCCCCGCAGCACCCTCCGCCGGTCTCCGGCGCCGCCTCAGACTCGACCGCCGCGGACCCTTCGCATCCGCAACCCCCACTCCTGGCCGCGCCTTCTACGCCCACAGGCTGAGACCCGTCATACTTTTCCGGGTCCGCCTCAAACTTCTTTTTGCAACCCTCGCTGCAGAAGTACCAACTCCGGCCATCATGCTCAGCAGTCCACTTTGCCGTGCCCACCTTTACTTGCATCCCGCAGACCGGATCTTTCGCTGTCTCGTTCATCTTGCCGATTCTCCTTCACCCATGCAGACGGACCACCCTGTATTCCATTACACACGACCGTTTTTCCCTTCAACCTTGTCACTCCCGATCGAAGATGTTGTCATCATTTGAGATGCCTTCAGAACCTCAGCTCGGCCCTCCCCTCCACCGCGCCATCGACGCGGTCTGGCGGATCGAGTCGCCCAGGCTTATCGCCGCGTTGACACGCATCGTACGTGACGTAGGTCTTGCCGAAGATCTCGCGCAGGACGCTCTCGTCGCTGCGCTCGAGCGCTGGCCGCGGACCGGCATCCCGGATAATCCCGCCGCATGGCTGATGGCCGCGGCTAAAAACCGCGCCATCGATCTGCTTCGCCGCAACAGGCTGTTGGACCGCAAGCACCAGCAGATAGGCTATGAGCTCGAATCAACCCGGCAACTCACCCCCGACGATATCAATGCAGCTATCGATGAGACCATCGGTGACGATCTCCTGCGGCTTATCTTCATCTCATGTCATCCCATTCTGTCGCCAGAGGCTCGCGTTGCTCTCACCCTCCGTCTGCTCGGAGGGCTCACTACCGACGAGATCGCACGGGCTTTTCTTCTGGCTGAACCCACCGTCGCCCAGCGCATCGTTCGCGCAAAACGCTCTCTCAGCGAAGCCAAAGTTCCCTTCGAAGTTCCCCAGGGCGAGGAATTCACCGCTCGGCTCGCCTCCGTCCTGCAGGTCATCTATCTCATCTTCAACGAAGGCTACTCCGCCACCGCAGGCGACGACTGGACCCGTCCTACGTTGTGCGAAGATGCCCTCCGCCTCGGACGAATCCTTGCGGAGCTTGTGACCGACGAACCCGAAGTTCACGGTCTGGCCGCACTCATGGAGATCCAGGCCTCGCGTCTCAATGCCCGCATCGGTCCCAACGGTGAGCCAATCCTGCTGCTCGATCAAGACCGTGGAC
This sequence comes from Edaphobacter sp. HDX4, assembly GCF_036877565.1. Classification (NCBI taxonomy): domain Bacteria; kingdom Pseudomonadati; phylum Acidobacteriota; class Terriglobia; order Terriglobales; family Acidobacteriaceae; genus Edaphobacter; species Edaphobacter sp. HDX4. The sequence continues at coordinate 2,696 of NZ_JAEDXW010000024.1, forward strand.
GCTGGGACCAGATTCTCATCCGCCGTGGCCTCGCAGGTCTGGAGCGAGCCGAGCAGCTCACGCGGCAGCCGAGCCCATACGTCCTTCAGGCGGCCATCGCCGCCTGCCACGCACGCGCCGCCGCTCCGGAAGCTACCGACTGGTCCCGAATCGCCACTCTCTACGGTCAACTCGCACAGGTCACACCGTCGCCCATCGTCGAGCTCAACCGCGCTGTCGCTGTCTCTATGGCCCAGGGTCCGGCAGCCGGTCTCCAGCTCGTGGACATGCTCCGAGAGGAAGCAAGCTTGAAGAACTACCATCTGCTTCCCAGCGTCCGCGGCGATCTCCTCTATAAGCTTGACCGTCTCGAGGAGGCTCGTGCTGAGTTCGAACGTGCCGCTTCCCTCACCCGCAACGCCCGCGAGCAGACGTTTTTGCTCAATCGCGTCCGCGATTGCACCACTCCCACGACTCGGAATTCGATCTCCCGGAAGATCGTTTAGGGAGCTTTTGCCGCACTCCTCGCGAGTTGGTTCGAAATCATCGACAAGCCCCGCTCAACCATTTACCCTCCCATTGACCGCATGAGCTCATCCAGGAATCGATCCATCTATCTCCTCGCCAAGAGCGCTCTCACCGGAGCACTCGGCGGCCTGCTCTTTGGCTTCGATACCGCAGTCATCGCCGGGGCCACTCACTCGCTGCAGCTTCACTACGCGCTCAGCGAGGGTGAAAAGGGCTTCACCGTCGCGATCGCTCTCTATGGAACGGTCCTTGGAGCCATCTTCGCCGGACCACTCGGCCAGAAGATCGGCAGCCGCGCCGCTCTTCGCATCATGGCCGTTCTCTACGTGGTCTCAGCGCTCGGTTGCGCCTTCGCCGGCCCCTGGTGGAGCTTCCTTGCGTTCCGCTTTCTCGGTGGCCTCGGCATCGGAGGCTCCTCTGTTCTTGGTCCCGTCTATATCGCCGAGCTCGCTCCCGCAAAGTGGCGAGGTCGCCTCGTGGGCCTCTTCCAGATCAACATCGTCGTCGGAATCCTTCTCGCCTATCTCTCCAACGCAACCGTCGCTCACTTTGCCCTTGGAGCCATCGAGTGGCGCGTTCAGCTTGGAATCGGCATCTTCCCTGCCTTTCTCTTCCTGGCCCTTCTCTACACGGTTCCTCAGTCCTCCCGCTGGCTCGTCAGCGAGAACCGCATCGACGAGGCCTACCGCATCCTCGCGGAACTTGGCTCGCCCGACTCCCAGGCCGAGATCGATGCCATCTCTGCCTCGCTTCGCTCCGAGGGAGGAGGAACGCAGCACACCCTCTTCCAGCGTCGCTACGGCAAGTTGATCTTTCTCGCCGTCTCTATAGGGCTCTTCAATCAGCTCTCCGGCATCAATGCCATCCTCTATTACCTGAACGACATCTTTGCTTCGGCTGGCTTCAGCTCCGTCTCGAGCGCCACCCAGGCGGTCTTCGTAGGAGTAGCCAACCTGGTCATGACGCTTGTTGGAATCGCCATCATCGACCGGATAGGACGCAAGCCCCTGCTGCTCATTGGAGCCGTCGGAACCTGCCTTGCCCTCTCCGGAGTCGCATGGGTCTTCCACACCGGCCAACACCTCAATCTTCTGCTGCCGCTGCTTATCGGCTTCATCGCCTTCTTCGCCCTCTCGCAGGGATCCGTCATCTGGGTCTACCTCTCGGAAGTCTTTCCCACCAACGTCCGCTCCAAGGGCCAGAGTCTCGGCTCTTCGTCGCACTGGATTGCAAACGGCCTCATCGCCAATACCTTTCCCTACGTAGCCGCGCACTCCCGGGCGATGCCCTTTGCATTTTTCGCAGCGATGATGGTCGTTCAGTTCTTCACCGTTCTGCTTCTCTATCCGGAGACCAAGGGCCAGACCCTCGAGGGCATGCAGGCGCACTTAGGACTGCACTAAAACCGTTACTGGATTGGAAACACTGAGGTAAACTGACGGAGCTGCGCAGCCACACGCCTTCGCCAAAGTCATGCCCTTATCCCCCCTCACACCAAAACCGCTGCCCCTGGTGCGCAACGCCGGAGCTGCCGCCATCTTTGGCACAGGTGAGATGGCAAACCGCATCCGGGCCTTTGACTGGAGCGCTACTCCCGTCGGCCCGATTGAGGAATGGGAAGACACTCTTCTCACCAACGTCAACGTCATCCTGGCGTCCCGCGACGCCATGTTCCTCTTCTGGGGCGACGAACTCGTCCAGTTCTACAATGACGCGTACCGCGCCACCTTCGATGACACTCAGCACCCCCACGCCCTCGGAGCGCGGGGCCGGCAATATTGGGACACCATCTGGCATATCATCGGTCCGCAGCTCGACTCCGTCATGCTCCATGGCGAAGGAATCCTCCTGGAAGACGAGTTCTTTCCGGGCCGACGCAGCAAATCTCACGAGGACACCTACTGGACCTACAGCTACACTCCCGTACGCAATCCGGACGGAATCATTCGCGGAACCTTCGTCGTCTGCACCGATACCACCGACACCGTCCACGCCCGCAATCTGCTTCATCAGGAGAAGAAGCGTCTCGCCGATCTCTTCGAGCAGGCCCCCGCATTCTTCGCCGTCCTCCGTGGCCCTCAGCACACCTTCGAGATGACGAACCGGAGCTATCAGGAGCTCATCGGCAATCGAAACGTCCTTGGCAAATCACTCCAAGAGGCGCTGCCCGAAACCTTCGCCCAGGGCTTCGGCGAGCTGCTCGATAAGGTTTACCAGACCGGGGTCCCGCACGTAGGTCGCGCCACTCCCGTCGAGCTCTACCGCAGCTCCGCCTCCTCCACGGAGCTCCGCTACCTGGATTTCATCTACCAGCCGATGCGCGAGATCGACGGGACCGTCTCTTCAATCCTCGTCTTCGGAGTGGACGTGACCGAGGGGCGCCGCGCCGAGCAGATGCTGCTTCAGTCAGAGAAGCTCGCCGCTGTCGGACAGATGGCGTCCACCATCGCGCATGAGATCAACAACCCCCTTGAGGCGGTCACAAATCTGCTCTATCTCTGCCGGCACAGCACACAGACAGCCGAGATCCACGCGTATCTGGGGATGGCGGAGGAGGAGCTTCGACGCGTCGCCGCCATCACCTCCCAGACCCTGCGCTTCCATCGACAGCTCTCAAAGCCCGCTCTTGTTGAAGAGGAAGCCATCTTCAAGAGCACGCTTCGGGTGTACCAGAGCAGAATTTATAACGGAGGCATTCGTGTCATCGGCGGGCCTTGGGCCAGCCGCCCCATCGTCTGCTATGAGGGCGAGATCCGTCAGGTCGTCAGTAACTTAGTCGGCAACGCCGTAGACGCCATGCCTACCGGCGGAACACTCTTCATCCGCAGCCATCAGGTTACCGACTGGCGCAACGGCACTCAGGGACTTCGCCTTACCATCGCCGACACTGGAAGCGGCATCTCTCCTCAGGCCATAATCCGCATCTTCGACCCATTCTTTACAACCAAGGGCAATCGCGGGACCGGTCTCGGGCTCTGGGTCACCAAGGAGATCGTGGAGCGCCACAAGGGCCGCATCCGCATTCGAACCAGCCAGCATCCTCAGAGACACGGGACACTCTTCACCATCTTCCTCCCTTTCGAGGGACTCACCGGCTGACGATTTTCACAGAAGCGGGGTGCTGGGTGCCTCATACATTAAGCCGCCCTACGGCGGCATGTGGATTTCGCAGGATGACCCGGTACCCTCAGTTCCAGCCCAGTCCCAAAGCATGTCAACCCGGCAACCACCCCAACCCGTTGACAATCAGCAACATCCATCTGCCGATTCCGCCACTCCCAACCGCTATACTGTTAACAGTGTTCTGAGCCCCAGATCCACTCGTAAATACCATGTTTTCAATACTTTGCCATTAAACCATTTGAATGCAATATTTTACAAATGTGGTCCTCAAGCAAGTCATTTGTAATCAAGATTTTGAGCCATTTAGCATACCGGGGGAGTACACGCCATGTCCGACAACCGTACTGACCTTCTCAATCTGATCGCAACCCTCTCCTTTCGCCTCGGCGACTTCACTCTCGCCAGCGGCCAGAAGTCCGACTACTACATCGACTGCCGCACCACTACCCTCCATGCCGAGGGAGGCCGTCTCTCCGGGCTTCTGATGTACGACCTCATCAGTCAGTACTTCCCCCAAGCCGATGCCGTCGGCGGCTTGACCATGGGAGCGGATCCACTGGTCTCGAACACCGCATCCGCATCCGCGTGGCATCATCTGCACCACAAACGCGATGCTCTGGTCCACGGTTTCCTTGTCCGCAAGGCCGAGAAGACCCACGGCACCGGTCGGCGCCTCGAGGGCTTCCACAAGCTCGGCGCACACGTCGTCATCGTCGACGATGTCTGCACCACCGGAGGCTCCACCATCACTGCTATCGAGGCCACCCGCGAAGCCGGAATGAACGTCCTCGGCGTCCTCTGCCTGGTTGACCGCGAGCAGGGCGGCCGCGCTAACATCGAAGCCGCTGCGCCACACGCGCCGTTCTATTCGGTCTTCACCGCGAGCGACGTCCGCGCCGCACACATCGCTCTAAATCCCGCGTGAGATTGCAGTACCCGGCGATGACGATAAAAACTGGGCAAAGCTTATCGGTGTGATTTTAGTTGCAGCAGGTAAAGTCGGTACGAGAGAAGTCTGGAGTGATAACCATGAGCAGCCAGCCTGAAATCGTCTACGTCGGAGGCCCAACCGCGCTGATCACCTTTCACGGGCTGCGCTTCCTCACCGACCCGACCTTCGATCCAGCCGGCGAAGACTACCCTGCCGGTCCCACCACCCTGCACAAGATCAGCGATCCCCAGGTCAGCGTCGACGATCTCGGCCCCATCGACTACGTTCTCCTCAGTCACGATCAGCACTCCGACAATCTGGACCACGCCGGACGCAAAATGCTCTCGTGCGCAAAGTCGGTCTTCACCACAGCCGAAGGAGCGAAACGCCTCGGCGGCAACGCCATTGGCTTCGTCCCTTGGCAGACCATCGAGATCACAACCCCCGAAGACTACCCGCTGCTGATCACTGCTACCCCCGCGCGTCATGGCCCGGTCGGCTGCGAGGGTAGAAGCGGCCCCGTCGTCGGCTTCGCCCTCCGGCGCAAGGACGACCCAACCGACGGCGCTCTCTACTTCTCCGGCGACACCGTCTGGTACGAAGGCATCGCCGAGGTCGCCCGCTGGATCCCCGTCTCCACCGCCGTGCTCAATATGGGAGCAGCGCGTGTTCAGGCCGCAGGCCCCGCGCCCCTGACCATGACCGCCGAGGACGGAATCGAGGTCGCGAAGGCCATGCCTGAAGCCACTATCGTTCCGCTGCACTTTCAAGGCTGGACGCACTTCACTGAATCCAGGCAGGTCATCCAGGAGGCCTTCTGGTCCGCCGGGCTCGACAACCGCCTTCGGTGGGTAGACCCCATCCGCCCGTAACTCCGATAAACTATAAGGGACATGATTCCCACCCTCGAATGGCTCCCTGAAGGCGTTAACTTCCTCGACCAAACCAAGCTTCCCCTCGAAGAGACCTACGTCCTCGCCACCGACTACAAGCAGGTCGCCACCGTCATCCGTGACATGATCGTCCGCGGCGCTCCTGCAATCGGCGTCTCCGCCGCCATGGGCGTAGCCCTCGGCATCGACCGCAGCACAGCAACTGATATTCCCAGCCTCAACGCTGAGGTGGAAGTCATCTCCCGGACCCTGGCCGAGACCCGCCCGACCGCAGTCAATCTCTTCTGGGGCATCGAAGAGATTCGCAGCCTCTACAACCGGCTCGTCGACGGCAACACTCCCATTCCCGAGATCAAGGCCGCCGTCGTCGCTCGCGCCCGGCAGATGTACGACGAAGACATCGCCGCCTGCAAGTCCATGGGAGCGCACGGAGCCTCCCTTATGCCCCAGCAGGGCACCGTCCTCACTCACTGCAACGCCGGAGCTCTCGCCACCTGCGGCTATGGTTCTGCACTCGGAGTCATCCGCGCAGCCATCGAGCGCGGTCACAAGATCGATGTCTATGCCGATGAGACTCGTCCCTTCCTTCAGGGCGCGCGCCTCACTGCCTGGGAGCTGCTCAAGGACAACATCCCTACCACCATCCTCTGCGACAACATGGCAGGCGCGCTCATGCGCCAAGGCCGGATCCAGGCTGTCATCGTCGGCGCCGACCGCATCGCCGCCAACGGCGACACAGCCAACAAGATCGGCACCTATTCAGTAGCCGTTCTCGCTAAAGAGCACGGCATCCCGTTCTACGTCGCCGCTCCACTTTCAACCATCGACGTGAACACACCGGACGGAGACGCTATTCCGATCGAGCAGCGCGCCGCAACCGAGGTCACGCACTCGAATGGAAAGCAGATGACCCCGAACGGAGCGGCGATTCAGAACCCCGCCTTCGATGCAACTCCTGCGAAATACATCACCGCTATCATCACAGAGCACGGCGTTCTCCGGGCTCCTTACGATCAATCGATCCGGAAAATGGTTGAGAAGGTCGCTGCCGGACCCGAGCTCGCAACGGTATAGTTCCAGTCCGGTCTAGTCCGGCTCCCAGTTTGGTCTAGTCCGGTTCCCAGAGAGCCGGACCGTTTTATGCCCGCGAAATATAAAACGCCCACTCCACCTGGATCACCGCCAGCACCGCCAGCGCAATCCATCCCCGTCTCCTGTTCCCGAGGCCTGACGAGCGCACCATCTGCCAGGCCATCACCCCCAGCAGCGCGAGGGGTGCCACAACCGGGAAATGGTAGGTGGGATGTGACATCGTCACCCAGTACGGCAGGCCGTACAGCACCACCGTAGATGTGAGCAGCCAGGTCTCCCACTGCGTCCAGAAACTTCCCTGGGCTGTTGCAATCCAGAAGAAAGCAAATCCGGCGATCACCAGATAGCAGGCCGCATCCATCGCCAGAACCACTGGGAACCAGCGGCTTACCGCCGGCCCCGCGCTCCGCACATTCGCGGCAGTAAAGATATCGAATCCCCAGAAGCAGCGCACTCGGTTCAGCGTTCGCAGAACGAACAGGTCCGGTCTGTGCAGCACATAATCGACCGCTCTCTCTCGGAAGGCAGCTCCTCGCTCCGTCTTAGGAAGCTCTACGATCTGCCGGACGATCGTGCCGTATTCCGGAAACTGCTCTATCTCTTCCGACCCCAGCTTGGCGTGCGAACCGAAGTACCAGGTCCGGTAGAGCGGCGTCCAGGGATTGTTTCCGTAATAGAGATTGGCTCCGTTCGAGTTGTTGATCGTCCACTGCCCCGATAACTGATGAACCCTGGCGACCCAAGCAAGAATCATCAGCGATCCCAGCGTCAGGGCAATGAGTGGCTCTCGAACCTGCCTGCGCCCGACATACAGCAGAGCCGGAAGCACGGCCAGCAGCGGGAGAGCGCTGGGGCGAACCAGCGAGAGACCTCCCGTTGCTGCGCCCAGCAGCAGCGCTTCACCCCACCCGGGTCTCTTCCAGCACCTCACGGCTGCGCTTACCGCAACCAGCAGCAGGGCGGCAGACGGCATCTGCGTCATCGGCTCAAGGGAGAAATGGATCAACGCCGGAGTGATGCTGAACAGCCCCAGCAGAATCAGCGTGATGCTGTCCTTGACGCAAAGATCCTTCGCCACTCGAACGAGCGCCACGCAGAAGACCACCCACCACACCAGCATCGAGGCTCGAAGTGCAATATCTCCCAATCCTGCCGCAAGAAACGGCGCAAGGTAAAGAGAAAGGCCAGGTGGCCAGTAGGGCACGAAGGGCCTGCCATCCAGCAGGCGGAGCGCCATCTCGCGGTAATCTCTTGAGTCGGACACCAGCGGTGTCGCCGCAAGCATCCGCAGCACCAACAGCCGAACCAGCAGGCTGCATCCTATGACAGATGCGAAGGCTCGCCACGACCGCAGCCTGGTCTCCGTCGCCTCCCTCGGCTCCATAACACCCGTTCTTTCCAAGTACTCCTCACATGGTCTCTGGAATCGAGTCTGGGGATTCTGAACCATCATATCGTGGGCGCAAACGGCGGTCCGTATGGATGCCCGGCTCAAAACGATCTACTCTGGAGAGAGCAAGGTGATCTATCGGTTTTTCAATCCGCGCTGCCGTTCTATCCTTCGCGGCACCCTCCTCGTCCTCCTTAGCCTCGGCGCCTCGGTCCTGCTCTCAGACTTTCCCAACAACCGCGCAACGCTTCTCCTCATCCTGCCGACGATTACTGCCATAGCCGGAACCATCGACCATCTGCGTTGCGTGAGAACTCGATGGAGCCTATACCACGGCGGCGTCCTCCTTCTCATCTATATGGACATGATGGCGCTGGGGATGATCCTCTTCTTTCTCCTCTACCCTTACGCCCTCTGGATGACTCGATCTGCATAATGTTGCGCTTACGCCTGTCGTATACTCCATGACTCAGTCACTTCACTCCAACGAATTGGGAGATATTCATGCTCAAAGGGTTTCGTGATTTCATTCTCCGCGGGAATGTGATGGACCTCGCTGTCGCCGTCATCATCGGTGCGGCATTCACAGCCATCGTCACCGCGCTGACGGCCAACATCATCAATCCCCTGCTCGGTGCCATTGTTGGCAAACCCAACTTCGATTACATGGTTGGCCACATCAATGGTGGAGTCATCGAATACGGCAAGTTCCTGACGGCCGTGGTCAACTTCCTGCTCATCGCTGCAGTCGTCTACTTCTTCCTCGTTCTTCCCTCGCAGTATCTGCTCAAAAAATTCAAGCCGCAGGAAGCTGCTCCTCCGCCCACCAAGGCCTGCCCGGAGTGCCTCTCCGACATCCCTGTTGCAGCACATCGTTGCAAGTTCTGCGGTCAGCCCGTCGCAGCCTGACGCCAACCTGCAACTCTCAGCGGCAGGGCATTCGTGAGAGAGTCCAGGCTGCGGCTGACTCCCTCACGAATGCTGTACTCTAACCTCTAAAAGCTGCTTTAGAGGTTATTCTTGCGCGTTATCCGGCCCCTCGCCCTTTCGCTGTTGATCGGTGCTCTCTCTGCTTCTGCTCAAACGCAGCAGGTCTTCGGCTACCGCGACTTCTCCCAGCAGGCAAAGTGGGATGCGAAGTTCCTCTCTGTCCCGGACGCCAAGCTCGCCGGAGAACACCTCAAGACCCTGACTGCCTCTCCCCATTGGGCCAGTTCTCCGCAGGACTACGCCACCGCCCTCTACGTCGCTGATAAGTTCAAAGCAGCGGGTCTGGACACCCAGATCACTCCCTACAAAGTTCTGCTCAATAAGCCGGTCTCGATCTCCATCGAAGCCTTCAACTCCAAAGGGGAGAAGTTGATGTCAGGGCCATCCCCTGAGCACGTAGACCCGCAGAAATATGGCGGCGATCCTTACCAGGATCAGCCAGACATCCTCCCGGCCTTCAATGGATCTTCCCCCTCCGGCGATGTCACTGCCGATGTCGTCTACGCCAACTATGGAAGTCTGGAAGACTTCAAGAAGCTGGCCAGCATGGGCATCAGCGTCAAGGACAAGATCGTGCTCGTCCGCTACGGCGCCAACTTTCGCGGAGTAAAGGTCTACCTCGCTCAACAGAACGGCGCTAAAGGCGTCCTGATCTACTCCGACCCGTCGGACGACGGCTATTACCGGGGCGACGTCTACCCCAAGGGTCCCTTCCGTCCCGAATCCGGCGTTCAGCGTGGCTCCGTGCAGTTCCTTCCCATCTATCCAGGCGACCCCCAGACCCCGGGCATCGCCTCTACGCCCGACCTCCCCGACTCCCAGCGAATTCCCCTCAATGGCCTCAAAGGGAACGAGCCCTCAATCCCTTCCAACCCACTCTCCTACAAGGATGCGGCCCCCATCCTGAAGTGCCTCGACGGACCGGTCTCCCCCCGTTCCTGGCAGGGAGCACTCCCCTTCACCTATCACCTCGGCGGAACCGGACACGTAAAGGTCCACATGCACCTGGAGCAGGACATCGCTCTCCGCACCATCTGGGACGTCATCGGGACCGTGGAAGGCACCGATCCCTCCAAGAAGGATCAGTGGGTCGTGGCTGGGAACCATCGCGACGCCTGGGTCTTCGGCGCAGTCGATCCCAACTCCGGGACCGCCGCCATGCTTGAAGCCGTTCACGGAATTGGCGAGTTGCTCAAGCAGGGCTGGCGCCCGCGCCGCCGCATCGTCATCGCCTCCTGGGACGCCGAAGAAGAGGGCCTCATCGGGTCCACCGAATGGGTCGAACAGCATGCGAACCACCTGGTCAAAGCTGTCGCCTACTTCAACACGGACGTAGGTGTCTCCGGACCGAAGTTCAACGCGGCAGCCGTCCCTTCCCTCAAGCAGTTCGTCCGCGAAGTCACCAAAGAGGTTCCTTCTCCCAGGGGAGGCACGGTCTACCAGCAGTGGCGTGACGAGCAGGAGACGGATGCGACCAACCACATCACCGCCACTCTCGGCGCTAACCACATCGGAGGGCTCGACCAGCAGGATGTCCGCGTAGGCGACCTCGGCTCCGGTTCCGACTACACCCCGTTCCTCCAGCACCTCGGCGTTCCCTCAACCGACATCGGCTCAGAAGGACCGTACGGGGTCTATCACTCCGTATTCGACAATTACAACTGGTTCATCAAATTCGCAGACCCGACCTTTGTCTACGAACAGCAGCAGGCACGGATCTTCGGTCTCGAGATCCTGCATATGGCCGATGCCGATGTGCTCCCCTACGACTACCAGACGTATGGCAGGGACATCGCTGCCTACCTTCAGGGTGCTCAAAAACATGCCGCTGCCAACAAGCTGAACCTGGACTTCAGCACCGCACAGGCTGCTGCTCAGCGGTTCGAGGCTGCCGGGACAGCGGTCCGCAATCTGCAGGCCCATCCTCCCGCAGAGACAACCTCGCTCAACAAGGCGCTGCGTGCGGCTGAGAGCGCTCTCCTGTCTCCTGAGGGACTTCCTCACCGTCCCTGGTACAAACACACCATCTACGCGCCGGGCGAATACACCGGCTACGCGGCTGTCGTGATTCCCGGCGTAAATGAAGCCGTCGCAGAATCCGACGCCCCCCGCGCCACTGCCCAACTCCTGCAACTCAGCCAAGCGCTGAACCGGGCTGCCGCACTGCTCGAATCCGCCTCGAAACAATGACGCACATAAAAAGTGCGGGTCCCGAGAGACCCGCACCTTTTCTTCGATTTCCGGAGAACCGTATCGAATACCGGTTCCCACCTTATACGACTTAACCTCGTTGAGGATCTGAGGGTTCTGCCCTCGTCTCCCTTCCTCGATTCATGTCATTCTGGTTGGGTTGAACTGCTTCGTGCCATCCACTGGTACTTCCGGTTTCCCGGTCGTTCCGATCAGGACTGTTCCTGATCTTTTGGTTGGCCATAGGCTACTCTCTCCTTCTGGAAGACTTCTCTTCCGTTACCACATAAGATCGTGTCTCTGCCTTTGACGTTGTCCCCGGCGTTCATCATTGTGCAACGAATCTGTGCATCCTGTGGATAATCTCTGCGCGGCCCGACCCTGTTCCCGGCCTCCTCTTTGCGAACCCGAACCACAGAATCGTGGTCCCTCATCCAGCGACAAGCAGAAGGGCCGCTCCGGTATTCCCGGAAACGGCCCTTCTATGTGGTTCTTGCTCTTTACCAGTCGAATCCTGCTAGCTTCGCAAAGCCATCTGTTCCGTCACAATCTGCGTAAGATCCGGCTTCTTCAATCCGTGCTCGCGTTCATTGAACTCGTCAACCTTGCTCGACCAGTTCATCGAGCAGAACTTCGGGCCGCACATGCTGCAGAATGCCGCTTCCTTGTAATAGTCGTCCGGAAGCGTCTCATCGTGCATGCCTCGGGCGGTGTCAGGATCCAGCGACAACGCAAACTGCTTGTCCCAGTCGAAGGTGTAGCGTGCATGCGAGATCGCATCATCGCGATCGCGCGCGCCAGGACGATGCCGTGCAATATCGGCCGCATGGGCAGCGATCTTGTAGGCGATGATGCCGTCCTTGACGTCCTTCTCGTTCGGAAGTCCAAGGTGTTCCTTCGGAGTGACATAGCAAAGCATCGCTGCTCCATGCCAGCCGATCATCGCCGCGCCGATCGCCGAAGTGATGTGATCGTATCCCGGAGCGATATCCGTGACCAGCGGTCCCAGCACGTAGAACGGTGCTCCGTCACAGTACTCGACCTCCTTGTCCACCTGCTCCTTGATCTTGTCCATCGGCACATGGCCCGGACCTTCGATCATCACCTGCACATCGCTCTTCCACGCCTCGCGCGTCAACTCGCCCAGCGTCTTCAACTCGGCAAACTGCGCCTCGTCGCTGGCATCCGCGACAGACCCGGGACGTAGGCCATCACCCAGCGAGTAGCTCACGTCATACTTCGCCATGATCTTCGTAATACGGTCGAAGTTCTCGTACAGGAAGTTCTGCTTGTGATGGTGCGTCATCCACTGCGCCATAATCGCGCCGCCACGGCTCACGATGCCGGTGATGCGCTTGGCCACCATCGGAATGTACTGGACCAGCACGCCCGCATGGATCGTGAAGTAGTCCACACCCTGCTGAGCCTGCTCCTCGATGACTTCCAGGTAGAGGTCGATGTTTAGGTCTTCCACGCGCTTGACGCGGCTCAGCGCCTCGTACAGCGGAACCGTTCCGATCGGAACTGGGCTGTGCCGCAGGATCGCCTCGCGGATCATCGGAATGTCGCCGCCGGTCGAGAGATCCATCACCGTATCCGCACCGAAGTGCACGGCGGTGTGCAGCTTGCGCAGCTCCTCATCCACATTCGAAACCAGTGCCGAGTTGCCGATGTTCGCATTGATCTTGCACAGCGACTCGACTCCAATCGCCATCGGCTCCAGCTCAACGTGGTTGATGTTGGCCGGAATAATCATCGTTCCTTTGGCGACTTCACTGCGCACCATCTCCGCAGAGATCTTCTCTCGTTCGGCCACGAACGCCATCTCTTCTGTGATCAGACCCTTGCGTGCGAAGTGCATCTGCGACATGTTCCAGTCGCCGGTCCGCTCGGCCTCGGCCTTGCGTTTGACGATCCAATCCGCACGGCCAGTCGGAACCTTGTACCCGTTGCCGTTCGCGCCGTTCCCACCCGGATGATGATTGCCATTTGTGCTCATACCAAACCTCTTTTCCACCAATCGCTGCGCCGCATGCTGACGTACCACCGAGTATATCGCTGTTGCACCGCACACGACATGTTCGCTGCCGCTGCTTCCCAGTCTTCGCCGCGATCTTCGCGGCCAACCTAACCAATCCTCTCGCATCCAAACCACTCAGAACGCGCACGACCGTGAGCATACCGGCGCACGTTGCCGTCTCACCGCCGAAGACAACGGAATTCACCATTACGCGCCTCTGTGGCGCCAACGGCCTCCTCTGAGCCGAAAAACGAAAGGGAGTTCGATCCATGAAAATATTCTCAGCCAACATCGAAGATCTGCGTACGCTCTATATCACCAACCTCAAGAAGGCTCTCGATATGGAGCAGAAGATCACCGACGCTCTTCCACAGATGATTGAAAAATCAACCGATCCTCAACTCGCAACGGCATTTCGCGATCACCTGCGTCAAACCGAGGGCCATGTGGCCAGCGTGGAAGCTCTGCTCCGCAACGCAACCGGCGATGCCGATACCGAAACCTGTAAAGCGATTAGCGGCCTCGTCACCGAGGCCCAGGACAGCATCAAGGACGCCTCCGACAGCAGCATCCGCGACATCACTCTGATCGCCTGCGGTCAGCAGGTCGAGCATCATGAGATCGCCGTCTACGGGACCCTTCGCACCTGGGCCAACATCCTGGGCCTGACCGAAGACGCCCGCACCATCGAGTCGATCCTCGCCGAAGAGAAAGAAGCCGACAAGCTGCTCAGCAACATCTCCGACGGCGTCAATCTGCAGGCTGCAGCGTAAGACTCTCCCCGTATGGAAAAAAATGGCCGGCAGGGAACCTTTCCTGCGGCCTTCGTTCGAGAAGATCTATTCGTTTCTCAGCGCGACCATCGGGTTGATCCTCGAGGCGCGCCGCGCCGGAAGGTACCCAGCCAGCACCGCAACCCCGATCAGCAGCACCAGCATTACCCCGAAAGTCGGTGGATCGGTAGGCGTTGTTCCAAACAGAAGCGTCGCAATCAGCTGCGCAGCGGCGACAGACAGCACGGCGCCGACCGAGATTCCAAGCGACGCCATCTGCAACGTCTTCTTGATGACTCCCATCTGCACATTTCCAGGCGACGCTCCAAGCGCCATGCGAATCCCTATCTCTTGTGTTCTGCGCGTAACGGAGTAAGAAATAACGCCGTAAATCCCCAGTGATGCCAGCAACAGCCCCAGCCCTGCGAAGGTCCCCACCAGCAATACGAAGAACTGCCGCGGCGAAACTGCATGGTCCACGATGCTCTGCAACGGGCGAAACTCAACCGAGGGCTGGTTCGGGTTGATCTCCCGCAGCGTCCGCAGTACCGTGCCGGAGAGCTGTGCTGGCGGCAGCTTCGTCCGCACTACCAGGTAAGCCCCATCCGGTCCCCAGTCGCTCTCCGTCATCGGCAGATACATCTGCCAGCCGGTCTGTCCTTCGATGTTGGTGTCGCGCACGTCGTCGATCACGCCGATCACGCGAACATCTTTTTTCCCGACCACCGCGATCTTGCCCACTGGATCCTCGTCCGGCCACAGGCCCTTGGCCGCCTTCCGGTTCAGGATCACGACCCCTTCGCTCTTGTCGTTATCGGACCAGGCAAAATCTCTTCCATGCAGACGCATACCCATCGCCTTCACATACCCCGGCGCGACGATGTAGACGAACGCTCCCGGAACCTCGCCGGGCTTGTAGGTCTTGCCTTTGACACGCGGACCTCCCCACCCTCGATTGCGATCGAGGGGTAGATTATCCGAAAACCCAACCGCGTCAATTCCCGGGATCGCGCTCACGCGGCGAGCCACGTTCTGCAGAATCGCGCTGCGCCGATCCGTGTTGTTGCCGTCGTCGTAGTCCAGCTTCATCGCTGCAGCGGTTGAAGGTTGGAAGCCGAGATCCACATCAAGAACCTTCAGAAAACTGCGCAGCAGCAGACCAGCCCCGATCAGCAGCACACAGGCCAGTGCCACCTCGGAGACCACCAGCACCGTGCGCATAGCCTCGTGCTTCCGTCCCTCCGTGGCTCCGTGGCCACCGTCCTTCAAAGCCTCCTGCACGTTCGCCCGGGAGGCCCTGATTCCCGGCAGCAGGCCAAACAGCACCGCCGTCGAGACCGTAATCGAGAGCGTCCACACCAGCGCCGTTCCATCCAGCCGGACGCTGTTCAACAACGGCAGCGCAATGGATCCCTGATGTGCGAGATAGCGCAGCAGCACATACGAAAGCCCCAGGCCCAGCACCGCTCCCGCTCCCGCGAGCACCAGGCTCTCCGTCAGCAGCTGCCGGATCAATCTTCCCCGCCCTGCCCCCAGCGCGCTGCGCAGTGCGAACTCCTTGCTCCTCGCCGCTGCTCGCGCCAGCAGCAGGTTCGAAAGATTCACGCACACAATCAGCAGGATCAGTCCCACCGCGCACCACAGCACCACCAGCGACCGCCGCAGCTTTCCGCTGATGTAGTCCTTCAGCGGAACCGGCCAACCGGTGTAATTCCCTTTCGAGTCCGGATACTTCTTTCCCCAATAGAACTGGGGAAACAGCGTCTTCGCCTCGGCCCGCGCCTGCTGCACAGATATGCCTGGCTTCAAACGCCCGATGAATGTCAGCGTATTTCCCTCATACCGGAAATCGTCCATGATCGCGGGTGTAAGAATGTCCACCTTCGATCCCGGCGAAAATGCAGCCCCGAAATCGAAGCTCTCCGGCAGCACCCCGACGACCGTCACTGGATGGTTATCCAGCGTGATCGCCTGACCCACGATGGACCGGTCACCGCCAAACTGCCTCTGCCAGAACGGATACGCCAGCAGAACCGCCGCAGGGCCGCCCTTTCTCGACTCATCTGCCGTGAACAACCGGCCCAGCGCAGGATTCACTCCCAGGACATGGAAGAAATTCCCCGCGACCATGATGCCGGTCAACGGCTTCGGATCTCCCTTTGCCGTCAGCTTGTAATTGTCAGGAGTCGAAAATGCGAAATAGCCAGTCACATCCTCATACGACCGATTCATCGAACGCAGATCTTCAAACGCGTCCACCGAGTAGGTCGAGCCCGACAGTCCTTCTGTGTGTTCCGGAGCAATCCACACCAGCCGGTCCGGCTGATAGAACGGCAACGGCCGCAGCAGGATCGTATTCACCACGCTGAAGACGACCACATTGGCCCCGATCCCCAGCGCCAGAATCAGGATCGCAACCGTCGCAAATCCCCGGTCTCGCAGCAGTGTCCGCCACGTATAGCGAAGATCCTGCAGCACCGTATCCAGCCACGGCAGACCGCGGGACTCTCTCTGCTGCTCCTTTGCCTGCTCCACGCCGCCAAACCGCACCATAGCCTTCCTCCGTGCCTCTTCCGGCGCCATCCCCGCGCGCAGGTTCTCCTCAGTCGCCATCCTTATGTGGGAGTCGATCTCTTCCTCGAGATCGCGATCCATGGTGCCCTTACGAAAGAAGCCGCCCATCCGAGCCGCACCACGACGCAACGAATCCATCCACGATCTCTTTCTCTCCGTCCTCCACGATCTCTTTCTTTCGGATTTCATTGCCTCGCGCCCTCCTCTCCCATCGCCAGTACGCGGCCCATCACACTCGCCAGCCTTCGCCAATACTCCGTGTCGTCGGCCAGCTGCTTGGTTCCCCGCTTTGTGATCGAATAGAACTTCGCCCGGCGATTGTTCTCCGACGCCCCCCACTCCGCCTCAATCCATCCCTTCTGCTGCAGCCTCACCAGCGCCGCATAGATCGTCCCCTGGTTCAGCAGCACCTCATCGCCGCTCACCTGCTCGATCCGCCGCGCAATCCCATAGCCGTGCATCTCGCCCATCGCCGCCAGCGTCTGCAGCACCATCAGATCCAGCGTCCCCTGCAAAAGGTCCAGCTTCGCGTCTCCCATGCGTCTCTCCTGTGGCATCCCCACATTTATACATGTGGTTACGCCACAGGAAGCAAAAGGTTCCCGCCATTTTCAGTTTTCTTTTCCTAATTCCCCGATCTGATCTTTGGGTGGGCACAGCCCGTGTACGCCGCAAGAAAGCGATCCCGTTGCTGCCGGTACTCTTCAATCGTCTGGAAGCTCCTCTTTTCAGCATCCTGATTGAGGAAATAGATCGTGCTCACAGTTCGATTTGCATCATCGAAGATCAGATAGATCCCCAGCACCCCGCCTTCGATCTTCGTCCTGTCCATGCCTCTTGTATCCAGCCCGTTCATCAGGGGCTTGAGACGGTAATTGCGTTCTGTCTCCCCCGAGGCCAGGATGTGATCGAAGTTATCGATCAGGTACTGACGCGTCTCCGCATAGTTGTCCGCAGGAAGGATCTCCACCTTCACATTGGCGTAGAAATCCTTGTCTGGATAGGCAAACATGATTCGCCTCCCGGATACCATCGGGATCTGCCTGGGACCATTCATCGTTTCTACGGTCCTCGAACTGATTCCCGGGGCGAGCGGCGCTATCTCGACAACCGAAGGTCCGTCTGTAATCTTGCAGTTTGCATAAACCTCGAAGCCAGCATTCGAGGTCTGCGGCCACGCCTTGCCCGCCCCCACAACGAGGAGACAACAGAAGCTCAACTTCAGCAAGAATAGGGGGTTCTTCATCTGTCAGCACATTATCCGACATCCATCTCCAGCCGAGAGAAATCTATTCTTTCCTTCTTCAGTCAACAGAGTCTCTATAATGAGAGACAGACGCCATGCCGAATCCCGACCGCAAAAGCCCGCTGAAGATCATTGTCGCCACCGTCCTCATCCTTGGCACCGTAGCCTATCTCGCCATCACTGGCGTGCGCGACAACAAGAGCTACTACGTCACCATCAGCGAGCTTCAGGGCATGGGCAACAAGGCCTACACGCGGCATCTTCGCGTCGCCGGCAACGTCGCCCCGGGAACCATCCAGCGCTCCGGAACCAACGCCACCTTCAATCTCCTTGAGCAGGGACACACCCTGCGGGTCGTCTACAACGGCTCCGAGCCCCCGCCTGACACCTTCAAGGACGACGCCCAGGCCCTCGCCATCGGAACCTTCGGTCACGACGGCGTCTTCCACGCCACTCAGCTTCAGGCCAAGTGCGCCTCCAAGTACGCCCCGGCTGCAAATCAGAAGCCGGTCAACACCGCATCCGCCATGCCCGTCGCACGCTGAAGCTTCTTCGCTGAGCCCAGGCTCTATACTCGCTAAGAAGCCTCGGGCACACCTGCGCATGTCGACTGCCGCCCCAATCCGTGCTGAACTCTCCGCTGCGACTGCGGCCGTGTCGCTCGACTCCGTCTCCAGGATCTACGGCTCCTTCGCCGCTCTTCGCAACGTCTCGACAACCTTTCCCGCTGGCTCCTCCACCATCGTCCTCGGAGAAAATGGAGCCGGCAAATCCACCCTGCTCCGCGTCGTCGCTGGACTCATCACTCCGACCCGCGGCAAAGTAGCCGTCTTCGGTGGCTCACCTCATCAACACCGTCATCGCATCGCGTATATGAGCCATTCCACAATGCTCTACGACGAGCTGACCGCCATGGAGAACCTGACCTACTTCGCCACCCTGCACCGCGGCGAGGGCTGCGCCTGCGTCGGCTCTCCCGAGATGGCCCTCCGCGCCGTCGGCCTCGACCCCGCGCTCACCCGCCCCGTCGGACAGTACTCGCAGGGCATGCGGCAGCGCGCCTCGCTCGCTCGCGTCCTCCAGACCGACCCCGAGCTCCTCCTTCTCGACGAGCCCTTCTCTAATCTGGACGTCGCGAGCGCCGGGCACCTCGTCGAGCTCCTCTCCGACTTTCGTACCTGGCCCGTCGCTGGTGGAGGAGCCCGCACCCTCATCCTCACTACCCACCAGGCCTCGCTCGCCGAGCCTCTCGCCGACCGCACCCTCCACATGCGCCAGGGTCAGATCATCGAGACCGTCACCGGAACCCACGGATGAAAGCAGCCGCACCCAGCAAGACCAACGCCGCGCGCCTCCTCGACTCTCTCGGTATCTCTTACGAGCTCCGCGCCTACGAGGTCGATCCCGAAGACCTCACCGCCATCTCCGTCGCCCGCAAGATCGGTCTTCCACCCGAGCAGGTGTTCAAGACCCTCCTCTCTCACACCAATACTGGCGAATACTTGTTCGCGGTCGTCCCCGGCGACACCGAGCTCGACCTAAAAAAGCTCGCACACGCCGCCGGTGCCAAAAAAGCCGAGCTCGCCTCTCTCAAGGACGTCGAGCCCCTCACCGGCTACATCCGCGGCGGAGTCACCGTCATGGGCGCGAAGAAGCCCTTCCCTGCCTTCGCCGACGAGACCATCGAGCTCTTCGACATCATCAGCGTATCCGCCGGACAGCGCGGCCTCCAGGTCCTCCTCTCCCCCGCCGACTATCTTCGCGCCTCTCAATTCACCCTCGCCGACCTCACCAAGGCCACACTCTCCGGAGACACCCGTTGAGGTATCTCACCTACGTCCTCGACCATCTCCGCAAAGACCTGCGTCTCGAGTGGCGCTCCCGCGACTCCATCAACGGCATGCTCTTTTTCGTGCTCCTGATGGTCGTCGTCTTCTCCATCGCCTTCGACCCCGCCGGATACCCCGCCGTCACCCGCCAGATCTCCGGAGGCATCCTCTGGGTCGGCCTCCTCTTCGCCTCCATGACCGCGCTCAACCAGTCCTGGACCCGCGAACAGCGCAATCAGGTCCTCGAAGCCCAGCGAATGGCGCCATCACCTGCCTCTGCCCTCTTCGTCGGCAAGGCCCTCGCCAACATGATCTTCGTGCTCGTCGTCGAAATCGTGCTCGCCCCCATCTTCGTCATCTTCTTCAATCTTCACGTTCTCGGAAACGCCTGGCTGCTCGCCCTCATCCTTCCTCTCGGAACCTGGGCCCTCGTCGTCAACGGAACCTTCTTCGCCGCTCTCGGCCTCCGCGCCCGAAACCGTGAGCTCCTCCTCCCGCTGATCCTCCTGCCCCTCTCGCTTCCCGCCGTCCTCATGATGGTCCAGGCCACCACGGGAGTCCTCACCGCTGAGCTCGATCCCGTCTACCTCCGTTCCTGGATCACCCAGCTGGCCGGCTACGACCTCATCTACACCACCGTCTGCATCCTGCTCTTCGAGACCGTCCTCAACGCCGACTAGCCGCCACTGTCGAGTACCCGACAATCCTTCCCCAGTTCCTGGCCTCTACTGCGAACAAGTCCGCCTGAAGAATCTCCGCTCCGGCCCGATCCAGCTCGTTCAACTCCGCCTCGCCACCCCCTCGTCCGAAACCACATCGTCCCTCCCCTCCGCCCAAATTCTTGATTCGTGTCATCCTGAGCGGAGCCCGGAGGGCGAAGTCGAAGGATCTGCGGTTCTTCCAGCCCACCCCACAATTCAATCCGCCGAGGTCCGCCCCCACCCTGCGGCAGTCCAGCAAGCAAACCCTCTCCGCCGTCAAACTTTCGCGCTAGAATAAACATCGTGGCGCGTCCCTCCACAGTCCGAAACTTCGCTTGGCTTTGGCTCGCAGCTACGATCGCAGTGCTCATCGTCGGCTTCCGTCAGGCGATCTTTCTCGCTCCCATGGAAGCGACTATGGGAAATCTGCAGCGCATCTTCTACTACCATCTGCCGCACGCGATCCTCGGACTCATCTTCCCCTACATCAATCTGGCCGCCTCGCTGGGCTATCTGTACTGGCGTCGTCGCGATCCTCTCAAGGCGCTCTCTGCCGATGCGCTCGCCGTGGCCTCAGCGGAGATTACAGTCCTCTACGTTGGCATCACTCTCGCCAGCGGAATGTTGTGGGGAAAGCCCGCGTGGGGGATCTGGTGGGCCTGGGACGCTCGCCTCACGACTGAGCTCATCCTGTGGCTGCTCTATGTCAGCTACTTGATGCTTCGCCGCTTCTCTCCTGCGGGACAGACGGGTGTTCTCTCGGCCGTTCTCGCGGTCTTCGCGGCCGTCGACGTCCCTATCGTCTATATGTCCATCCACTGGTGGCGCACCCAGCATCCTGCGCCCGTCTTTGGCTCTGACGGCGGTGGTATCGATCCCGGCATGGTTCCCGCAGTCCTGTGGAACCTTGCAGGTTGGGCCATGTGGGGACTTCTGTTGATCGGCTTCCGCTTCGCCCTGGAGCGTCGCCGGCAACTCGCCGAGCAGGAAGCAGCCCTCCTCGCCCTCGAAGCCTCCCTCGAGACGCCTCAATAAACGGAGCCCGCGCACACATGACCTGGCAAACTTTCTTCGACTTCTCCAGCATGGCTCACCGCCACCTCGTCTTCGTCTATGGCGGAGTTATCGCCGTTCAGCTGGCCTACGTCGGCTGGGTCGCCCGCAACTGGTCGCGCATCGGCCGCCAGTAATCTCTACAATCCCTCTCACGCCACATCTTCTCGATAGGCTCCGGCCCTGAGGCGCGGTCGTTCTCCGTCTCGCGCTTGAATTCTCCATGTCGGTTCACGGCTAGTAAAAGGCGGTCCGAAGCACCTAAAAGCCGGTTCAGAAGCACCGCTGATCTCCTGAAAAGAATCTTCTCCGCTCACGACGGCCCCAGTAACGATCCACGCCCTCTTCCCGTGTCATCCTGAGCGAAGCCCGAAGGGCGCAGTCGAAGGATCTGCGGTTGCAGTCGTCCGGAGATCACGCAATCAGCGCATTTAAAAAAATCAACGAAGCTACAGAAGTAGCTTCGTTGTCCGAGAAGGATTTTACAGACGATGCTCGAGCTCCCCATCTGGCAACTCTGTGCATCACTCTCGTAGACACATTTACTGAACGAAATGTTTCGCAAATTTCAAAATCTTTTTTTGGGGACTCACGCTTGCGGCCCGGCGATGCCCACCGATAGACTCGCAACAGTGCCCAAATCCCCTGATTTCCAGCGAGTCGCAGTCCTCGCCGCGCTTTTCCTTGCCCTGCTCGTTCCCTCGGGTTGCCGCCGAAACAGCTTCCCCGACGTTCCCGCCGGGTACCGGGAATTTGCTTACGTTACCAACGGTAAGTCGAACACGGTCAGTGTCTTGGACCTTGTGAACCTGCGTCCGGATCGTACCCTCCGGGTCGGAGACAACCCTACCGGGATCGCCCCCAACCCCCGTCGTAACGAGGTCTATGCCGTCAATACCGGATCCGGCACCGTGACGGTGATTGATGCTTCCGCCAACAAGGTCCTCTCCACCATCGCGGTTCACCGTCAGCCCTACTTCATCAGCGTCGATGCTGCGGGCGGACGTGCTTACGTGGCCAACTCCGGCTCCAACTCCGTCAGCGTTATTGATCTCGACCGTCGCCGCGAGATAGCCGTCGTCGGCACCGGCGAGCAGCCCGGAATCGCGCGCGTGTCGCCCGACATGCGCTCTGTCGTCGTCTCGAACCGAGGCTCCGGCAGCGTCTCCATCTACAGCGCAGTCCCGTATGCCAGTCCGGGAACAGTCAGCCCGGGCTCTTCTGAGGCTCCGCAGCCGGTTCCCAATGAGCCTCCTGGACCTCCCCTCAGGTTCCGGGCAACCTTCTCCGGCTGCCCGGGCGCTACCGACATCGCCATTCTGCCCGACTCTTCCAAGGCCTTCATCGCCTGCTCCGGCGGAAATCAGGTGATGGTCGTCTCTCTTGCCGCAGCACCGGGCTCGTGGCCGGCGCGGCAGGATTCCGCAGCTCTCACCGATCATCTGCTGACCTTCCTCGATGTGGGGGCCACTCCGGTCCATCTGGCTCTCAAGCCGGACGGTGGAGAGATCTTTGTCTCCAACTTCGACTCCGACTCCATCTCCGAGATCGATACCTGGAACAACCAGGTCCTCGGGACCTACATGATCGGGAACAAGCCCGTCTACGGAGTCATCACCCGGGATAACTCCACCCTCTGGGTGACGGACTTTGCCTCCGACCTCATCAGCATCTACAGCATCGATGACGGGCAGCTTGTAACCACCGTTCACACCGGATCCGCTCCCGACGTACTCGCCTTCTCCGCTGACGAGCACATCCTGCTGGCCGCCGATACTCGCTCCGGTGACATCGCCGTCGTGAGAACTCAGGGAACGCAGGGCGCCGCCCTCTTCACCATGCTCCCCGCCGGTTCTTCCCCCAACGCCATCGCGGTCAAGGCCATTCAACCCCACAGCTGAATCTCATCCTTCAGCTGAATCTCCGACCGCCGAAAACCTCGTGAAACGGACGGCGAGAACTGCTTCAAGGTAGACAGGGGAAACAGGTACATCGCACAGGGCGCGATCTGCCGCGTGCCCCACCTTTGCGACAGCTTCATCGTCGCTAAGGGTGGGCTCTCGACCGAAACCGGTTCCCATCCATGCCGCAGTCGAACGCCCGTTCCCACCGAAGTGTCATCCTGAGCGAAGCCCCGAAGGGGCGCAGTCAGGATCTGCGGTCTTCGGCGCGCCCTTATCGCGCCTAAGGTGGCCATTCGAGCGAAGCTCGAACCGCATCGTCAAGGCGCGGCTTCAGCCGTGCCAAAAGACCCACCGCAAGCGGTGCTCCACTCTGCCGAAGGCCGGAGCGAAACCGAACGCGCAGCGACCTGAAAAATACAGACACCCAACTGCCGATCAATTCCCATCGCTTTGCTAGAATTAAATCAGTAAGAGAAGAGCCTCGGCACCAAGCCGGGGCTTTTTCTCTGTCCAACGACAGATCCACACCGAGGTCCGGACATAAGTCTAATGATTCTAGGATTTGCGCAAAAACGAGGGGGGACTACACCTGCCGGGCCAAAACCAGAGTGATGTCATCCGGCTGCTCCTCGGCTCCGATCCAGGCATCGAGAGCCTGCATCACCTGGCTCGAGATCACATGGAGTGGTTCGTTCCGGTAACGGCGAACCACCTCCATCAGGCGCTCTTCTCCGAACTCACCGAAGTCGTTCTCCGGCTCGGTCACGCCGTCGGAGTAGCCGACCACGATGTCTCCCGCGAGCATCTGGAAACGGGCTTCTTCGTAGCGCATGCCGTCCATCAACCCGACGACCGTTCCTCCGCGATCCAGCCGCCGCACTCCTCCATCGCGGCCCAGCACCAGGGGAGGCAGCTGGCCGGCGTTGGAGTATGTGAGCATCGCCGAGCGCGCATCGTAATGCGCCAGGAACAACGTCGCGTATTTTTCCGGCTGTGTGCTGCGATAAAGATGCCGATTCAGCAGCGACAGAATCCGGCCCGGCGACTGAAACAGCTCATCGCAGTCGCTCCCAAGATCGTCGCGATTCGCCAGCAGCCCGGCGAGTGCCGACTCGCTGTAGACGAGCTCCTCGCTCGCGAAACGGTAGGCACGCACGGCGGAGTGCAGCGTCGCCATCAGCAGCGCGGCTGAAATTCCCTTGCCGCTGATATCACCGATCGCGATGCCCACTCCCGTCTCCTTACGGCTCGCCTCGCCGTTATGCGCTGCCTCATGGAATACGAGGAAGTCGTAGTAATCGCCGCTGACCGAGCGGGCAGGACGGCAGACCCCATGCAGCTCGAGCGAAGGAAGACTCGAAATCTGCCGCGGAAACAGGTTCGCCTGCACCTCCTGCGCGATCGAAATCTCGTTCTGCAATCTCTCCTTCTCCTGTTGCTCCTGGAGCAGGCGTTGCAGCGAACCGGTCATTGCGTTGAAGGAACGATTCAGTTCGGCAAGCTGATCTTCTCGCGTAATGGCAATCCGGTGATTGAAGTCGCCCTGATCGATTCTCTGGGTCGCCTCATAGAGATCCGCTACCGAAGCCGTCATCGTCTTCGTAAGGCGAATCGCCATGATGAGCGCCAGCAACTCAATCATGGCGAACAGGATGCAGAGAGAGATCAACCCGGTCTTATAAGCGTCGGTAAAAAGACCGCCGAGCGACGATCCAAAGAGCTGGTTGTAGAGCAGAGACGGACGCGAATCCACCTTGATAAGCACGCTGTCGCGCTCCCCTGTTCCCCAGTCCGTGATCCCCAGCGTGGAAAGGAAATGCACCTGGATATCGGCAAGGTTGGCGCCCTCTGCCTGCATGCCTCCCGAGACCGAGCTGTCCCGGCGTCGGAAGCGTTCCCTCGGCTGGTCGCCGCGCGCGTCCTTCGCGGCGACTTTCTCGGTAAAGATCTGCGCACGACCCAGCCCGGCGGAGATCATATCCATCACCTGCCCGTCCACGATCAAGCTGGTGACCAGGCTCAGCAGACGCCCGTCTTTAAGGCGGCGTTGATTGACAGCCGCCAGGTAAACGTCGCCACCGTCAAGAACAAGGCCACTGAACTGGCCGTCCTTCAGTTCAGCAGCCCATGCCGGCAGGCCAAGCGGAGTCTTGTTGTGACGCAACTCCGTCATCACCGGAGCGCCATTCACATACACCGAGCTTTCGAGCGAAAGCTTTCTGTGGCTGACGCTATTTGTAACCACGTCCCCGTTGCTCAGCACTGTAACCGGAATTCGGTCGTCGCCTTCGACAAGACGGGCGGCCAGTTCCACCCGGTGTCCGTTGTCACTGCTCATCTGGGCAACCTCCTCCTGCATACGCGAGTCTGCCAAGTGAATAGCGAACTGTCCCGCTGCCACATACGCGGAGATCAACACCAGCGTCATGAACAGAACAACCGGAGCCAGGCCGACCAGAAGGTAGGTGACGACCAGCTTGTTGCGGAGACTCCACAACATTCGTCGCCGCACGAAACGCACAAGCAGTGGAATCGCAGCGCAGCCCAAGGCGATCCCGACCAGCACCTGAACGACGGCGAAGAGCAATCCTGCACTTCCCGGGAGCATTCGCAAGAGGAACAGCAGGCAGAACCAGATCGCCAGCCATACGACAGCACCAGGCAGGCCCTTTGGGAAGTTCCTGAGTATCGGTACTGCGCGTTGATTTCCGCTAGCGCTCTGCATCTTCCTCTTTCTTTGCTTCCGCCGCCTCCCGACGCTCCTCTTGCTTGGCTTCCCGGGCCAGCCGCAGCGCATGTCGGGTTGCAGAGATGTGCGCACCTGCCAGAACCAGCAGCCCCGAAAGAAAGGCCCACATCATCAACCCGACGGAGATGTAGAACGGGCCATAAACCGACTGGAAGTCGAGCCACGGTAGGGCTCTTACATAAAGATACTTCGCCAGCTCCCAAAGCAGACCGAAGATTAATGCAGTCGGCATTACAGCCCGGGCAGGAACTTTGCGATTCGGCAGAATCCAATAGATCAGGAAGAAGAGAAGGATACTAAGACCGATTCCGCAGAACTGCATAAACCACTGCGACGCGAAGGCGAATGGAGCATTCCGGGTATGGCCGAAAAACAGGTAGGTCAGAAGTACCTTGGAACTTGACGTGGAAGCGACTGACGTTATCGCGAGAACACCGACGGCGAACGCAAGACCAAGAGAGACGATCTGGTTGCGGAGATAGCTGCGATTTTTCGTCACTCCCCAGACGCTGTTGAGGGCGACCTCCAGCGGAAGAAATACACCCGTCGAGCTAATCAGAAGCATGACAAGCGAGAAGACCTGAACGCCCTTTCGCGGGTGAGCCAGCAGCTGCATGTTCCGCATGACGAAGTCCTGCCCCACCGGGAGGAAGCCATGCATCATGTCTTCCACGACCTGCTCCATTGCCCTGGAGTGAAAGACTCTTCGAGACACCGTCAACAGAAGTACGATGAAGGGAAACAGCGACAGAATTGCATTTGCGGCAACACTGAATGCGTAGGTGTGAACCTCAGTACGCGTCATGTACTGCACAAGGGCTACAACCTGTGCCCAGAAACCATCTTGCGGAACGACTGGGTGTACCGCTTCAATGGGAATCTCGGAGCCAGACTCGGGCTCTTCAGACGGCACTTCCATCGTGCGCTCTGGCTTGGAAGCGTCGACAGGATCTGGATTGTTTGGTCGAATCGAGAACATAAAGATCCAGGAAGGACAGGGATGGACACACTTGCCTGAGTGCCAGAATCCCTCCGTAATCCATCTTCGATGCTAGCAGAGGTAACTGCGAAATCGTCAAAGGGGCAGACACCTCAATCCCGGGTCCAAGAGAGAGCGTTATCTGTCAGAAGAATCGATCTTACAGATGGCCCAGCGTGCGCTTTCCGCCAATACCTCATCCTCTGCCTGGCTCCACGCGGTAAGCTGAGGTAAAAAACCTTTGTCGCGACTGTTGCCCATGGCGATCGCCACGTTGCGGAGCAGCCGTTTGCGGCGGGTTCGTTCCAGCGGAGAACCCTTGAAATTCTGCCGAAACCGCGCAGGATCGAGAGAAGCGAGCCAGCTCAGGGCGGGATTTACGAGCTCCGGGCGCGGTCTGGTTCCCTGCTTTGAGGCAATCGGCGCACGGCGATTCCAGGGACAGATCTCCTGGCAGATATCGCAACCGAAGACCTGCCGGCCTATCGGCTCACGAAGTTCCTCCGGGATGCTTCCCTTCTTTTCGATCGTGAGATAAGCGATACAGCGTGAAGCATCCATCTGGCCGGGGGCGATGAGGGCCTGCGTGGGACAGGCGTCAATACATCGGGTGCAGCTTCCACAGCGGTCAGCAGCCAGCTGCGGAACAGCCTCAGCGGCGACAGGAATAGAGGTGACGAGAACTCCAAGCAGCAACCACGATCCAAGGTGTTGGTTGATGAGGCAGGTGTTCTTGCCAATCCATCCAAGGCCCGCTTGCGCAGCCACGGTTCGTTCGAGTAAAGGCCCCGTATCGACGTAGCAGCGTGTATCTGCCGGTGCGAGCTCCTTGAGAAGCACTTCGAGAGAACGCAGCTTGGAGAGCAACTCATCGTGGTAATCGGTCGGGACTGTCTGTTGCTGATCGGTCTGTCGCTCGTCTGTCTGTGGCTCTTCTGTCTGTGGCTCTTCTGTCTTTGGCTCTTCAAGGACCCGTCCGCTCCAGGCATATCGGGCAATCCAACCCGCTCCCGGAGCCGGGACAGTCGAGACAGGAGCGGGAGCGTTGTAGTTCCATGCGCACACAAGGATCGAACGCGCCCATGGAATCGCCGCCCGGACACTGCTGCGAAGCAGGACGCCGCCTTCGCCTCGCCGTTTGAGGTACTCCATCTCTCCCGCGCGGCCCTCCTGGATCCAGGAAGAAAAGCGTGCGGCATCCCGCTCCGCGATGTCGCTACCTGACTCCGGTACGGGAGCGAC
This sequence comes from Edaphobacter sp. HDX4, assembly GCF_036877565.1. NCBI lineage: Bacteria > Pseudomonadati > Acidobacteriota > Terriglobia > Terriglobales > Acidobacteriaceae > Edaphobacter > Edaphobacter sp. HDX4. Next base: position 30,882 of record NZ_JAEDXW010000024.1, read on the forward strand.
AGCCGCGGCGTCGAAGCCGAGACTCATCGCCTTCTGCTCCATCAACGCGGTGAGCTCAGGAGTCCACTCAAACGAGTTCTTCTGCTCCAGTTCCTCCGCTTTCATTGGACCCCTTGTTCAGGGTAAACTGAACCAACGGAGAGGTGGCAGAGCCCGGTTGAATGCACCTGACTCGAAATCAGACATAGTCGCAAGGCTATCGGGGGTTCGAATCCCTCCCTCTCCGCCATTGCTCTTTTAGCCCACCTACAATCGATCAGATAACTGCTACTTCTTGCTTTAAAAGCCCCTCCTACAAATCATTGCCCTGGACGCTCAGCGTGGCATGGACGCATCAGCCTAACCGCATGGTTGCTCTTCATTCCCGAAGGGGCTACAGTCTGAGTGTGAAGTGTTGGATTCATCGTCGCAGACTATTACCCTGGTTCTTAGTCTGTATATGGATTGCGACCGGGGCCTTCGCTGAACACGCCTCCGCACAGTTCCCGCTGTGTCAGCCTGAAAGTTCGCCTTGCTGCCCGTCGTCGACAAACACTACTAATGTATCCTGCCCGGCTTGCCGCCTGTCTGTGCCGATTGCAGCTAAGGACAAGAGCGAACAAGAGCGATCGCGGCCTGCTTCACAGGCAAAGATTACGCGAAGCCATCGTCCGAGTCATCTCGCATCTACTCGCGAGATGACTCCGGGCTTCAGGTATCAGCGTGTTGTATTTGCGCTCAAAGACGACCTTCGCATTTAGAGATGATCTCCCTCTTCCCATGAGCAGCATGCCCGAAAACTCCGGTATGCGATATCCCTCAACAGCTTGCTCAAAAAGGAGATCAATACCATGAAATTCAAAGTGTTCGCGGTTCTCGCAGTTCTGTTTCTTTCCCTGTCAGCCCAGGCTGCAACTGTCTTCACCTGTTGCGACTATCCTGCTTGCTGCGACAACACCAATTGCTGCAATTAGCCAATAGCTAGAGGCTGCGCCCATGCTCTTCCCGGATAACTTCGGTCAGAGTGTGGGCCAGCCAAGAGCGGCCCTCACCGAACAGCTGTACCCGACATCTAGTTGGAACCTCTGCGTAGATCCCGCACATTTTTCTCCAGTGCGGAAGTCCATTCCGCCGCAGATCTCGATTCCGTCCACTTCACCGGCTCCCCGATCCGTACCTCAATCTTCCGTGAGCGAAACCACTTCACTCCTCGCCCACGAATCTTCTCCAGCCCGATCAGTACCACCGGGAGCACAGGTACACCTGCCTGCGCGGATAGCAGACCGATCCCTTGTCGAAACGGTGCCGTCTCTCCCGTTCTGCTTCTTGTTCCCTCCGGAAAGATGAGAACGGAGTAGCCGCGATCGATAGCCTCGCCCGCATGGGCGAAGCTCTGCCGGAATCCTTGCAGTCGAGGGAGCGGGAAGACGTTAAACAGCGCCGTTAGGAGCCAGGAGGCGGCGCGGCCTGCGACACCGTGCGACTTCCCGGAGCGGAAATCCGCCAGCATCTCGCCCGACATCATGATAGCGACGCGTCGTCGCAGAGAGGCGGGCAGCGCGTACAGCACAAGTGCGGCATCCAGAGCCGTGACATGGTTCGCCACAATCAACAATGGTCCATGCGGAGGTACGTCGGACGAAGTGACTTGCGGAGCAAGCAGCACATGCACAATGGGCCGCAGAATAACATCTATGAAGATGCTGCGGAGCAGACGTACGGGAGGGGACCATGGCCAGCGGGGATAGTGCGCTGCCGAAGATTCGCCGCTTGTTTCGCTGGCTGCGGGTGCCGGCGCGCTCTCTGCCGTATGCGAGCTGACCGCTAGATGATCTATATCCGAAGGTCCACCACGTGTAACTACTGGGGTGCCATTTGCCTGCTGCTCCGCGGCAGGCCTGCCTAAGGCGGCGCGACGGAGTTCCCCCAGTGTGTTGAGGGTTGCCATTTGAGCATCGTCAATCAATATGCCGGTTCGTTGCTCGATGGCAGAGACAAGCTGAACGCGGCCAAGGCTATCGAGATGCAGGTCTTCTGAGAGTCGCAGATCATCACTGCCATTTGCAGAAACCGGTTCCCCAGTTATTGAGGAGATTGTCGTCAGCAGGAAGTCCTGCGGCGGGGAAGCCTCCGCACCCTGACTGCGGATAGTGCGACAGGCCCAGTCGCGGAGAGTACGTCGCAGCAGCTTGCCCGTGGATGTATATGGAAATGTAATCTCAGGCCAGCGCAGTACACGACGCATCTGCTGGAAGTCGGCAAGGCTGCGGTTGGCATCACGGATTGCCTGCTGCAGGGCGGTATCCTCTCCCTCAAAGAGCACCACGCAGACCGGCTCCGGTCCGGATGCAAGATCGCAAGGCACAACGGTGCAAGCCTGCACTCCGGGTTGTACCAACATAGCGGCCTCCAGATCGGATGGATAGATATTCAAGCCGCTGGATGAGACGATGACATCTCCCTTGCGCCCGACGAAGCGGAAATCACCCGATTCGGTCTGCTCCGCAAGATCGCCGGTCGCCAGCCACTCTCCTTCGCGCTGCAGGAGCCGGCCCTGCTCCCAGGTTGTGTCCGCTACCATGTCGCCGCGCACCAGCAACTCTCCAGTGCCGCTCAAGCGAACCTCCCGGCCGGGCAGCGGTTTGCCAATCGTGCCCTGGCCGATGCCGAATGGATGGTTCAGCGTGACCAGTGCGGCAGTCTCCGTCATACCGTACCCCTGGATCAGGGCAAAGCCCAGCCGATTCCAGAAGATCTCCAGGCCTGCCGGTAATGCCGCACCGCCAGAGATGACGGCCCAGAACTTCCATCCGAAGACACGATGTATTGCGCGGAAGCGCCACCATCGTTTCAGAATAGACAAGCCAATGGAGTTACTGATCTCCTCTTCAAGCTGCGGTCGCGATGCGAGCAGATGCGAGCGCATCAGCGCAAGCACGCGCGGCACTGCAACCAACACCGAGACGCGATTACTGCGAATGATTTGAACGAGACGACCGGAATCCAACCCATCCGTGAAGTGAACCTCGGCAGCCAGCACACCCGGTATCCACAAGCCCATGAATTGTCCGAAGACATGGCTTAGCGGCAGGGTCTGCAGAAACCGCAGCGGATGAACCCATCGTTCGTAGCGCCTGTACTTGCTAATCTCCGCTTCGATGGGCCCCAGGCTGGCGAGCACATTGCGGTGGGTATGTACGATCCCTTTCGGCTCAGATGTAGTCCCGGAGGTGAAGATGATCTGGAACGGCGCGCTTTCCTGCACGGAAGGATCGACGCTGAAGTTGGGTTCCGGCGGCAATGACTGCCGTAGCTTAGACAGATCGAGCATGGGAACGTCGCAGGCTAGGTGGGATCTTTTTGCGTTGGCAACAACGAGGCGCGGCTTAACCTCTTCCAGAATGCGTGCGGCGAACTCGGACGAGCCAGCAGCATCGAGCGGGACCGCAAGTACGCCCCTGAGCAGGCATCCAAAGAACGCCGCCATCCACTCGGCTGAATTTTCGCCCCAGAGCAGGACGCGTTCACCCGGACCGATCTTACGGCGCGTCAACTCCGATGAGAATCTTCCGGCAAGCAGCGCAAGTTCACCATAGGTCGTACGATAGCTTCGCACGCCGCGATGCGAAACGATGGCCGTCTCTTGTGCGTGTCGACGGAAATCATCTACGAGGCTGGCAAGATGCGATCGCATCAGCGCTGCTTCTCCTAGTTCTGCATTGGATGCGTTCGCACATCGAGAACAGCTTCCCAACTTATGTGGTCGACGAAATTGTAAGCCGTCGCGTGATTCAGAGCATCGCGTGCTCGCGATGGTTTGGCCATTCCATTATCGTCGCCCAGTCTTACCGGATACGGCTCGCGGAAGGAATCTTGGTTCCCAACTAAGCCCCAGCATCTGGCAGAGAGATCGTGAAAACAGACCCTCGAGACCGTTGACTGGTTACCGTGATCTCTCCCCCATGTGCGTGGACGATAGCTCTGGTGATGGCTAGACCCATTCCAGTTCCCGCAGCGCCAGTTGTGCGAGTTCGAGAGCGGTAGAAGCGCTCGAAGATCAAGCCTTGTTCGAATTCATCGATACCAGACCCCTGGTCCGCCACACTGATACTGACTCGACTGTTCGCAAGACCGGCGGAAACGGCTATTGGCGTCCCCGGTTCCGAATACTTCGCCGCATTTTCTAGCAGATTGCACAAAGCTTTCTCAAAGAAGACGGCGTCCACCTTCACCCTCAGCGACTCCGACACATCGATCCGCAGCGGGTGTTGCGTTTTGACCCACCCACACGCTTCAACGGCTTCGTCGACAAGGCTCTGCACACTTTCCGCTCTCATATGCATCTGGACCTGTTGGGTATCGAGTTGAGACATCTCTACAGCTTCAGACACCAGATGATTCAGCCTGTCACTCTCTTCGTCGATGATGCTCAACAACTCGTGAGCGTACTCTCCATCCATCCCCCCGGAGAGAAGTGTCGTTGCAGCCCCTTTGATTGAAGTGAGCGGAGTACGCAACTCATGAGTAATGGAATCGATCATGAGCGTTCGCAGCCGCTCGCTCTCCTTAGCCGCCTCGCCGCGAGCTAAATTCTCCCACGCTTGAGCCCTATCTAGGGCCAGCGAGATTAGTCCTGCTATCGCATCTGCCGTCTCCTTGGAGAGTTCCGGTAAATGCAGAACGAACAGACCTTTTGGACGAACGCCAGACCTCAGTGGGATTTGGAAATCATCACCCTCTATCTGAGTACTCGTGAGCGAGCTTGCGAGCTTCGCAAGATGTGGGAGTTCCACCTCCGACACAGATGCCGCACCTGCCTGATACAGACGGTTCCCTTCAATCAGATAGAGGTATCCTGCGGTTGCTGACGTAATACCCACCACTGTGGCGGGTAAGGCGCTTTGGAGTGTTGCCACACTCTCCGGCTGAAGCAGCTCTCTGCTCAGGCGAAACAGTGTATCCAGTTCGCGCTGGTGGGCTCGGGCGTCATCAGCCTCATCGCGAACGCGTTGGGAGAGCCGGCTCGCAATGATTGAGGTTGCAAGAAAGGCCAGAAGGGCCAGCCAGTTTTCGCTGTCCGCGATGGTGAATGTATTGAACGGGGGAAGGAAGAAGTAGTTGTAGCAGCCTGCAGCCACAATTGAAATGACGACCGCGTATCGCAGACCCCACTCTGCCGCCAGCACCAGCACCAGCAGGAGCAGTGAAAGCGCGACCGTCGTCGGGTTTACATGAAGCCACCGCTTGTAGACGAGTACAATTCCGGCGAGAGCACATGTTGCCAGCAGCCACTTTGTGATCACGAGTGTGCGGCGGGAGTTCATGGAGGAATTGTACGACTTGAGCATTTCGATCAAATCGCCCGAAGACTGGCTGCAGTCCACCGAGACGGAGAAGCAGAAAGGGCGTTTTAAGATCTTTCTTGGCTATGCGCCCGGCGTCGGCAAGACCTTCAGTATGCTGAGCGAAGGCATCCGACGCCGCAGTCGTGGAGAGGATGTTGTGATCGGCGTGATCGAAACGCATGGCCGTGTGGCGACGGCTGAGCTGGCCCGGAAGTTGGAGCTTGTCCCCAAGCGTGAGATCGATTACAAAGGCACGTTGTTCGAAGAGATGGATGTCGATGCGATCCTGGCCAGAATGCCACAAGTCGTTCTGGTGGATGAGCTTGCGCATACCAATATCGAGGGTAGCCGCTTCTCCAAGCGGTACGAAGATGTCCTAATCCTGCTCGAGAACAAGATCGACGTTCTTAGCACAATCAACATCCAGCATGTAGAAAGTTTGTCTTCCCGCGTACAGGCGCTCACCGGTGTCACCGTTCGCGAACAGGTACCTGACTGGGTCTTGGATCGCGCCGACGAGATTGTCATCAGCGATCTGACGCCTGAAGCACTTGTCACACGGATGCGACGTGGCGATATCTACCCGCTGGACCGGGTAGAGCGCTCGCTATCTAATTTTTTCCGGCGCGGCAACCTGATCGCGTTACGGGAGATGGCACTGCAGCGAGTCACGCGCGCCGTCGACCGTAGCCTTGACGATTATGTGAAGCGCAAGAACCTTGGAGCGCACTGGACTGTCGCAGAAAAGATCGCTGTCTGCATTAGTTCTAACTCCCAGGCACATGATCTGATTGCTCGAGGAGCACGAATGGCCGAAGCGCTAAATGCTGAGCTATACATCCTTCACGTCTTCAGCGACCGCGATCAGGAACCCGATCGCAAGCGCATGCTGGATGCAAGCCTGCAGTTCGCGAGAAACATCGGAGCCGCAGTGATCGACCTGATTGGCCCTGATACGGCGCGCGCCACAGCGACGTTCATACGAGAGAATAGGATTTCGCAGGCGATTGTGGGCCGTTCGGCGACCCACGGCTTGAAGAGCTATCTCTACTATCTTGCTATCCAGAAGCTCATGTCGGAAGCTCCCAACGTTGACCTTCATATTGTTACCCAGGAGACCCGTTGAATCGCATTCTCGTCGTGGATGATGAACCGCAGATTCGTCGCATGCTCAGGACTTCGCTCCAGAGTAGTGGTTATGAGGTCGTCCTCGCGTTGGATGGGGCAGACGGCCTCAAACACTTCGAAGAGGAGCGCCCTGATCTGATCATCACAGACCTGGCCATGCCGAATTTAAACGGTGTGGAACTGACCCAGGCCGTACGTCGCCTGGGTACAACGCCGATCATTGTCCTCAGCGTCCGGGATGCTGACGCCATGAAGGTACATGCATTGGATGAGGGTGCAGACGATTATCTAACGAAGCCGTTCAGCATGCCCGAGCTGCTGGCGCGCGTGCGCGCACAGCTTCGGCGCACGCCGGCGATGCCTGTTGAGTCCGGACCTATCGAAGTGGGTGATTTCGTCGTTGACCCGGAAGCACATACGGTAGCTGTGCAGCATGCGGCAGTTCACCTCACCCCCAAAGAGTTCGATTTGCTGCTCCTGCTTGCTCGGGCACCAGGTAAGGTCCTCACGCACAAAGTACTGCTCCGCGCGATTTGGGGACCTGCAGGCGATGGCCAGCCTGAGTACCTGAGAGTGCTGGTAGCGGGACTGCGGAAGAAGATCGAACGCTTCGAAGGTAAACGATATATCCAAAGCGAGCCGTGGGTCGGTTATCGCTTCCTGCCGTCAGGATTCACATCGACAGAGGGCTAGCTCGTCAAAACCTTATGACTTCTTAACGCCTTCTCTACGGACTTTCAATGGTTCCCGGAGCTTCAATAGTCTCCGAGGCTAGCAATGAAGTCTGTCATCCTAATCCTCCGAACTCTCATACTCAGCGCGTTTGTCACTGCACTGCACGCGCAGCAAGCCGTTCCCCCCAATCTAACCGACGCGCAGCGGGATGCAGAGATAAAGCAACTGCACACCGAACTCGACGCGCTCGCAGCACGCCTGGCAGCTCTCGAATCCAGTCCCAATCAGGTTGTTCGTCCGGGCGCCGGCGGGAATCCTTCATCAGCTGCAACCGCCGTAGGTTCGCCAGGTGAATCCGCGGCAACATCCAACCAGCCTCTCTCTTCGGAGACATCGAAGATGGATGAGGCGACCCTCACCTTCTTTCGCGGCACCACCCTGAGCTTTGTCGTTGACGGTTACTACGGCTACAACTTCAACGCGCCCATCGGTCGGGTTAATCTCTTGCGTGCCTACGATGTGACATCGAATAGCTTCAACATCAACCAGGCGGGCATGATCGTTGAGCACCTGCCGAGTCCTGAGCAGCGCTTCGGCGGGCGTCTTGACTTGCAGTTTGGTCAGGCGACCGAGACGCTGCAGGGATCATCGGTCAATGAACAACGCCCGCAGGTCTGGCGGAATCTCTTTCAAGCTTATGGCAGCTATCTCGCTCCTGTCGGCTCGGGACTGCAGATCGACTTCGGCAAGTTCGCCAGTTCTCTCGGGAACGAAGGCAATTACACCAAAGATCAGATCACTTACTCGCGCTCCTACAGCTTCAACTATCTCCCCTTCTATCACATGGGCCTCCGAGCGAACTACAACATCACACCGAAGCTGAACGTGGCCTACTGGCTCGTAAACGGAGCGAACGACACCGAAGATCTCAATGGGTTCAAATCGCAGGCCTTCCTCTTCACAATCAAACCGGCTTCCACGTTGAGTTGGAACGTGAACTACTACTTCGGCCAGGAAGCTCGGGATGTAGTTTCCACGCTGAACCCTGCAGCTCCGAGTTCTCCGACGCAGCCGGGCCTTCCGACCACAAACATAAATCCCGCCCCGAACGGCCGGGAGCATATCTTCGACACGTATGCGGTATGGAGCGCCACACCGAAACTCACTCTGGTTGGGGAAGCGGATTACGTTCTCAACCGCACGCTGCAGCAGCAACAGCCGCCGCGTGTAACCATCGGCAGCCTCACGGCGAAGTATGCGCTGGCACATCACTGGAACCTGGGAGCACGCGCAGAGTATTTCGATGATCGAGGCGGTCTGTTCAGCGGTAAGACGCAGGCCTTGAAAGAGGGAACTGTCTCTCTGGATCATCAGTTCGCACCTGGCTTCCTCGCACGTGCTGAGTTCCGCCGCGATTTCTCGAATCAATCATTCTTTCTCACCGATACACAGGGAGCTCTCGTGCATGCGCAGAGCACGGCCACACTCGGCCTCGTGTACTGGTGGGGCATGAAACAGGGTAGCTGGTAACAGGAGGTTCCGTGCTCGACATCGTCGCTATTATCTCGTTTCTCATCCTCTTCGCTGCCTGCATGTCCTATGTGCATGGCTGTGACCGACTGAAAGGAAAACACTGATGCTGGTCAACATCCTTTTGCTTACCATCTCTGCCGCTTTGCTCACCTATCTCGTCTACGCTTTGCTGCGTCCGGAGAAGTTCTAAATGTCTCTCAACGGTTGGCTTCAAATCCTGCTCTTCATCATCGTTGTTCTGTTACTTGCGAAGCCCATGGGCAGCTATCTGACACGCGTCTTCAATAGACAAAGAACTTTTCTGGATCCTGTGCTCACACCGTGCGAAGGCTTGCTCTATCGCCTGACAGGCGTGAAGGCTGAGCAAGAGATGCGATGGACCGAATACGCCGTGGCAATGCTCCTCTTCAGCTCCGCGACCATGGTCCTCACATACGTCGTGGAGCGTCTGCAGCACGTCCTTCCTCTCAACCCGCAGCATCTGCCAGCAGTTGAGCCGGCGCTCGCTCTTAACACCGCAATATCGTTCACGACCAACACCAACTGGCAAAGCTATGTTCCTGAAGCCACCATGAGCTATCTCACGCAGATGCTCGGGCTGGCCACGCATAACTTCTGGTCGGCAGCCGTGGGACTGGCACTTGCCGTTGCTTTTATCCGCGGCATTGCAAGGCGGGAGTCGAACACGCTTGGCAACTTCTGGGTCGACCTTACGCGGGGAACGCTCTGGGTCTTACTGCCTATCTCGATCGTATTCTCACTCGCTCTGGTGTCTCAAGGTGTCGTGCAGAACTTCCGTGCCTACGACACAGTAAACCTCGTCGAACCACAGACTGTGATCGGATCTGATGGGAAAGCCTCGATTGTGACGACGCAAACGATAGCGCAGGGTCCAGTCGCTTCGCAGGAAGCGATTAAGATGCTCGGCACGAATGGTGGAGGATTTTTCAACGCCAACAGCGCACATCCTTTCGAAAACCCAACGCCACTGACCAATCTCCTGGAGATGATTTCCATCTTCCTTATCCCGGCAGGACTGGCAATCTCCCTCGGACAGATGACCGGCTCACCTAAGCATGGATGGGCAGTGCTTGCAGCCATGGTGGTTCTCTGGTTCGTTGGAGTGTTTACCTGCTACTGGGCTGAATCGCAACCGAATCGCATGCTTCATGGTGTCGATCAGCACGTTTCTGCGACGCAGTCCGGGGGCAACATGGAGGGCAAAGAAGTTCGCTTTGGTATCGCGAACTCGGCACTCTTCGCCACCGTCACGACCGACGCCAGCTGCGGCGCGGTGAACAGTATGCACGACAGCTACATGCCTCTTGGCGGCATGGTCCCGATGGTCAACATCCTATTAGGCGAGATCGTCTTCGGCGGGGTCGGCGCAGGTCTCTATGGCATGCTGATCTTCGTCATTATGGCGGTTTTCATTGCGGGTCTGATGGTGGGCAGAACACCGGAGTACCTCGGCAAGAAGATCGAGGCCTTCGACGTTCAGATGTCCATGCTGTACCTTCTGATCTTTCCGCTCCTCATACTCGGCTTCGCTGCGGTAGCGGTTCTTATGCCGGATCTCGGACTCAGCAGTCTGGCAAACCACGGCCCCCATGGTCTCAGCGAGATCCTCTACGCATACACGTCGGCGACCGGAAACAACGGCTCGGCCTTTGCAGGGCTCAATGCAAACACGCACTGGTATAACTACTCGCTTGCAGCCGCTATGTTCTTCGGACGGTTCTTCATGATCGTCCCCATGCTGGCCGTCGCAGGCAATCTCGCACAGAAGAAGATCGCACCAGCATCGGCGGGTACATTCCCTGTGACGACTCCCCTCTTCACCCTCCTGCTTACCGCCGTTATAGTCATCGTGGGTGCGCTCACCTTCTTCCCCGCACTCTCCCTTGGGCCAATTCTTGAACACCTCTTGTTGCGTGCCGGTCACGCATTTTGAGCGCGGAGTAAGGAGATTCGAATGTCTACACAATCCAATCGTCGTTCACTCTTCAATGCGACAATCGTCCGTCGCGCATCCATCGATACGCTCGTGAAGCTGAATCCCCGTGTGATGATGCGCAACCCGGTGATGTTCGTGGTGGAAATCGGCAGCGTACTCACCACCGTTCTGCTCATCAGCAATGCGATACAGCACAAGGGCCATCTTGGCTTCAATCTTCAAATCACGCTGTGGCTGTGGTTCACGGTGCTGTTCGCGAACTTTGCGGAGGCAATGGCAGAAGGACGGGGCAAAGCGCAGGCTGACGCACTGCGTCTGGCAAAATCTGAGACGACTGCCTATCGTGTCACCAAGGGAGAGGTCCAGGAGGTCCCGAGCTCCCATTTGCGCATCCATGATGTCGTCCGCGTCGCTGCCGGTCAGATGATTCCCGGTGACGGTGAGGTAATCGAGGGCGTTGCCTCTGTTGACGAGTCGGCGATCACCGGCGAATCCGCTCCAGTGATCCGCGAGGCAGGTGGCGATCGCTCGGCTGTAACGGGCGGAACTCGCGTTCTCTCCGATATCATCACCGTCCGTATCACCTCGAACCCGGGAGAAACATTCCTGGACCGAATGATCGCTCTGGTCGAAGGGGCTGAACGGCAGAAGACACCAAACGAAATCGCTCTGAATATCCTGCTTGCAGGACTAACCATCATCTTCCTGCTTGCCGTTGTCACGCTGCAGCCGTTTGCTGTCTACTCCGGCGCGCCACAAACTATCTTCGTGCTGATTTCTCTGCTGATCTGCCTGATTCCCACCACCATCGGGGGCCTGCTCTCCGCTATCGGGATCGCAGGAATGGATCGGCTTGTGCAACACAACGTGCTTGCGACCTCCGGACGAGCCGTTGAAGCCGCAGGCGATGTCAGTACGCTGTTGCTCGACAAGACGGGGACGATCACGACCGGCAATCGCCACGCATCTGAATTCATAGCCGCCCCCGGTGTTACAGAAGAAGCTCTCGTGGACGCGGCACAGCTTTCATCTCTTTCTGATGAGACTCCCGAAGGCCGCTCCATTGTGGTTCTCGCGAAAGAGAAGTACAACCTTCGCGGTCGTGCATTGGGACAGCTCAATGTCGAGTTCGTTCCTTTCTCCGCAACCACCCGCATGAGCGGAATTGAAGTCGATGGCCGCAGTATCCGCAAAGGCGCGGTTGACGCAATCGCTCGCCATCTACAGGACCACGGCTCGGAGATGCCGGGCCAGTTGCGCCAGGCCGTTGAGTCTATCGCGAAGAGCGGCGGTACCCCGTTAGTGGTTGCCGAAAACGGCAAAGCCCTCGGCGTGATTCATCTGAAAGACGTTGTGAAGGGCGGCATGAAAGAGCGCTTCGAACAACTCCGGGCGATGGGGATACGCACCATCATGATTACCGGAGACAATCCCCTTACCGCCGCAGCCATCGCCCGGGAGGCAGGTGTGGATGACTTCCTCGCCGAAGCGAAGCCGAAGGACAAGATGGACCTCATCAAGCGCGAACAGGCTGATGGAAAGCTTGTGGCGATGACCGGTGACGGAACGAACGACGCACCCGCGCTCGCGCAGGCGGATGTAGGCGTCGCGATGAACTCCGGTACCCAGGCTGCAAAAGAAGCTGGCAACATGGTCGATCTTGACTCGAACCCAACGAAGTTAATCGAGATCGTGGCGATCGGAAAGCAACTGCTCATGACGCGTGGAGCTCTCACTACCTTCTCCATCTCGAATGATGTTGCGAAGTACTTCGCCATCATTCCGGCAATGTTCGCGGGTGTTTTTCCTGTACTCAATGCTCTGAATATCATGCATCTGCACAACGCCGAATCCGCGGTGCTCTCCGCAGTTATCTTCAACGCGCTCATCATCATAGGACTCATCCCTCTGGCTCTTCGCGGAGTAAGCTACCGTCCCATGTCGGCGGCCGCAATGCTTCGTCGCAATCTGATCGTCTATGGCGGCGGCGGAATCATCATTCCGTTCCTTGGCATAAAGGCCATTGATATCGTCATCACCGCGCTCCATCTTGCATAAGGAAGCAGATATGAAAAAGCACCTCATCACCGCATGCCTGTATACATTGATTACGGCAGTTGGCCTGGGTCTGGTCTATCCCGCTGTCATTACCGGGATCTCAAAACTCGCCTTTCGCGATAATGCGGACGGTCAACTCATTCGCTACAACGGCAAGTTGATTGGCTCACGTATCATCGGCCAGCCTTTCACGGGACCGGGCTATTTCCACAGCCGTCCCTCTGCTGCTGGACTCGGCTACGACGCATCCGCTTCATCCGGCTCAAACCTTGCGCCTACGAATAAGGCGCTGCCCGATCGCGTAGCGGCGAGCGTGGCAAAAGAGAAAGACGGCGCCGATGTGCCCGTAGATCTGGTGACCACGTCGGGTTCAGGGCTCGATCCAGACATCAGCCCCGAGACCGCCTTTTATCAAGTAGATCGTGTAGCGAAAGAGCGTCATCTTAGTCCCGAGACGGTGCGCAGCCTGGTTCAGAGATTCATTACGCCCAGACAGTTTGGTCTGCTCGGGGAGCCAAGAGTCAATGTTCTCCAACTGAATCTTGCTTTGCACCAGATAGTACGCTGAGCCCTGATCCATGCATCGGCGGCACAAGACGTTTTTGACGAACAAAAGCTGCCATGCTTGCTTCACGGTCAAGAAGCCGAACCATTCAGCTAATTTAAGCTGACCTCCCACGAAGTGATAGGATTTTCGAAGTAGGAGGAGATTGATGAGTTTGTCGAGTGAATCGAGCCACTGGCTTGATCGTAACTGGTACTGGCTTGTGATTCTTTACGGAATTATCTTCGTCACGTTTCTGGTCTCTTTTAAGCCAAACTTTTAGTTATTCGTCCGCCGCTCTGGCTCAGGCAAATTTCTGGAGTGCGTACGATGCTCCGGACCTTCTTCTCACTCCTGAGAGCAAGGTCCGAAGCATCGTTCAGCCTGCTGGACCCTTCATGCCCTCTGGCCGCATCCTATACCAGCGCTCCTGAATCGAAGCTAAGGCTGATGCATCTGTCCAGCCACAGCAACACCTGCATCGATAAACGTTTATCCTTTACTGAAACTAGATAGACGGTTATGGCAGCAATGCCATGAATCGAGGCGAGATGAAGGCTGTATCACTGCTGCGGGCCGGAGAGGCGAGGGTTATTGAGACCTCTGAGCCTGAAAATCTTTCCGGGGAGCTATTGCTGAAGGTCGAGATGGTTGGACTTTGCGGCACCGATCTGAATAGTTTCCGCGGCAAAAACCCACTGGTTAGCTACCCTCGCATTCTTGGACACGAGATCGCAGCAACCGTTGCCAGGGGATCGGCGACGATGCCCGCTGGCACACGGGTCACGGTGTCCCCGTACACAAGTTGCGGTACCTGCGCCTCCTGCCGCAGACAGAGGTTTAACGCCTGCCAGGGGAACCAGACCTTCGGCGTGCAGCGGGATGGAGCCTTGGCGGAGTGGCTCTCGGTCCCCGAGGAGAAGGTCTATCCATCGCATCTGTCTCTGAAGGAACTATGCCTGGTGGAACCGTTGACGGTCGGAGTACACGCCGTCTCCCGAGGCCGGGTCACAGCGGACGATACGGTCGTTGTCTTTGGATGTGGCGGCGTTGGGCTGGGTGCGATTGCTGGAGCAGCCTTTCGCGGAGCACGCACGATCGCAGTTGATCTTGACGATACAAAGCTCGAGACAGCACGTGCCGCGGGTGCCACTGAGTTGATTCATTCCGCCCGCGAAGACTTTCGCCAGCGTCTCCGCGAGCTTACCGATGGCCACGGCCCGGATGTCGTGATCGAAGCGATCGGCCTGCCGGAGACATTTCGCGCGGCGGTGGAAGAGGTTGCGTTTACCGGGCGCGTCGTCTACATCGGCTATGCGAAAGAGCCCGTCGCTTACGAGACGAAGCTCTTTGTCCAGAAAGAGCTGGATATTATGGGCTCGCGGAACGCCCTGCCCACAGACTTTCGCGAAGTGATTGCAATGCTCGAGCGGGGAAACTTCCCTGTCGAACGCGCCGTGTCGGCGGTGGTAGGAATGGAAGAAGCCCCCGCAATACTGAAGGAATGGTCAGATGCGCCGGCATCATTCACAAAGATCATGGTCCAGGTCCCTGGCTAGGTTCGGCTCCCGGCCACTCTATCCCTTCGCCAAGCTACGCGAGATCGCTCTGGCCGTTTCCAGAAGAGCCGCCTGAACCTCTGCTTCGTGCTTCTTGTCCATGCGAATGGTCGGGGTGGAAAGGCTGATCGCTGCAACCACCCGGTCTCCTTCCGTGCGGATGGGCGCACTGAAACAGATTCGTCCACGGATCGACTCTTCCCTGTCCCAGGCAATTCCGAATTTGCGGATATCCTCAAATTCGGCGAAGAGCTTCTTGCGGTCTGTGATGGTGTGTTCCGTGCGCGGCGTCAGACCGTAGACCTCGAGCATTCGGTCTGCAAGTGCACGGTCCTGGAAGGCTGTGATCGACTTTCCCATCGCGGAGCAGTGTGGGGGAAGAACGCGTCCGATCTTGTTGGTCATACGGATCTCGTGAAACGTCTCCAGACAGTCCAGCATATGAATCCGGTCATCGAAGAGGTAGGCCAGGCTGACCGTCTCGTTGAAGGCATTAACCAGCTTCTCCATCTCGGGGCGAGCGACTTCGCGCACATGCTCCGCAGCACGGACCAGCCATCCAGAGATCAGCCGCGGAGAGAGCTGGTACGTTCCGTCACTATGCTGCTGCAGGTACTCATGGTGCTCCAGCGTCCTGAGCACATGGAACAGCGACGACTCCGGAAGCTGCATCTGCGCGCTGATCTCAGAGAGAGGTATGCCTTCCACTTCGTAGGAGCAGAACGCAGCAAATTCTCTGGCTGGTATGAAGGGCACGTTCAATAAAATCGCCCAACTCGAAGGGACAGCCCCCTTCGAAAGAAGGTATTCGCTACTGCTCCCTCTCGCGCACAATCGTGACCGGACCAAAGATTCCGGACGGAACCGGCTGGAGATTCTCCATATCCTGCATCTGGAACCGATCTCCATACTTTGCCTTGAGAGCGGTGTAGTCGCGCGGTGGCTGTGCGGCCATCTCGTTGACGGCCGTGTTGTAAACGCGAATCTCGACCGTGTTTTTGCCGGCATGCATGAACTTCGTCAGGTCAAGTTGGTAGGGCGGATGCCAGAGGGAGCCGACCCGCTTGCCATTCAGGAAGACGATCGCTGCTTCGCGGATCGGTGGATCATACCAGGCGCGCATGCCGACCCGGGGCTCCGGCTTAGTCTCCGGCACGGCCTTGCCATCGGCGAATCGTAGCAGGAAGTGCTCGCCAGTCTTCGGGGCGGGAGCCTCGAAGCTGGTGCTGTAACGCACCTCCCCGGAGTAGAACTTCTCACTCGAGTCGTCGGTCCAGACGGTATCGGCATCTTTCTTCGCGGGCAAGGCAGGCGATCCCTTGCTCCCCGGAAAAGCTGCTGACCAATGCGCGAGATCGATAGGTGCGCTTGCCTCCGCGGTCAGCACCATGGATTTGGTGACGCCTGCCGAAGAGGGGCCTGCATGCAGGATAAGCAGGCGGGAACCATAAGGCTCGATCGTAAGTGGTTTCTCCAGGTGAGCGGCTGTAATTGCGCCATCCTCAGGGTCCCACCACTCCGCAGTCGTGTAGCTGCTTGCGGTATGCAGAGGAAGCGTCTGCGGCTGTGGCGAGGTGTTCGCGATGAAGTACACGTCCGCGTTTTGCAGGCGACGATGGATGAACCCAATGGCGCCCTCTGCCGAGTGAACATCGAGGTCAGGACGAAGACTGCGGTTGATGGCAGACGGCAGCTCAGTCTCGCTCTGCACGTGCGTCGATTTGGCGACCAGTTGCTGCACCGCGGCCTTGATCTGCGGAGTCTCCTTCGCGTCCTCCATACCCGTCGCCATGGAAGGCGTGGTGCCGACGAAGAGGATCTTGCCTGCCGCCTTGGCATAGGCGGACATCTGTTCGACCTCGCTCAGGCGCATACGCTGGGTTGGAGGAACGATAAGCAACGGATGCTCATGAAGGCGTGCAAGGGCAGCCGCGTCCACGTAATCGACGTTGTGACCGGTCCCAAGGATCGCCTCCATCAAAGCGGGAGAGATCCTGGTCCTCATCTCATCGGTGACGGAGACATGCCCAGGCCGGAAGTCTGCCTGTGCGTCGTCCTCAGGCAGCAGCACGGCGACGTCGTTGGCAGGCTCGCCCTGGCGCAGAACCCAGCTTACCCTTTGCAGATACTTCGTCACGTCCGGCATCACCGGCCACCAGGGATTGTGCGCATCGAAGACCGCCGCGGCATAGAGCGAGTATCCCGGTTCGGTCGCATAAGGCGGCGAATAGGGCCATCCATGCCCGATGATCTGGTTGACTCCCTCAACAAACATCCGGTCCGCCTCTGCCTTCATGTCCAATGGAGTCGCGCGAAACGCAGGCGAGTGGAGCCATGTCCATGTCTCTGCGGAGGTGACGTTGTTTCCAAAGAGGTGATTGGCTGAGGAAGCCCAACGAGTGAAGGAGAAGCGATCCCATTGCGGGCCTTCGCCTTCCGGCAGTTGGGGGATACTCTCGTCGCTCAGAGTTGCGGCGGGAGTTCCGTAGGTCTGCGACCGGAAGCGCGTCTTGTGAGCCGTGGCATACTCAGCCATGGGGCGAAGATAATTTTCACGAACCAGATCGGAGAGTGTTTCGGCCCAGTCGTGGCGAACGGCCTCCGCCTGGGGAGTTCCGCCTTCCACCAGCTCCGGAAGATGAGGAATCAGATCGTAGCCGCGACGCTTCTTGAACTCCTCCGGCAGGGTTCGGGTCCAGTCGCTGCCGTAGACCTCGAGCGAGTCGGAGAAGATAGCGTATGGAGGCGCATCAGAGAAACCTTTCAGCAGAGCGTCTCCGACCGTATGCAGATGGGTGTCGATTGCCTCGCGTGACATATGGTCGAGCACGTAGCCTTCTCCGCCCACCGCCGCACGCTTGACCATCTGACGCGTATGGCTGCTGATGAACAGCAGCAGAACCTGTGGGCCAGAAGACGCAGGGAGAGAAGCCGTTGTGTCGGGAAATTCGATCTGCTTCGCGGTCGCGGCATCGTAGTGGTCGACAGTCCCCGCTGCGACGAATGCTGCGATCGGCGTGTCGCCCTTTGCCATCTCCGGCAACTTTGCCGCAGGCAAAGCCAGCGTAACAATCTTGAGACGTCCCGCTGCGAGGTCAATCGGTATCTGGGGCCCTCCGAAGGGCCAGCCGCTGCCTAAGGTAAGGTCGACCCGCATGCCGAGCGCGCTTCCCTGCTGCCGGGCGAAGTGAAGCATGTCCACCATCTCCGGCGAGGCGTAAGGGAGATTCCTGATTCCCTTCTGAGGGTCGTCGAGGGCGAGCGGGTAGACGGATGCGAGTTCGAATCCCCCGAACCCGCCCTCTTGCATCTGGTGAATCTCTCGCGCGATCTCTTCCTTGGTGACTGCGGGACCGAACCACCACCAGCGGACCATGGGTCGCGCGTCGTTAGGAGGTTCAGCGAATTCTTTCCTAAGCTGATCGATGTTCTGCTGCGCCTGCAGCGAAGCCGCTCCCACTGCTGTCACGACTGCAACGGACAGCATAGCCGTAAGAAAACGGCCTCTT
Organism: Edaphobacter sp. HDX4; assembly: GCF_036877565.1. NCBI lineage: Bacteria > Pseudomonadati > Acidobacteriota > Terriglobia > Terriglobales > Acidobacteriaceae > Edaphobacter > Edaphobacter sp. HDX4. The sequence goes on from NZ_JAEDXW010000024.1 coordinate 49,169, forward strand.
CCAGAACCCGCAATACGTTTCATCGACCGCTCCACTTCAGGATGTTTTCAGGACAGTTGACGAGCCCATTCATAGACCTCCGCAGCAAACCCGGAGGAGTCAGGCAGCCAGGATGACTCCAGGGCGGCCAGTTGAACCGCAAAGTTTCCATGGGTCGAGCTTTCCGCGGAGCCGCAACAGACCTCAAGTCCGGTCATCTCCGCGGTAAGACGGTTCAGGAAAGCATTCCGCGATCCGCCGCCAACAACAAACAGGCGCCGCAGCTTCTTTCCCGTGTGCTGCTCCACCCGGCGGAGTACCTCAGCGTAGCGAGAAGCCAGACTGTGCAGGATGAGCGATACCATCGCCGGCGCTCCATCGGGAGATTCATCCAGCGCTTTCGCGCCCTTTGCCACAAGTTGCCGATTGATCCGCTGTGGCATCTCGCCCATCAACAGAAGGTCGGGATCATCAACGTCGAGCAGCATCTTCGGGGCAGCCACATCTTCGCAGCAGCGCAGCAGCTCGACCACTCCCGGGTTGAAACCCTTCTCTGCCCATGCGCTCTCGCACTGCTTGAGCAGCCACATGCCATTGACATTCTTGTGAAAGCAGATGGCGCCGCCCACCGCTCCGAGATTAGTGAAGTTATCCGCACGGACAGCAGGACTGTTGGCGGGCTGATGGATCAACGCACCGACCAGCGACCACGTTCCGGAGCTGATATAGGCCCAGTCCTCGCCCAGTGCAGGAATCCCCGCAATTGCTGATGCCGTGTCGTGGCAGGCCGGCGCGATCAGCTCAGTATCGCGGAACGCATCCAGCTCCTGTAGAGGCCCCGACAACCTGCCAACGCGGGTTCCAGGAGGAACAATCTTCGGCGCCAGCTCCAGGCTGAGGCCCGCCTCGCGAAAGATCTCAGGGCTCCACTCGCGGCTGTGCAGATCGATGAGCTGGCTGTGGGTGGCGTTGGTAAACTCAGCCACCGGAGAGCCTCCGAGCCGCGCCAGCATGTACTCCGGCAGGTTTAGCCAGCGTGCGGGAGCGTACCCGGCCTGCCGGTCCGCGAACAGCTGGTAGACCGTGTTGATGGAAAGCTGTTGGACGCCGGTAATCTCACGCATCCTTTCAGCGGAGATCGTCTTATGCAGATCGGTCTCCGCGCGGACGTTGCGCTCATCCCGGTAACAGAAGGGCTCCGCCAGAGGGGCTCCCTGGCTATCAAGACGGACGTAGTCTACCGCCCATCCGTCGACCGCAATCGATCGAACTCCTTCAGGGACGAGGGCAGCACACATGCGCAAGCCCTCTTCCACTCCCTCCACAATCCGATCGAGCGGCCAGTGCAGCCCATCCTCGCGCTGCACCGGACCATTCCCAAAGCGATGGACCAGCTGCATCTGCGGTGTGCCATCATGCCAGCGCAACAGACTTACGCGACAGCTTTCCGCGCCCAGATCAATCGCGATGGAGGCACGCCTGTCGTAGGGTAAACGTGTCCCCGCCGCCTCACTCATCGCAGATAAGCCTCCACCAGGCCACCATCAACGGGGATGATGTGGCCGGTCGTGCATCGCGACAGCGGGCCCGCGAGGAACATGATCGCCTCCGCGCAGTCCTTCGGGTCGATGGGCGTGTGCGTCAACGTGCGCTCCGCATAGAACTTTGCGAGAGCATTCCGCAGATCGTCATCCGAGCTCGACTCGCTGAACGGGATGTTGTACTTGGTCAAAGACGCCTTGACCCGGTCGCGCGGGAACATCGTCGAGCCCTTCACCACGGTTGCCGGGCTGATGCCGTTCACCCGCACCTTGGGCGACATGCTCACTGCAAGCTCGCGCACCAGGTGGCTCAATGCTGCCTTGCTGACGTCGTAGGCCTCGCTTCCGCGCTTTGCAACCACCGCGTTCGCCGAGCTGGTCAGAACAATACTTGCATCCAGTCCCTGGTCTTTGAGGACCTTCTTCGCTTCGTCCACCAGAAGGTAGTTGGCGGTTACGTTCACCTCAAGCGTCAACGCCCACTGGGCATCGGTGATAATGCCATCGGCGGAAGACGGGAACATCGCGGCGGTATTCACGAGAATGTCGATTCCGCCAAACTGCCGGATCGCCGCCTCCAGTGCGCCCCGAATGGCACCCCGATCACGGATGTCGATGGAGGTGAAGCCTACGGCCTCTTTGCCCGCAATGGCCTTGCACTCCTCTGCGACACGCTCCGCGCCTGCAACATCGCGATCCGCGATCACAATGTGAGCTCCACGCTCAGCGGCAATCAACGCGACCTGATGGCCGATGCCGCTACCCCCACCGACGATCAGCGCAACCTGGCGGCTCAACTGCTTCTCGGCCGGCTGGCGACGAATCTTGGCCTCTTCGAGAGCCCAGTATTCAATCCGGAAGGCCTCGCTTGGAGGAAGCGCAACATAGTTGTCGTACACCGTGAACTGATCTGCCGAGGCTGCGGGTCCCGCCTGCGGAATGTCCTTGCACTCAACGCCGCCGCCGAGCGCTCCTGCTCCCTGCATCACCCCAATGGCATTGATGTAGAACTCACCCGTAAGACGTGCTTCGGTCTTGCTCTTGCCGAAGGTAAACATGCCTACTCCGGGCAGCAGCACCACCGTCGGGCTGGCGTCGCGCTGCTTGGGAGAATCAGGCAGAGCATGCCGGGTGTAATACTCCGAATACTCGGCGCGATACGTCTCGAGAGAGTTCTCGATGATCGCCGGGATCTCCTTCGGATCCCCTGTCGGATCCCACTTGAGGAACATGGGGCGAATCTTGGTGCGGATGAAGTGGTCCGGGCAGCTCGTTCCGAGATGGGCCAGCTGCTCTGCGTTCTTTGAGTTCACAAAGCCCAGCACCGCATCGGAGTCCGTAAAGCTCCCGATCCAGCGCTGCTTGCGAGAGACCGCGCCGCGCAGATAAGGCATTACCTCGGCGGCAATCTTTTCTCGCTCTGCGTGGGGCTTGCTCTTCACGCCGCCAAAGCGGCTGTAGCCCGCCTGAGACGCGTGGCGCTCGATAAACTGCCCCAGCTGATCGATGATCGTAATCGTATTGAGGTAGGCTTCCCGCTGCGTCTCACCCCACGTAAACAGGCCGTGGCCGCCCAGCACCACACCATCGCATCCCGGCGTGTCTTCGACGATCTTGCGCAACATCATGCCCAGTTCGAAACCGGGCCGCTGCCAGGGAAGCCAAGCCAGCTTGTGTCCGAACTCCTTGTTGAACTCTTCCATCTTCTGCTTTCCGTTCGCAGAGGCAGCCAACGCAATTCCCCAGTCGGGATGGAGATGGTCGACGTGAGCAAAGGGAAGGAATCCGTGCAACGGCGTGTCGATTGAAGCTGCCGTCGGATTGTTGTTGAAGGTGACCAGCGGATAGAGCGCCACCATTGCGTCCTCTTCCGCTACTCCCTTGTATTGCTTTTCAAGCTCCAGAAGGCGATCGAGGTAAAGCGTCGCGAAACCGGAGCGCTTAATGCTGCCCAGGTCGCCGCCAGACCCCTTCACCCATAGAACCTTGACCTTCTCCCCGCTGACCGGGTCCACTTCGTCAAGCTTGGAGCTGGTGTTTCCGCCCCCGAAGTTCGTAATCCGCAGGTCTGAGCCCAGAAGATTGCTGCGATAGCGCAGAAGCTCTGGCGGATCGAGCTTTTGAGCGATCGCCTCATCCCATTTATCTTCCAGAAACTTCAGTTTTCCTTGCGCTGCCATTGAGCTCTCTCCTTCAGAAATTCGACCACCATCATTCCATAGCGACGACCAATACGGCAAATGTTCCTTATTCGAAATAAATCATCGCATGGGAGTTATTGAAAACGCTGACCAACCTGGTATTTGAACCTTCTTCGATTGCTCGACTTCAAAGTGAGTCAGGGCAACGAATCCCGGGTCACCAGCTTATGCGACACATAATTATAAGGAGGAACGATCTGCCCTTTCAGCAGCGCGAGCCCCAATTGCATCAGGTTGGGACCATAGGCGTTTGTCTCGTGCGAGACCGATGCGATGAGGGGCGAGGTGCCGGACTTGATCTCCTCCAGGGCCTCCCGAATACAGTCCTGACCGACGACAACGATATGGCGCTGACGCTTGAGCTGGCGAGCAGCGTCCACGACGCCCAGTGCGCTCGTATCCGTAGCCGCGGCCACAAGGATATGTTTCTCTTTCGGATGATTTTTCAGGTAATCGGTGATCAGCCGGGTGCTCGTATCCCGCAGGCCGCGCCCGTCCAATCGAAGAAAAGCCTCCGGCGGAAGGTTCGGCAGTGCGGACCTTACTGCTTCAAAGGCGCCCGAAATTCTGCCCTGAACCAATAGACCGGCCTCCCGCAGATCCAGCCCAATGACGCGATCGACCTTGCCATTCCACTCGCTCTGAGCGTAGCGGGCCAGCATCTCTCCTGCCTCCACCCCGACCCGGTAATTGTCGACCCCGAAGTAAGTCGCATTGGGGTGAGGGATATCGATGGCAATCAGCGGAATATTGGAGGAGGCAACCTTGTCGCCAATAATGGCGGCGACGGACTGCTCGACGTTGAACTCGATGATCAGATCCACGCGGCTGCGGATAAATTCCTCCGCGTTCAGTACGGCCGTGGTGGCGTCGTAGCGATTGTCCAATTCAACCAGGTCGACGCCGGAGGCGGAAGCTGCGTCCCGCAGGCTGCGCGTGACCTCTTCGGAGAACGGCATGTCGGCGCTCTGACCGCCGAATCCAAAACGCAGCTTCTTGGGCCGCATCACGTGCCGGTACATCCCATCCGGCGATTGGGCCAGGTAGCCACGGTGGACGAGGGTCTTCAAGACGCGGTAAACCGTCGTCTTGGAGATACGGGTTCGGCGGTGAATGGCCTCAAGAGTCATGGGCCGGGTTTCGGCCTGCAGCAACTCAAGTATGTCGAGGGATTTCGAGAGGACCGGAATAAGGTAAAGACGCTTCGATGTCTTGGCCAACGCGTACAACTCCTTCAATAGCTCGCGACCATTATTACCTGAACCCTCGGATTATTTTCATGCTCAAACTATCAGGCATAGCTTGAAACCGCATTGCTGTTCCGCTGACCGCGATCCTGCGAGATGCGTTCGACGTATCGGCTGTCGCGCAACTCCTGCAGAGGATCAGCAGGAATCCCACGCGCCTCACGCCATGCCCTCACCATCGGCCGCACATCGGTCCAGAAAGCGTCCCGGAACATCTCCTCGGCTTCCACCAGTTTGCAATCGTCCTGCAGCTTGCTGAGTGCCTCCCGGTCGATCAGTGCGGCACGCGCATACAGCTCCTGCGCGGTCACGACGCTCTGCACCATCGCTTCCATCTTGCCCTTCAGATTATGGCTCTGATCGATCATGTAAGCGATGCCCTCGGTCGCAGCCTTCGGAGCACTCAGGATCTCGTGGAAGATCCTGAAGACCTGGTACGGATCGATGGAGCCGATCGTCAGGTCATCATCTGCGTACTTCCGGTCATTGAAGTGGAAACCACCCAGTGCATCCAGGTGCAGCAGCCACGCGACAATCTGTTCGATATTGGTTCCGGGATAGTGGTGTCCTGTATCGACCAGCACCTTGGCGCGCGGACCCACCTTCTGCGCAAGATGCAGCGCCATCCCCCAGTCTGCGATATCGGTGTGGTAGAAGGCCGGCTCGAACGGCTTGTATTCGATCAGCAGACGCTGGCCTTCGGTGGTCGCGGCGTGCATAGCCGACAGCACCTCTTCCATCCATCCGATTCGACGGCTGATGGACTGTGTTCCGGGATAATTCGATCCGTCCGAGACCCAGATCGAGATGTCCCGCGTCTCCAGCGCTCGGCCAATCTCTACGGACTCCAGCAGATGACCGAGGGCGATCTTTCTGACTTCGGCGCTCGGACTGGCGATCGAGCCAAACTTGTACTCCTGCGACTGAAACAGGTTCGGATTGATGGAACCCGCCTTGACTCCGTGCTGCTTCTCGAGTGCCCGGATCTTCGCCACGTCAGCTGTTCCATTAGGAACATCCCACAACACGTGCAACGCTACGGTAGGGCTGGCTCCGGTAAGGCGATTCACCTCGCCGGCGTCTGCGAACTTCTCTTCAATGCTGGTAGCCGCAGCACTCTGAACGAACTTTCCGAAACGAGTGCCGGTATTGGCGAACCCCCATGAAGGAATCTCAATTCGGAATTGATCGAGAGCCGCCCAGACCCTATCCTTCTTTGACTGCGACGTTCCGTTGTTTGTCATGGTGCTCACTGTTCCCTTTCCGAAAATAAGTCTCTATTGAAACTAACTTTTATGCAAGCGATTCGAAGCCTTCAAATCGGGTTTTTCGTACAAGGGACACCTCATGAAGAGTTGGACCTTTTTACCGGACCGGCAAAGTTGTCTGACCACTGTCCTCTGCCTTCCGCAGCAGCCTACAATAACAGAAAGACCATGCGCTACACAGCGGAGATATCTCAATGAAGCGATTCCTTCGCCGCCATTTGCTGCTGCTTCTTCTCCTGCCTTTCTCGGCAGTTACGGCGAGCGCACAGCCTGCCGGTCCATCCGCTCAAGACAAGGCGAAGATCCTTTCTTACATCCACAACAGCTGGAACACCCTGTCGCGCTCCATGTTCAGCTGTAAATCCGTAGTCGACCCCAAGGTTACGACCGTTTCAGTACTTTACCTCCCTGCGGGAATGGGAGTTCCGGCATCGGTCGCAACGATGCAGCAACAATGCAAGGTGGAAGTTCAGAATCTACCCCGCAAAATCTCCCACATGGGAGATGTATCTGCCTCAGACCTCAAGGACGAAGGCCTGCTCTATCTTCCAAATCCTTATGTCGTTCCGGGTGGACGCTTCAACGAGATGTATGGGTGGGACAGCTACTTCATCATCCTGGGCCTCGTCGCCGACGGCCGTACCGACCTGGCGCGTGGCATGGTGGAAAACTTCTTCTTCGAGATAGAGAACTACGGGTCCATCCTCAACGCCAATCGAACGTATCAGCTCACTCGTTCCCAGCCCCCGTTTCTCACGTCGATGATCCGGGAGCTCTATGAGCATCCCTCCGGACACCCAGTGACCCGAGCCTGGCTGGCCCGCGCCTACGACTACGCCAAACGCGATTACAACGTCTGGATCACCCCGCCGCATCTCGCCGGAGATACTGGACTTGCTCGCTACTTCGATGTCGGCGCAGGGCCGGTGCCAGAGATGGCCGACGACAGCACCTACTATTCGGACGTCATCCGGTGGCTTCTCTCGCATCCCAGCGTACACACCGACTACCTCATCGATGCGCCGGACGATCCCACCCCTTCCGAGGCGGCTACTCTAGCCCAGACCAGCTGCGATATCGCTGCCTCAAAGGTCTGTGCCGCCGCCCATCTCGACGGACACCGTCTAACGGCGGCCTTCTATCGGGGCGACCGGGCCATGCGCGAATCCGGCTTCGATCCCAGCTTCCGTTTCGGTCCGTTCAGTGGATCGACCGATCACTATGCGCCCGTCTGCCTCAACAGCCTGCTCTATAAATACGAACGCGACATGGCTCACTTCGCAACCCTCCTTCATCGCTCCGAGGAGGCGGCAGAGTGGACTCGGCGAGCGGAGGCTCGCAAAACCGCGGTCAACAAATATCTCTGGAACGCCAAGGCAGGCATGTTCTACGACTACGACTTCGTGAACGACCGTCCTTCCACCTACAACTACATCACCGCCTTCTATCCGCTCTGGGCAGGATTGGCGACTCCGGCGCAGGCCGCTGCGCTACGCCTCCATCTTCCCCTGATGGAGCGAGCCGGGGGCATCGCCATGAGCGATCTGGACTCCGGTACCCAATGGGACCTTCCGTACGGTTGGGCACCCACCACCTGGCTCACTGTGAAGGGACTGTCGCAGTACGGCTTCACCTCGGACGCAGAACGCATTGCTTCCAAGTTCTCAGCCACCATTCTCGATAACTTCCTCCACGACAGAACCATCCGCGAGAAGTACAACGTCGTAAGCGGATCGGCCAACGTGGCCGTGGCGACCGGCTACAAAAGCAACGTGGTGGGTTTTGGCTGGACCAATGGCGTTTACCTGCAGATGAAAAATTTATTGGCCACGGCCGCGAAAAAACGTGCCGCAGCAGCAGCATACCGAGACTACGATCCCGATCCGGTTCTTAATCGGCTGCAGATCAGCGCACCCGCCGCGAAGTCGCCCTCTAGAAAGCATGGGTCGGCGCGGCAGCCCGCGGCCATCCTTCTCAAAAGCGGCGACTGAGGTTCGAGCCTGTTTCGCTTCTTGCGGCGCCTGAAGAACAGAAGTACGATGGCAGCGCATGCCACGCCGCCTCCTGATTGTTGCGATCGCCCTTGTCCTCGTTTGCACGCCCTTCGGCATCTCACAGACGGCAGCTTCCAGCTCCGCCTCCACAATTATGAAATCGGGAGAAGCTGGAGCCGTGCTTCCACCCTCGGTCTTCTTCCGTGGCCAGTCCGCCTCCATTCAGGCTCGTAACTCGGCAGGGATCCGGCTTTCGAAAGATGCCCTCCTGCTGACTGCTCTCGTCGATACGTCTGGCTATTCCAGCTCCGTCCAGCAGAAATATCAGGCCTACCTCATCACGGAATCCCCGATTGAAATCGGCGGCCATCCTCTCTCCCCCGGAGCCTATGGCTGTGGCTTCGTCGCCGGGAACAAATTCGTCGTGATGGATATCGGCGGCCACGACCTCTTCACCGTTGCTTCGACCCATGACGCCGAGCTCCACCGCCCCACCCCGCTGCAGATCTTGGCCGCCCCCGTAACCGGCTCTTTCCGGCTGTATGCAGGTCGCAACTTCGTCGAGATCTCGACCGCTTCAGGCACCTCCCGGTAGCAGTTACAGCGACGACGAAGTTCTTCGCAAATGCCTCCCACCTGGTCCATGCATCACGTATACAATTGGCCAAGCTTCAATCGCATTCCTGTTGTTTTCGGGCTCATGTAAGTCTGGCGCCATAACGTTTGTGCCTAAAAGGAGAAAGACCGTGGCAACTAAGAAAGCTGTAAAGAAGAAGGCTGTAAAGAAAGCTCCAGCAAAGAAGGCCGTCAAGGCCCCGGCGAAGAAAAAGGCAGTAAAGAAGAAGTCCGCGCCGAAGGTCTCCAATATCGAACGTCTGACGGCAGCGGGCGTCATCCCCCAGGAGAATGTTGCTGACCACGATCACGCCGTGATCAACAAGCTCAGCGCCTCCGAGGTAAGCACACTGATCAAGCTGAGAAAGAAGATGGGTGACGCTCCACTGGCCACCCGGGCCAGCGCTCGTCCCAACTTCCCGGTCTAACCGGCTCTCGCTCGATTCGCTCGCAGGTGAGGGCTGGCGCATCCCGCGGCCCTCGCAGCACAGCTCATCCGGCTCTCTCAGGTTCTTGCAAATGCTCTCCTCAAACAGCGACATCCTCTGGGCTAAAATCCGTCTTGCTGAAGGTCGGCTCAACTCCGCCAGCGACCAGTTCTGGACGCATCCGGAGCTGGCGCGTCTGCTGCCGTTGTTCCTCGTTCAGCTGCATCGTGTCATGGGTGGAGGGCTCCACCTGATGCAGACCGCGCGAGACAGAGCGCTGGCTCTGACGGAAGATCCGGTCGCGCGCATCATGGCGCCCTATCTCGATCAGCACATCCTCGAAGAGAAAGACCACGACGACTGGCTTCTCGACGACATCCAGACCCTCGGCATCTCCCCTGAGGAAGTGGCTGCCACCCCTCCGGTGCCAGCGGTCGTATCGCTGCTTGGAGCCCAGTACTTTTGGGCGCTCCACATTCATCCCGTTGCCGTCTTCGGCTACCTGATCGTTCTCGAGGGATACCCTCCACTCACCGACCAGCTCGAAGCCATACGGAAGCGTACGCGGCTTCCTTCGACCGCATTCCGTTGCCTCATTGCGCACGCGGATAACGATCCAAACCACATCGCGGACCTCAATCGCACACTCGACTCCATGCCGCTCTCCGATGACCAGCAGATGTACATCGCGCTCAGCGCCTTTCACACCATCGATGCGGTCGCCTCCGTCTTTGAAGAGCTGCTGGCACTCCACGCCACCTCTCCCGAGATCAGGCTCAGCACGCTTCGAGCATCGTAGAGAAAACCTGGTCAGCCAATGATCAAAGGACAGACCATCTCGAACTACAGGGTTCTTGAGCATTTAGGCTCAGGCGCCATGGGTGTGGTCTGCAAGGCGGAAGATCTCCTCCTTCACCGCACGGTGGCTCTCAAGAGCGTCTCACCCTCCTCCCTCGCCGATCCTGTTCTCAAGCGCAGTCTCCTCGAGGAGGCCCGCGCTGCCTGTGTTCTCGACCATCCCAATATCTGTCGCATCCACCACATCGAGGAGCTTGAAGACGGACAGATCATCCTTGTCATGGCCTTCTACGAAGGCGAGACGGTTGCCCAGCGAATCACTCGCGGCTCGCTCAGTCTCTCCGACGCCGCCCTCGTTGCCATCCAGCTCCTCTCGGGTTTGCAGCACGCCCACTCAAAGGGAATCATCCATCGAGATATCAAGCCGTCGAACCTGATCCTCAATCCCGAGGGCGAGATCAAGATCGTCGACTTCGGACTGGCTCGTCGTCCCCATATCGCCCGGGCTCTCACCGAGACCGGCGTTCTCGTCGGCACCATCAGCTACATGGCTCCCGAGCAGGTGCTCTCCCGCCCCGTCGACCATCGCGCCGATCTCTGGGCCGCCGGAGTCGTCATGTACGAGATGCTCACCACCTCGCTGCCCTTTCCGGGAACGACCCCTTACGCCGTCTTCGATGCGATCCTCCATGAGCCGCCGCGTCCGCTCTCCGACTTCCGCACCGACCTTCCGGCAGATGTTCGGAAACTGATAGATCGTTCGCTCGCCAAGAACCCCGGCGATCGCTTCCAGGATGCCGCACAGTTTCTCGCGGCGCTCGAGCCGTTCTCAAAGGTTCGCTCCAGCTACACCGTTGCCCTTCCCACACTGCTTGTTGACTACCGGCACAATGTAGACGAGCCATCGGTGCTCGTCCTCCCCTTCACCACCATGCCCGCGGACAGCAACACCGACTACTTCTGCGATGGCCTTACCGAGGAGATCATCACCGATCTCTCCAGCGTCCGCGCCCTGCGCATCATCTGCCGCGCCTCAGCCATGCAGTTGAAGGGAACTCACGATTCTCCGCGCAAGATCGCTCGCGACCTCAATGTGCGCTACGTCCTTGAGGGATCCGTTCGCATCAACAACACCTCGCGCGATGGCAAAGCCAATATTCGGGTCACGGCGCAGCTCATCGATCCCGAGAGCCAATCCCTTCTCTGGGCTGAAAAGTACAACGGCACGCTCGATGACGTCTTCGCGATTCAGGAAAACATCTCGCGCCAGATCGTCTCCGCCCTCAAGATCAAGCTCACCCCGGCCGAGGACCGCCAGATGCACGACCGGCCACTGCCGGACGTCGAGGCATACCGTTACTACCTGATGGCCAAGCACGAGATCCTCAACTACTCCGAGGACGCCCTCGCCCGCGCTCTGGAGTTCCTCGAAACCGGCGAAAGGATCGTCGGCAAGAATGCTCTCCTGCTCGCAGCCAAAGGTCAGGTCTACTGGCAGTACGTCAATGCAGGCATCTCCTCCGATGTGACGTATCTGGCAAAGGCTCGCGACTATGCCAATCAGGCGCTTGAGGTCGATCCCGAATCCGCTCACGCTCACCGTCTGCTCGGGCTCATCAGCGTCCAGGAAGGTGACAGCCAGCGCGCCGTTCATCTGCTCAAGCTGGCCATCACCGCCGATCCTAACGACTCCGATACTCTGAGCTGGTACTCCGCCGTCTGCGGACTCAGCGGCAAAGCGCACGCCGCCATGCCTCTCGCGCGCCGCATCCTCGAGATCGATCCCCTCACTCCCGTCTATCGCTTTATCCCCGGCCTGCTCTCGCTGATGGCAGGCGAGTTCTCCGACGCTCTGCCCTCCTTCGAGGACGCCATCCGTCTCGACTCCTCCAACACCATGCTGCTCTGGTGCCGCGGGCAGATTCTCGCCCTGCTTCGTCGCGATCAGGAGGCAGTCGCGCAGTTCCAGGCCATCCAGCAGATCGACCCTGCTCACTTCTTCTCTCAGCTTGGAGCCGTGATGCAGGCCGCTCTCCTAGGAGATCGCCCGGCCTTCACCGCCGCAGCCACAACGGACCTGCTCCAGATCGCCGAGTGCGACCCGCACTACTCCTGGAACGTCGCCCAGTGCTTCGCGCTCATCGGCGAACCCTCCGAAGCCATCGCCTGGATTGAAAAGGCAGCGAGCAAAGGCTTCATCAACTACCCCATGATCAGCCGGTGGGATCCGCTTCTCGCTCCCATTCGCCACACGCCCAGGTTCGACAACCTCATGGACAGCGTGCGCGAGCGCTGGGAACACTTCGAAGTCTGACCTTGACCCTCGCCTCACCGGCCTTTCAGACCGGAGCTTGCAATCTACCCTTCCGACTGTCATTCCGACTGGAGCTTGCAATCTTCCCTCCCCCGTCATCCCGACCGCAGCGCAGCGGAGTGGAGGGATCTGCTTCTCTTCCGGAACTGCGAGCAAAGCCGCCGTCCGCCCAATCGATCCCCTGAAAGTTGACTCGCTCTTAACCCAGCGCCGATACTTAAACCGCACTCCCTAAATTTCTCGCTCCAGGATCCCTCATCGTGTCGAATATTCTTCAGCATCTCCCTGCCGGCCAGAAGGTTGGTATCGCGTTCTCCGGCGGCCTCGACACCAGCGCTGCTCTTCACTGGATGAAGAAAAAGGGCGCCATCCCTTACGCCTACACCGCCAATCTCGGCCAGCCCGACGAGTCCGACTACGAGCAGATCCCGCGCAAGGCCCTCGAGTACGGCGCTGAAGAGGCCCGCCTCATCGACTGCCGTCCGCAGCTCGTCGCCGAGGGTATCGCCGCGCTTCAGTGCGGAGCCTTCCACATCACCACCGCTGGAGTTACCTACTTCAACACCACTCCTATCGGGCGCGCCGTCACTGGAACCATGCTCGTCGCCGCGATGAAAGAGGATGACGTCAGCATCTGGGGCGATGGCAGCACCTACAAGGGCAACGACATCGAGCGCTTCTACCGCTACGGTCTCCTCGTCAATCCCGACCTCAAGGTCTATAAACCGTGGCTCGACGACGCCTTCATCGAGGAGCTCGGCGGACGCGCCGAGATGTCCGAGTTCATGCGCCAGTCCGGCTTCGAGTACAAGATGTCCGCCGAAAAGGCCTACTCGACCGACTCCAACATCCTCGGCGCCACCCATGAAGCGAAAGACCTCGAACACCTCAATAGCAGCGTAAAGATCGTCGTCCCCATCATGGGAACCGCCTTCTGGCGTGACGATGTAGACATCAAGCGCGAAGAGGTCACCGTTCGCTTCGAAGAGGGCTGGCCTGTCGCCCTCAACGGCACCACCTTCCACGACTCCGTGGAGCTTCTGCTCGAAGCCAACCGCATCGGCGGCCGCCATGGCCTCGGCATGAGCGATCAGATTGAGAACCGCATCATCGAGGCCAAGAGCCGCGGCATCTACGAGTCCCCCGGCCTCGCTCTGCTCTTCGCCGCCTACGAGCGCCTCATCACCGGCATCCACAACGAAGACACCATCGAGCTCTATCGTGAAAACGGCCGCAAGCTCGGCCGCCTGCTCTACCAGGGCCGCTGGTTCGATCCCCAGTCGATCATGCTGCGTGAGAGCGCCCAGCGCTGGGTCGCCAAGGCCATCACCGGCGAGGTCACTCTCGAGCTCCGCCGCGGCAACGACTACTCCATCCTCAACACCGAGTCGCCCAACCTCACCTTCAAACCCGAGCGCCTCACCATGGAGAAGGGTGACTCCGTCTTCTCTCCCCGAGATCGCATCGGCCAGCTCACCATGCGCAATCTCGACATCGTCGACACCCGCGAAAAACTCCTCACCTACGCCCAGGCCGGCCTCATCAACCTCGGCAAAGGCATCAACGTTCCCCAGCTCACGAGCGAAGAAGAGAACAACTAGTTGTCAGCTGCGGGTTCCATCTGTTTGCTGCGATGACCATCTTTTGGTTCGGATAACCAGCGATGCCTCAGAGACAGTGTCTTCTTCCAAAAAGAAGACACTGCCATTTCGACCGAAGCACCGACAGCTTCATCGTCCGGTGCGGAGTGGAGAAACCTGCTTCTCTAACTTGAAATGATGCATAGCCACACAACCGGGTGCCCATCTTCGCGACGGCTTCATCGTCACTAAGATGGGCTATTCGAGCGAAGCTCGAACCCTCACCCCCGGCTCGGAGCCTTCCCCAGCAGCTCCCTCGCAATCACCATCCGCTGAATCTCGCTCGTACCCTCACCAATCGGACACAGCCTTACATCCCGGTAAAACTTCTCCGCCGGATAATCCTTAATAAACCCGTACCCCCCATGGATCTGCACTCCAGCATCGCAGATCCTGCACGCCGCCTCACTCGCATACAGCTTCGCCATCGCCGACTCGCGCGTGACGCGCATTCCCTTATCCTTCATCTGCGCCGCGCGCATCGTCAGCAGCCAGGCCGCATCCAGCTCCGTCGCCATATCCGCCAACTTGAACTGGATCGCCTGAAACTCCGAGATCGCCTTCCCGAACTGCCGACGCTCCTGCGCATACTTCACCGCCGCGTCCAGCGCTCCCCGCCCCATTCCCAGGCTCAGCGCCGCAATCGAGATCCTTCCCCCATCCAGTACTCGCATCGCATCCTTGAAGCCCTCACCCGGCTCTCCCACCAGGTTCTCCTCCGAAACCTCGCACTCCTCGAAGATCAGCTCCGCCGTATCGCTCGCCCTCAGCCCCAGCTTGTTCTCCTTCTTCCCTGGCCGGAACCCGGGAGTTCCCTTCTCCACCACAAACGCCGACACCCCGCCATGCGTTCCCTTCTCCTTATCCGTCACCGCCAGCACCACCGCGCAGTTCGCATACGTTCCGTTGGTGATGAAGGTCTTCGATCCGTTCAGCACCCACGTGTCTCCGCGCTTCACCGCCACCGTCCGCATCCCACCCGCATCGCTGCCCGACCCCGGCTCGGTCAGCCCCCAGGCCCCCAGCCACTCTCCGCTTGCCAGCTTCGGAACCCATCGCTTCCTCTGCTCATCGCTTCCCGCCAGCATGATGTGGTTCGTACAGAGAGAATTGTGGGCCGCCACAATAATCCCTACACTTCCATCCACACGCGACAGCTCGTCGATCGCAGTCACGTACTCCACATACCCCATCCCCGCGCCGCCCAGCTCCTCGGGGAAGATCACCCCCAGCAGCCCCATCTCTCCAAGCTTCTTCACCACCGCGTGCGGGAACTCGCTCTTCTCATCCCACTCCGACACATGCGGCGCAATCTCCCTCTCCGCAAACGCCCTTACCTCTCTCCGCAACTGCTCCTGCTCCTCGTTCAGAAACATCGCGCTCTCCCCATAACCAAAACTAATACCGCTATCACCAAAAACCATACTCCTGAACGCCCGCTTTTGTCTCTGACCCTATCGATTAATCATCCCCGCCATGACGGACCAACTACGTAGTGATAGAAAGGTTTGCAAGATTCTGAGCCGATCTCTTCCAACGGCCAAACAGACGTGTTCCATCCATGCAGGGCTCAAAGAGATGACGACGAAGAGGCTAAGTAAAAAGGAGCAATAAAGCTGACTTAATGTGCAGCAATCATGACTCCCAAGTTTTCAAGACGATAGTGACTCAACGGTCTCAAAATCACATAGGAGCGACAGCATGAAGAAGGTAGGCATCCCCCTCATCGCCGCCCTTGGCCTCACAGCCTGCACGCCGTCCGCACAGCGAAATCAGACCGCAGCTCGTTCGTCCGGCAGCGCTGTCTCCTTAGCTGACGCCACCGTTAAAGGGACTGAAAATATCGCGACGCCTTATGGAGAGGTGAAGCTTGAGGACAACTACATCACCGACGACAGCTCCAAGAAGCTGTTTGACACCATGGACACACAACGTGCGGCACAGGCCTACATTTGGTCCACACCGCTGGTCAGCTTCACGACCTGGCGAGATCAGCAGAACCAGGCCTATGGCCCGAATGCTCGAGGGACCTTCGCCGTGTTAGCCAGCTATAACGAAAAGCTTGGAATTGTCACGGCTACCTGACCACGCCGTACATCATTGAATGGGACAATCTCTCGAAGGGCCCTGTCTACGTCGATTACCCCCCAGGCAAAACCGCGGGTGGTTTTCTTGACTTTTGGCAGCGCCCCATCACCGATCTCGGACTGACCGGGCCGGATCAGGGCAAAGGCGGCAAGTACATTGTCGTTGGCCCTGAAGACGATCCCGCTAAGTACAAAAAAGCGGGCATCTACGTCTTCCAATCGCCTACAAACAATATTTTCCTCGGATTGCGGCTGCTTGAAGACGATCCGGGCTTCAAGGACAAGTTCAAATCGCAGTTGAAGATCTCTGCGGTTGGCAGGAAGCCCCATGCCGATCAATTTCATCGAGAACAAAAACGTACCTGGTCGGCCACTGCGCCTCGCGGCCTCGACTACTGGAAGCACCTGCAGCAGATCGTCAACGAAGAGCCGGTGCGCGAGCAGGACAAGCCGTGGATGGCCATGCTGGAGCCTCTCGGCATTGTGAAAGGAAAGACCTTCTCTCCCGATGAGCGCCAGACGAAGATTCTGAAAGAGGGTGCTGCGATGGGCGAGTTGATGACTCGCAATCTGCAGATGAACCCGCGCTTCGCCGAGCACTATTGGGCCGGAACCCATTGGTATAAGAGCTTTGATTTCTCGGTTGAACAGGAGACCAAAGGCAAGGTAGAGCTCGATCAACGGGCAACGTGGTTCTACGAGGCCGTCACCAGCAGCAAGGGCATGGTGAATCCAGTCGTCGGCGCCGGTCAGGTCTACATGACGACGAAGCGCGACAGCAAAGGCAATCTCTTGCGTGCCGATAAAACTTATCGTCTTCACGTACCGGCCAACGTTCCTGTAGGTCAGTTCTGGGCGCTCACGCTTTATAGCGAAAACACCTGCCGCCCTTATGAGAACGGTGAAGGTACGCTTCGCTCCGCAAACCTGGACAGCCGCCTCAAGGACCTCAAGCGCAACCCCGATGGTTCGGTTGATCTGTACGTCGGCGCCAAAGCACCTGCCGGATACGAGTCGAACTACATGAAGACAGTAGGAGACGATGGCTGGTTCGTCTACTTCCGTCTCTACGCGCCACTGAAGCCATTCTTCGACAAGACATTCAAGTTGCCTGATTTTGAGATAGTCGAATAACACATCGTGGAACTCGTACATAGGAGCGGCAAGCCTGAAGAAGCTTAGCGTTCTCCCTCGTCGCACATTGCGTCGATCAAATGGCGATCTGTCAAGACCAAATCCCCTATAAGCACTTAGGCCACATAGAGATAGCTTTGCCGATTAGTTCGCTTCAGGCTGCTATCCTTAACTCAATAACAAAAAGAAGCCCCGGAAGAATCCGGAGCGTTTCTGGCGTGGACTCCTCCAAATTCAATACTTTACCTATAAGCCCATTGTTTGGAATACTTTAGCACCGAAGTACCCCGCTAAGTTCCATGAATGGAAGACTTTGCGCAAAATACGGTACGGGGGCTACCCACCTAGCGCCTGATCCAGATCCGCGATGATGTCCTCAACCTCTTCGATCCCGACCGAGATGCGCATCAGCCCGTCGGTGATCCCGAGCTTCGCCCGGCCCTCCGCCCCGACCGCCGCATGGGTCATCGTCGCCGGATGACAGACCAGCGTCTCCACGCCGCCCAGGGACTCGGCCAGCAGCGCCAGCCGCAGCCGCTTCGCGAACTCGTTGGCCCGCTCTAGAGAACCCAGCTCGATCGAGATCATCGAACCGAAACCGCTCTGCTGCCGCGCTGCAAGCTCATGCTGAGGATGTTCCTTCAGCCCCGGATAGAAGACCTTCTCGACCGCCTTGTGCCCGGCCAGAAACTGCGCCACCGTGCGTCCGTTCGCATCGTGCTGCTTCATCCGCACGGCCAGCGTCTTGATCCCGCGCAGCAGCAGGTAGCTCTCGAACGGCGAAAGGATGCCGCCCGTGCACTTCTGCACAAATCGGAAGCGCTCCGCCTGCTCCGGCTTCGTGCAAACGAGGACGCCGCCCAGCCCGTCCGAGTGGCCGTTCAGAAACTTCGTCGTCGAGTGCATCACAATATCGGCGCCCAGCGCGATCGGCTGTTGCAGATAGGGCGATAAGAATGTGTTGTCGACGCTCAGCTCCACCCCCTTCGCATGGCAGATCTCAGCGACCGCGCTGATATCTGTGATCGCCATCATAGGGTTGGTTGGGGTTTCGATATGGACCAGCTTCGTCTCCGGACGGATCGCCGCGGCAACGTCCTCGGCCACGCTGGTATCGACATAGGTAAAGGTGAGACCGTAGTTCGCCAGCACCTTGTCGAAGACGCGCTGGGTTCCGCCATACACGTTGTCCGAACAGACGACGTGGTCGCCGGCTTTCATCATGGTGCACATCGCGGTGATCGCGGCCATGCCGGAGGCAAAGACATGCGCGCTGGTTCCACCCTCCAGCGAGCACAGGCTCTCCTCGAGGGCGTCGCGAGTCGGGTTCGTCAGGCGCGCGTACTCATGGCCCCTGTTCTTTCCGATCTCCTCCTGTTGATAGGTCGAGGTCAGAAAGATCGGAACATTGACCGCACCGGTCACCTTCTCCGGCTCCTGCCCGTCATGGATCGCCCGCGTTGCAAAGCCCAGCTTCTTTTCAGTCATTCCTGCCCCTCACCAAAGTGTCATCCTGAGCGGAGCGCAGCGGAGTCGAAGCATCTGCGGTTCGCCGGGATATAAATCCAACTAAAGAATCCCCTTCGACAGATACCTCTCCGCCGAATCCGGGATCATCGTCACTACCCGCTGTCCGGGCCCAAGTTCGCGCGCAACTTCAACTGCCGCGCAGACCATCGCTCCAGCGCTCGAACCGCCGAAAACTCCGGCCTCGGCACCCAGTCGCTTCACCATCTCGAACGCAGGAGGATCCATCACGCGAATGACACGGTCGCAGACCTTGGGATCAAACGTAGCCGGGATGAACGAGACCCCGATCCCCTCCACTTTGTGGGGACCGCTCTCTCCGCCCTGCAGGATACTGCCCTGCGGTTCAACCGCAGCACAAAGGATCTTCGAATCCTGTTTCTTCAGAAAGCGGGAGACTCCCGTGAACGTTCCCGCGGATCCGACTCCTGAGATCCACGCGTCGACCCGGCCTTCCATCTGCTCCCAGATCTCGACCGCTGTGGTCTGCTCGTGGAAGTCAGGATTGGCCGGATTCTCAAACTGCAGCGCGGCAAAGGCGCCCGGCGTCTCCTGTTCGAAATCGAGCGCGCGCTGGATCGCACCTGCCATTCCTTCCGCCTCCGGGGTCCGTATTACGGTCGCGCCCAGAGCCCGCATGAGAATGCACTTCTCCTCGGCGAACTGCTCCGGAACGTACAGCACAACTTTATATCCGCGATTGACCCCGATCAGCGCGAGCCCGATGCCGGTATTTCCAGCGGTCGCCTCCACGATGGTCGATCCCGGCCTGAGAACACCTCGACGCTCGGCATCGAGCACGATTCCCAGAGCGGCCCGGTCCTTCACGCTGCCTCCGGGATTGAGGTACTCAAGCTTGGCCCAGATCTGGGCTCCGCGCTCAGGCTCGAGAGCCGTCAGACGCACCATAGGGGTCTTCCCCACCAGCTCTGTGATTGTCTCTGCGGTACGCATTCTCAGGGCCGATTACGGCGTGTCTGCTCCTTGCGATTTGGACGCGGTCTTCGCCGGAGAAGAGGTATCCGACACGATGCGCGGATAGTACCCGGTACGTGTGCGGACCGACAACTTACCCATGCCCTTGGCCTTCGCCTCAACGTGAACCTCCCGATATCCTCCAAGCGTAGGAGACTTGGTCGAGTGATAGGCGATGGTGTACTGGGTCCGGATATCCTGCGCCACCTGGGCAGCAATGGAGTCGACATCTTTGAGAGATTTCGGGAAGTAAGCAGCTCCTCCCGTCTGTTCGCTCAGGGTCTCCAGGACGCGCCTTGCGTGGCGTGACTCTCTCTTATCCGTGTCCTGGCCGAAGAGCAGTCCCACGGAGTAGATCACCGGACCGTCAAGATCCTGGATACGGCGAATGGCCTGCTCGAGGGATGCACTGGACGCATTGTCTTCGCCGTCCGTGACGACGAGCAGAACCTGCTTGGGATGCCTGGCATTCTTCGTCAGATAATCCGCAGACGCGACCAGAGCGTCGTAGACTGCCGTGCCTCCGCTGGACTTGATGTAGCTCAGGCCATCGCGAAGTTTGTCGATGTTATTGGTGAAATCCGTATCGATGAAGGCCTCCCACGAGAAGTCCACCACGAAGGCTTCATCGTCCTTGTTGGAGAGCTTGATCAGATCCAGAGCGGCTTGCTCTACCGCTGCCCGCTTGTCGTACATGGAACCTGAGCTGTCGATCAGAATCCCCAGCGAAACCGGGAGATCCTCATGTCGAAAGGAGGCGATCGTCTGAGGAACTCCGTCTTCGAAGACCCGAAAGTCGTCTTTGTTCAAGGTAAGGACAGACCTGCCGTCGGAGTCCAGAACTGTCGCGTTCAACCGGACCTCGTAGGCATCTGTTCTCAGCGTGTACTTTCCACCCGCGCCGCGCTGAATGGGGCCAGCAGGTCCTTCCGGACCCTGCGAGGATCCTGGCTGGGAGGACGGCTTGTCAGGATCGGGCGACGCTACAGGATCGCGATCCACCGTGAGCGACGGCTGAGAGATCTGTGCGGATGGGTTCCGCGCAGCTCCCCCTGTCGATTGCAGTGTCTCCCCACCTGAACTCGCCGTAACCAGCCCTGCCAGCAATATTCCTGAAGCTGCCGCGCACGGCAAAACTTTACTCCGAAGGTGCATAGTACCCCTGGCGATTATGCACCGTCAGGGGCGGAAGCCCCGGCGGTGGCACGAGTCGTATCTTCAATTTACGCCAGTTGCCATCCTTCTTGATATCGGACGGCCGATAGCCGAGAACATACTCGTTCCGCAGCTCCGCGCTGATGCGGGTTGCTATATCACCGAGGTCCGCGATGTCTCCCACGCGAAACATTCTGCCGCCCGTCATATCGCAGATATCGCTCAGCAAAACCGGTCCAAGCTGCTCTTCCTGGGTCGGCGCATACTGGTCGAAGATCCCAATCGAATAGATCTGCACGTCGCTTTCACGAACGGCCCTGCGCAGCTCCCCTTCTGTGTAACGGCTCCGGTTGTCGCCGCCGTCCGAGATGATGAGGAGCGCCTTGCGCTCGTACTTCGCATCGCGGAGCTTTGTGATTCCCAGGTAGGCCGCGTCGATCAGTGCGGTTCTGTTCTCGGGCTTCAACATCACCATGCGAGCCTCGACGTCATCGATGTCCGAGGTGTAGTCGACGATAACGGCTGGACGATCGTTGAAACCAATGACAAAAAACTCGTCCAGCGGATTGGAGGTACGAAGGAATTCGCTGAGCGCCCGACGCGCGCGGTTGAACTTGGAGTTCATGCTGCCGCTGAGATCGAAGACGATCCCGATCGTTACGGGAGCATCTTCTGTAGAGAAGCTCTTGATGATCTGGCCGACGTTATTGTCATATACCTCGAAGTTTTCCTTCTCGAGGCCCGTTACAAGCCGATTCAGCGGGTCGGTCACGGTCGCCGGTACAAGCACCAGATTGACATCCACTCTGAGCCGGGCATCGCGCCGGGAGGTTCCACTCGCAGCAACATTTCCAGCACCTTCGACGATTGGTTTGGAATCATCAGGGGATTTGGGAGGAGGTGGAGGAGGTTGCGTGTGAACCTCGCCCAGAGGATTCTCCTGAGCCGAGGCGCGATACGCCCCTGCACCCGCGAGCATGGCTAGAACGATCCACGCTACAGAGGCAAGCCGGAGTAGCCGAGCTACCCTGCCCAGCGACTCGGCTAAAGCCTGCCGGAAACAATACGCTGTATTCTCATCCCGCATACCGTGGTCATCTCCGCGACCTGTCCTACCCGGTTGAACGATGCATCTGAGAGCTTTCCGGTCATATACGGATCCACCGAACGCCGTATAGAAGCTCCGTCCGCAGACTATACACCGAATCTGCCGAATCGGGCGTCCTTCCAAATGTATAGACGCTTTTTTTTGGTTCTTTGTCACCGTTTTGCAAACACTGATCGGACGCCTGGAGCAACTTGCCTGCGCCGCCCCGTACAATCACTTCATACCATTCATTTACGAGGGAGACTCAAACAGACCGCATGGCCCGCATCTACCCCTTCCGCGCACTTCGCTACAACCCTGCTCGCGTCAACATGGAAGACGTCGTCACACAGCCGTACGACAAGATCTCGCCCGCCATGCAGGACCGGTATTACGAGTCGAGCCCGTATAACTTGATACGCGTCATCCTGGGCAAACACCTGCCCGGCGACACAGAGCAGGAGAATGTCTATTCCCGGGCAGCGGAGGCGCTCAATTCCTGGCGCAAAGAAGGCGTTCTGCAGGAGGAGTCCGAGCCAGCCCTGTATGGATACTCTCAGACCTATACGGTTCCTCACACGAACGAGGTGCGGGAACGAAGGGGCTTCATCGCCCTGGGTCACCTCTACGACTATGCCGAACACGTGGTTTACCGGCACGAGCAGACCTTTCCTAAGCACAAGAGCGATCGTATGAGCCTGTTCAAGGCGACTCGGGCTTATTGCGAGCAGATTTACATGCTCTACTCTGACCCGGCGTTCACGGCGGAAAAGTTGATCTTCGGAGTGAGGGGGCCGAATGACCAGGACACGAATCCAGCGGACCTGGCAATTACGGATGAGTACGGCGTCGTACACCGCGTATGGAAGCTTACCGATCCGACCCTAATCAATCTGCTGGTTACGGCTATGGCGGACAAGAAGCTGATTATCGCGGACGGGCACCATCGCTATGAAACTTCGGTGGCTTATGCGAAGGAGCGTTCGGCGCAGTTGAAGCTTCCATTGAACCAGCCGCGGGACGAAGACGAGAAGCTCTCCCCGGGCCATCTGCCAGTACCGCCCTTTCCTGAAGCGGCGATGATGATGACCTTCGTGAACATGGACGCTCCCGGAATCACTATCCTGCCCACCCATCGGGTCGTGCACGGAATTGAGGGATTCTCTTCGCCCGATTTCATCACTCGCGCAAGCGCTTACTTCGACATTCAGGAGCTGCCTTCGCACGACGTATCCGTGCTTTCAAGGACAGACAAGACCGCCTTTCTCGCAGTAACGATTGATGGTAGCTACCTGCTGACCGCCAAGCGCGAGGCTATCGATGCCTTACTCAGTGATCTGCCAGCAAGACAACGTCAGCTGGATGTAGTGCAGCTGCACCGCGTGGTTCTGGACAAGCTGCTTGGACTGGATCAGGAGACCATTACCCGACTTGGAAGCGTAAGCTATCTACGCGAAGCAGATGAAGCAGCCTCGATGGTCACCCAGGGAGATGCGAATATCGCATTCTTAATCAAGCCGATTACGCTCGAACAGCTCAAGGATGTCTCCCTGGCAGGAGATGTCATGCCCCAGAAGTCCACTGATTTTTATCCCAAACTACTGAGTGGATTAGCGATCTACGCACTCGATTAGTGTTCGGGACCTCGCAGCGCCAATGCGCCTGACTCTGGACTCCAGAGATGCGAGGTCCTCATCTTTCGGATCTTAAGACTCCCCAAACCGTGACTCGAACCTGCGACCTCATCTCTACGCTGACGATCCTCCTGCTGACAGCCGGCGGTGCTTTGTCGGCTCAGACCCCTGCCGCACCCCAGCCGTCAGCAGGCAGTAATGCGGTGGAGCACACCGCTCCCGCCCCCCCGAAACCCCCTCCCGCCTTTTATCGCAACCTGATCGTCCTTGATCCAGCTCATGGAGGTCCTGACAGCGGAGCCCAACTTTCAAGCAGCGCTGCCGAAAAAGATGTAACGCTGTCGTTTGCACAGAAGTTGCGACCGGCTCTGGCGGCACAGGGATTTACTGTAATGTCGACCCGGGATTCGGATCCTTCCGATGAGCTCACAACGGACGTGAGAGCAGGTATAGCGAACCACGTCCGGCCCCTGGCATGCGTCATCCTCCACGCCACTGCCGCGGGTTCCGGCATTCACATCGTGACCTCGACACTGACAGAGCCGGATTCGAAGTCAGTCAGTCACGCGCCGAGGTGGAATGAGGCGCAGGAGACCGCGATTGGCATGAGCATCAAGCTTGCCAATGAGATTGGACTTAGCCTTCAGGAAAACCACATTCCCGTCCTGCTCCTGCGATCTTCAGTTCCGCCTATCGACAATCTCATCTGTCCGGCAGTTGCGGTAGAAGTGGCGCCCATGCAAAGCACGGGCAAAGCCACACCAGCATCGGATAGCGCCTATCAGCAGCGAATCGCGACGTCTGTGTCGGCGGGGATCGCCTCCTTCCGAACGCACAACGCTCCAGCGCCCGCCTCGGTACCGGCTGCGCGCGCAGGAGCTTCCCAATGATCCCGCGGTATCAGCGCATCGTCTTTTGGAGCCTTGTCGGCTGCATTCTGCTAATGGCTGCTTTCATGCTGCGAGGCTGCCAGCAAGCTCATAAACGTCTGACGGCCCTCAACAATGCCACGCCCCTGGCGGCGCCTACGACTGCGGCGACCGAAGAAGTTACGTTATATGTCGCATCTGATTCTGATGGAGCGATCCGACCGGTCCGGTCCCAGGTCTCTCTACCCCAAGACCCCTCTCTGCGGGCGCGCGCACTCCTTGAGAACCTGCTTACCCAATACTCGCAGCCCGATTCCGCTCATCCGCTTCAGAGCGGTGCAGCGGTAGACGATGTCTTCCTGCTGGAGAATGAGTCGCGTTCCGGGTCAGATGGAACCATTCTGGTCAGTCTCAGGGGAGCGTTTGCGGACAGCCATCCTTCCGGCATCGAGGTCGAACAACTTACATTGGATTCCATCATAGGGACGCTGCACGCAGCCTTTCCTGACTTCGGAAAGGTGAGGTTTCTGGTCGATGGACAGGCGCGGGCTACTCTTTCAGGGCATGCTGGACTCGATCATCCGTACGCTTTGGTCGACACATCGACGCGCGGAACCGCTCCAAGCGAGGCAGCAGCACAGCCATGAAGGTGATTGGTGTCTTCGATTCGGGCTTTGGCGGCCTGACTGTACTTCGCGAGCTTCTACCGCGTATTCCTGACGCTCGCTATGTCTATCTCGGCGACACGGCGCGGCTTCCCTACGGATCCAAATCCCGTGAGACGATCGCGCGATATGCGATCTCGAGCGCGAAGTTCCTTGTCGATCAGGGAGCTGAACTGCTGGTGATTGCCTGTAACACCGCTACAGCGCTGGCGTTAGATCAGATTCGAGCAGCCCTGCCCATCCCTGTGATTGGCGTAGTTGAACCAGGCGCAAGGGCGGCACTGGCCGCAGCAAGTGCAAGCCCAGCCGGTATTCGTGGAAGCGAGGTCGTGCTTCTTGCGACAGCAGCTACGACGCAATCGGGAGCGTATACGCGCAACCTCACTGAACTCGGACTCCGTTCTATCGAGAAGGCGTGCCCACTGCTTGTTCCGCTGGTCGAAGAGGGCTGGCTGGAAGAACCAGCGCAAAAAACTGTAACGCTCGATGTCCTGCGCATCTACCTGCTGGAGGCTCTGGAACAAGCGCCGTCGGCGAACATTCTTCTGCTCGGATGCACTCATTATCCGCTGCTGACACCGCTGATAGAGACAACGCTTCAAAACCTTCACCACAGGATGCAGATCATCGATTCAGCAGCGGCGACTGCGCAGGCTGTGAGTCTACTTGCGCCGGGGTCACACGCCGGGGAAGGGATGACAGGGCCGGAGTGCGTCTTCTACGCTACGGACTCGATCGAGAAGTTTCAGCGACTGGGCTCGAGATTTCTACGACGGCCGTTAGCTGAAGTCCGATTGATTGACCTGGGCGGTTAACAATTTCCCCTACAGGAACCTACTCGTTGCGCGGTAACCTGTGAACATGCCATACCTTCTGAAGACTGAGCCCGATAAATACTCTTTTGATGACCTTCTTCGTGACGGCGAGACGACCTGGGATGGGATCTCCAACAATCAGGCGTTGATGACGCTTCGCAATATGAAGAAGGGCGACAAGCTTGTGATTTATCACTCCAATATCGGCAAAGCGGCGGTCGGTACGGCAAAGGTCGTCTCCGTCGATGCCGCAGACCCGAAAAACCCTATCGTAAGGATTTCTCCCGTGCGCCGGCTGAAGCGCGAGAAGCCTCTTGCTGAGATTCGGGAGGCAGGCGTCTTCCAGGGCTCGATCCTCTTTCGCCAGTTTCGCCTCTCTGTCGTTCCGCTGACTGAGGATCAATACGACTGGCTCACTCAGGCGTAAAAGAAGCGGCGTGGTATCTGCCAAGCACCTTCACCATTCGGCAATGTTCGGTGAGAGCGGCCACTGCGGCCTCAGCTTTTGCCGGGGTGTCGAAGCGGACATCTACGTAAAACACGTACTCCCAGGGACTTCCGGGCACAGGCCTGGATTCGATCTTCGTCAGGTCGACGCCCGCCCATGCGAGTCTCTCCAAAGCTGAGACCAGGGTTCCCGGACGGTGCTCGATGGCGAACGCAAGACTCATTTTGTTCTCCGGTTCTTGAGTAGCTATCAGGAACGGATCGTCGCTTCGCCGAACAAGATGAAAGCGCGTGAAGTTCTGGGTGTGATCTTCTACCGAAGGGATCAGGATCTCCGCTCCGTACTGGACGGCGGCAAGTTCTGGAGCAATTCCGGCGCAATCGGTGAGCTTCTGCTCCATCAGGTACTTAACGCTTCCCGCCGTGTCGTAGAAAGGCATGACCTCAAGCTGCGGCTGGGATGCCAGGAACTTCCTGCACTGCGACAGAGCGACAGGATGGGAGATGACTCGCCGGATCTGGGAGAGCGTCACTCCCGGGCCCGCGATGAGGTTATGACGGATGCGCAGAAGACTCTCCCGCTCAATCCGTACGTCGAGTTCCAGCAGGAGATCGTAGTGTTCCGCTACGGAACCGTGCAGGCTGTTTTCGATGGGCAAAACTGCCGCGTCCACATCGCGAGAGATAACCCGGGCCATAACTTCGGCCGACACGTTGCACGGCACGATGCGGATCTCCGCAACCTCGTTGTCCAGCATCGACATAGTAGCCATATGGCTGTTGGAACCTAGTTCACCCTGAATGGCAATTCGCAAAAAGGCGTTCTCCTTTGCTTTCCTTATTTTATTCACGAATGGCAACCTCCACCGCCTCAGCGGCAACTTACAACAGGAAGCCCGCTTGTGTGCAGCTTCAGGGCTGACGGAAGTGCAAAGGCGCATCTATCCCTTTTCAGGAGCTACATATGCTTTGGACGATTACGATAATTCTTTTCATTCTTTGGGTTGTAGGGTTGGTCAGCAGCTACACGCTGGGCGGTTGGATCCATATCCTTCTGGTGTTAGCCATCATCGTTTTGATCTTCAATCTACTAAGCGGGCGTCGAGCTTTATAGCACCGGCGGCGAACGGCATAACCGCGAGAAGGTAACGATGCAACGGGTTTCCAGCGAAGAAGTTACAGGAGTTCGTCATGAATAAAGATACTGTTGAAGGAAAATTCGATCAGGTTTCAGGCGCGATCAAGCAGAAGGTTGGCGAGGCGGTGAATGATCAAAGCCTTGCTAATTCGGGCGCAGCCGAGCAGATCAAAGGTGACGCGAAAGAGACCTGGGGCAACGCAAAGGATGTTGCAGACGAAAAAAGAGCGGATGCAGCAGCCCGGTCTGAAGCGCGCACTGACAGTACGCGTGATCGCGTCGTCGACAACGCGCAAAACATGAAGGACAACATCAACGCCAAGCTGGATGACATGCGCGATCGGCACTAAACTTAGCTCTTTCCAAAAATAACTACTACAGCCCGCCAATTCTGGCGGGCTTTTTTATCGACGAAGCAAGACATCGGCTGCGATAAAGACAAAGAAGACAACCGAGATGATGCCGTTAAGGGTAAAGAAAGCCGCATTCATTCGTCGCATGTCCTCAGGCGAAATGATGAGATGCTCATAAAGCAGCAGAAGCCCCACCACCCCGATTCCAATCATCGCAATCGTGCCCAGATGGAAGGCAGTTGCCAGCCAATACAAGGTAGCAAGCATGCCAATATGCATCGAGCGGGCAATCCAGAACGCAACTTCGAGACCGAAAGATTGAGGCACGCTGTTGAGCCCTACGCGACGGTCGTGCTCAAAGTCCTGGCAGGCGTAGAGAACATCAAATCCAGCAACCCACAGAAGAACGGCTAGCGTGAGAATAGCGATCCTTGGATCGAACGAACCGCGGACTGCGATCCACGCAGCAGAGGGAGCTATGCCGAGAGCCAGACCCAGAATCAAGTGGGACCAGCGAGTGACTCGCTTCATGTAGCTATAGACCAGAACAACCAGGAGCGCGAAAGGCGCTAACTGCAGCGTCAGGCGATTCAGCATCGCTGCTCCCAGAAGGAAGACGGCAGCCGAAATAAATACGAAGCCAGCGACAAAGCCGGTCGTCAATGCTCCCGCCGGCAGGGCTCGATTCGCAGTTCGGGGATTCGCCGCGTCCAGCTTGGCATCAACGAGACGATTGAAGGCCATTGCCGCTGATCGTGCTGCAATCATGCATACGACGATCCAAATCAGGGCATGAACGGAGGGCCAGGCGCCAGCCGCCAGAACAGCTCCAGTAAGTGCGAAGGGGAGCGCAAAAATCGAGTGCTCCCACTTGATCATTTCAAGCGTAATTACCGTACTCTTCCACAAGCCCATGGATCCATGTTAAAAGACAACGGGCTGCGAGAGCACATATTCTCTGCAGCCCCTAAACTTAATACCTTTTCGAACCGCTCTTGGGTTTTTCCTCAGAAGCTCCAGCGGCTCCAGCAACCTGGAGATTGTCGGTCACTTTGAAAACACCGGGAACGCTATTGGCTCGGATGTTCGCGACTTCTTTATCTGCTTGGTTATCCACCATCCCTGAGAGGGTGACGTTTCCGTTGACCACGGTGATGCGGATAGGCTTCGCCGGATCGATTGCGTACTTATTCAATTGAGGCGCACCATACACGGCCCTCGCCGTTTCCAGACGGATTCGGTCATCCATAGGTGAGACCGGTGCGACCTCGATGTTATCTACAACATCCTTTACACCGGGGAAATTGGAGACGAGACTGATTGCGGAGTCCCGGTCAGTCGGGCCATAGGCAACGCCTCCTAGCGTAACCACACCGTTCTGTACCCCGATTGTGAAGGCGTTAAAAGCCGTAGTCCCGTAGCCGACGCGATC
>NZ_JAEDXW010000025.1:0-66870 GCF_036877565.1 Edaphobacter sp. HDX4
CTTCGCTCAGGATGACAGTTGTAGAAGTGAAAAGCTTGGGCGGAGTGAAGAGTCGTCTGGTTCGTGCTCTCGCGTGAATGGCCCACCTTAGCCGCTTCGCGGCGATGATGGGCCATTCGTTCGGTTTCGATGATTGGGTTAGTCGCGGACGCGGATGACAATCTTGCCGAAGGGCCCTTGCTCGAGGCGGTCGTAGGCCTGGAGGGCGTCGGCGAAGGAGTAGACCGAGTCGATGACGGGGCGGAGCTTGAGCTCGTCGAATTTGCGCAGCATGTCTTCAAGCGCGCGACGGGGGCCGACGGTGATGCCGCGCAGGATGCCAAGCTTCTGGATGAGTCCGAAGATGGGGATGGTGGCGTCGAAGCCTTCGATGACGCCGATGATTGAGATCTGTCCTTCGGGGCGGATGGCTTTGATGGAGCGGGCGAGGTTGGGACCGCCGACGACCTCGAGGATCTGATCGACGCCTTCTTTGTTGGTGATGGCGAGGGCCTGTTTCTCCCAATCTGGATTCTTACTGTAGTTGATGGTGTGGGTGGCTCCAAGGGTTTTGGCGCGATCGAGCTTTTCGTCGCTGGAGGAGGTGACGATAGTCGTGGCTCCGAAGGCGGAGGCGATCTGGAGGCCGAAGAGGGAGACTCCGCCGGTGCCTTGCAGGAGGATGGTTTGCTTCGACGTGAGGCCACCTTTTTCGACGAGGGAGTACCAGGCGGTGAGTCCGGCGCAGGGAAGGGCGGCAGCTTCGTCGTTGGTGAGATAGGAGGGTGCGAGGGCGAGGGCCTGCTCGGTGAGCACGAGGTACTCGGCGAGAGCGCCGGGCATGACGTTGCCGAGGGTGTAGAGGGATTCCTTGGAGGTGGGGCGGCCGTCGATCCAGCGGGTGCAGTAGTTGGTGACGACGCGATCGCCTACCTTGAAGCGGGAGGCGTCGGGGCCGAGGGCGACGATCTCGCCGACGGCATCGGCGACCTGGGTCATCGGGAACTCGAGGTGCGGATTGTAGTTGCCGTCATAGAGAAGTTTGTCACGGTAGTTGAGCGAGACGGAGGCGATACGGACGAGGACTTCGCCGGGGCCGGGCGTGGGCTGGGGAATGTCGTTGAGGACTAGGTTTTCGCGCCCGAAGGCCTGGAGCTGCCATGCTTTCATCTGTGGTTCCTCTGATGTTGAGATGGATTTGACGGTCAAGGCGTTGGAACCGCAGATCCTTCGGCTGCGCTCCCTTCGGTCGCTTCGCCCAGGCTGACACCTGCGTTTGCTAGAGTAGGCCAGCTTTTCAGGAATCATAGTTTGTCGTAGCGATGCGTAAAGAGGACGGCGCAACTGTTTGGTACGTCGTCCTCTTTTGTCCATTCGACGTTACTTGAGGCGGGAGCCGAGCTCGATCTCGTCGGAGTCAGCGAAGGTGGCGAGGATGGGCTTGCCGTCTTCGCCGTGCGAGGCTGCGAGGAGCATGCCATGGGATTCGAGGCCGCGCATCTTGCGGGGGGCGAGGTTGGCAACGATGATAATGCGGCGACCGATAAGGTCTTCTGGGGCGTACCACTGCGCGATGCCGGAGAGGATCTGGCGCTTTTCGTAGCCGAGATCGACCTCGAGGCGGAGGAGCTTGTCGGCCTTGGGAATGCGTTCGGCGACGAGAACCCTGGCGACGCGGAGGTCGACTTTGACGAAATCGTCGATGGTGATCGGAGAGTTATCCGGAGCGGGTGAAGCCGCGGCAGGGGCGGTGGCGAAGATTCCAGAGGCGGGTGCCTCGGAGTGAGGTGCGGGTGGGCGGGAGAGCTCAGCCACCGGGGAGCCGGAGCCGCCGACGTGGCTTCCGGCGTTTTGGTTGGGAAGACCGCTGGTGCGGGGCGCGGCTCCGGGATGGCTGGAGCTGTCGGGCGGTGGCGCGGTGTGGGTGGTCTTCTCGTCGACGAGCTTTGACGGTATGGGTGGAGCGCTGTTCTGTTCTGCGTCGGTCATGATCTGGATGAGTCCTTTGTCGGCGCGGGGGAAGATGGGGCCGAGGGGGCCGAGCTTTGTGCCGGGTTGGAGGCCACCCCAGGTGAGGTTGTTCAGCTGGCCGGATTTTGCGGCGGCTTCGATCTCGCCGAGGCCTAGCTGGGCCCATACCTTCGCGGTGGAGTAGGGAAGGATGGGGTAGAGGAGCCCGGTGATGATGCGGATGGATTCGGCGGCGTTATAGAGAACTTCAGATAACCTGCGCCGATCTTCATCAGTGGTTCGTTTCGCCAGTTTCCACGGCTCATTCTTCGAAATATAGCCATCCGTTTGTTGGATCAACAGAGAGATGGAATCCAGAACACTATAGTTATCCAGATAAATTTTCTGTTCATGAGAGAGAGCTTGTCTCACTTCCTCGAAATCGACAGGTTGAGAAAATTTGAGAACGGAAAAGGCGTTTTCGTAGAAAACACAAGCTGCCTTCGCGAACAGAGCTAGCTCTGTATGAGGCACTGAGTATGAATTGGCTGCACTGGGGAGAACATTTTTTTTGTTGTCCACAAGCATAGTGACAATGGGCCATTCTTCGTGGTCAGGAATGGTGTCGTCGAAGTTACTAGAGATGAGCTTCAGCGTCCGGCTGACGAGGTTGCCGTAGCCGTTGGCGAGGTCGGAGTTATAGCGCTGCACGAGCGCGTCGAAGGAGAAGCTGCCGTCCTGGCCGAAGGGTATCTCGCGGAGCAGGAAGTAGCGGAGGACGTCGGAGGCGAAGAGGTCCTGCTCGTGCTTCCAGTACTCGTCGGAGAGTTCAGCGCCGGGCCAGTCGATGGGCTTGGGTTTGAGGCCGCCGAATGCATCCAGAATGGTCTCGGTGCGGACGATGTTTCCGCGCGACTTGGACATCTTGGACTCTTCGAATAGCAGCCAGCCGTGGGCCTGAACCTTCTTTGGAAGAGGGAGACCGGCGGCGAGCAGGAAGGCAGGCCAGTAGACGCAGTGGAAGCGGATGATCTCCTTGCCTACGAGGTGGAGGTCGGCGGGCCAGAACTTTTCAAGCTTCGCGATGTCTTCCGGCTTCTCGGAGCCGTAGCCTACGGCGGTCATGTAGTTGGCCAGGGCGTCGAGCCAGACGTAGATGACGTGCTTCTTCTGCGAGGTGGAGGCGGCCGGTTCGGGGACGGGGATGCCCCAGTCGAAGGAACTGCGGGAGATGGAGAGGTCCTTGAGGGCTCCGGGGACATAAGAGGTGCCTTTGGCGGAGAACCGCAGATCCTTCGACTCGCTGGGCTCGCTCAGGATGACACTTTCTGAGGAGTGGGCAGGCGAAGAGCCAGAGGAGGAACTGGCAGGTGAAGACCCGGAATGGACGTTGCCGCGGAGGAAGCTGAGGACTTCGTTGCGGCGGGCTTCGGGTTCGACGCAGAACTCGCCGGATTCGATGAGGTCGATGAGCTGGCCCTGGAAGGCGGAGAGGCGGAAGTAGAAGTTCTCTTCGGTGACGGTCTCGGTGGGTTTGCCGTCGGGGCCGATGGTGCCCGGGGGACCTTCGACGAACATCTCCTCGCCGACGGAATACTGGCCGGTGTAGGTGTCGAGATAGATGTGTCCGCGCGAATAGAGCTGGGCAAAGAGCTTCTGGACGCCCTGCGTGTGACGAGGCTCGGTGGTGCGAATGTATTCGTTGTAGGTAATGCCCATGCGCTGCCAGAGCGAGCGAAACTGGGCGGAGACCTCGTCGGTGAAGCGCTGCGGGGGAATACCGGCAGCCTCGGCAGAGCGCTGGATCTTCTGGCCGTGCTCGTCGGTTCCGGTGAGAAACCAGACGTTTTCGGCTCCGAGAAGGAGGCGCTGCCGCCGCGCGATGACATCGGCCGCGATGGTGGTGTAGGCGTGGCCGATGTGGGGGCGCGCGTTGACGTAGTAGATCGGCGTAGTGAGGTAGAACTTTTTCTGAGCGTCGGACATGAGTGAAGTAAAGCCCAGTTTATCAGGGCGGCATCTGCTGGGCGCGTGATTGCCGCGGGGGCTGATGTCCATTTTGCGATGTGGGTTCGCGCTGTCGCGCGAATGGCCACCTTAGGCGCGATGAAGCTGGGCCGAAGATGGGGCCCCCAGGTGTTGTGGTCGTGTTGAAGGGATGAGAGAGTTCGGTTGCAACCGCAGATCCTTCGACTGCGTGGTTCGCAAAGAGCGCGAACCACTTCGCTCAGGATGACACTTCTGTTGGGATGAGGATTGTATTCCTGACGAGTTTGTTGGGATGAGCTTCGATTCGGGGAGAGCTTCTCTGCGCATGACGATTGGATTTGGGAAAAGAGGCTTCTACCGAGGCGAGGCTTCTTCGGGTGTCGCTTCTATTTGAGTGAGGCTTTATCGGTGGTTCTATTTGGGAGGATTCTGCCGAGACCGATACCGATAGCGTCGCCTGAGCGGATGAGGGCTGTTCTATGGCGAGGCGTTGAGTGTGCGGGGCGGCGTTAGTCGCTGATGACACCGACGTGGTCTGAGGTGGGAGTGGTTGGTGGAAGCGCCGATGCCTGGGCCTGCTCGGCCTCGGCGGCCTGGGCGGTGCGCGCGAGATTCAGGTGCTTCTCCATCGTCTGGCGAGCCATCAGGGGGTTGCGGGAGCGGATGGCTCGGAAGATTTCGCGGTGCATCTCGGCGGACTCTTTCAGATCCTGGGCATTCTCGACGGTTCTTGACCGATATTCGTAGAGATTGGCCGTGATGGTCTCCATAAGGGCGCCGAGGATGGGATTGCCCGCGGCGCGCGCGATGGTGCGGTGGAAGCGCACGTCGTGGATGAGGTACTCCTGCGGATCGGAGAGGAAGGCGTACATCTCGGCGACCTCTTCGGCGAGTTCGGCGATGTGCTCGTCGGTGGCGCGCTCGGCTGCGAGGGCGGCGATGGAGGATTCGAGGACGAGGCGGGCCTCGAACATCTGCCAGGGAAGAAAGCCGTGCAGAGCTCCGAGGACTGAGAGCGAGCTGGAGTCCAGGGCAGGGGGGCCGCTGGAGACAAAGGTTCCGGCGCCGTGGCGGCTCTTGAGGACGCCCATGGCGGAGAGAAATCCGATTCCTGCCCGCAGGCTGGAGCGGCTGATCTTGAGCTTACGAGCGAGTTCCCGCTCAGGCGGAAGACGATCTCCGGGCTTTACCTCTCCTGAGGCGATAAGAGAGCGAACGTGTTCGACGACCTGCATGGTGAGCTGGCTGTGCGGGGTTACGTCGGTGGTGGCGGCCTCTTTTTTCACTGCCGGACTGGATCCTTCCTCTCGAAGTGGGAGAAGGGTAACACGGAGGGGCGGGGATCGCTAAGATTCCGGGCTCCTGTCCCGCGACAGGGACGAGGGGTGACCGGTGCGGCGTATGACAGCCACAGAGTGGATACGTCGAAAGAGATGAGGGGCAATTCCGGACGGGGATGAACTAGACTTGAGTCGTCGCGAGGAGGATGAAGGTGCACAGGCCTGGCAGGATGCGCGTAAACCGGAGTTGGGCAGCGGTGACGCTGGTGACAGCAGCGCTCAGCTGCGGTGTTGTGGCAAGAGCTGAGAGCTGCACGACGCAGTCGGCGATGACCGATACGGAACGGAAGGCGCTCGTCACGGCGGTTCGAGGGATGGCGGAGAAGGTGCAGGCCAACGATGCCGCTGGGCTGCAGGCGATCACGATTCCGGAGTACGCGAAGAACTTCAGCGCCATTCAAAATGCGGTCGCCAACGCCGCCGACCGGGTCAAGGGAGCGACCCTGGTTGTGGAGCAGATTTATCTGCTGGATGCGAGTGATCTGAAGACAGGTTCGGACGGCAAGCCCGGGAACGCGCAGTTTCTATGCACGCTGAATCATTCGATCGCGGAGGCGGATTTCTCTATCCCCGCGCTTCCTGCGGGAAGATATGGCTTTGGGATCGTCGAGGCGCGAGGCATCGCAGCTCCGTACCGGCTGTCGTTCCTGATTGAGCAGGGTGGTGGCACGTGGCAGATGGCGGGCTTCTATCCGCGGGCGATGACTGCAGCGGGTCACGATGGTTTGTGGTACTGGACCGAGGCCCGGAAGATGGCGAAGACCAACGAGCACTGGAGTTCGTGGCTGTACTATCAGCAGGCCGAGGCGCTGCTGAATCCGACGCCGCTGATTCAGAGCACGCACCTGGAGAAGCTGCACAATGAGCAGAGCGCAGCAGCTCCTCCGGCATTGTCCTCGGGGGTCAGCGCGGAGTCGCCGCTGGTAGTCAAAGGGGCGGACGGGGCGGAGTACCACTTTGTCGGTCTCGGGGTGGACGACTCGCTTGCGAAGGAGAAGATCGATGTGATTGCGCGGCTGAAGGTGGAGCAGCTGGGCGACCCGGCGACGGCAAGAAAGCGCAATACGGATGCGATGAGCGCACTCGTGGCGGCGTATCCCGAGCTGCGCAAAAGTTTTCATGGCGTGTGGATCCTGTCTGAGATTCCGGGACAGAATCCCTATGCGACAGAGCTTGCCATGAACGAGATCCATTAGCCCCGCTTTAGAGAAGCAATCCTAGCGGCCACGCGGATATCTGGGGGCGCGGGATGAGACTTCTGAGATGTTGCTTCCAAGGAGAGATGCTATCTTGAAGACGCCTTTGTCTTTATCGTAGTGGGCGGAAAGCCCCGCGACGAGAGGCAACATCCTAAGTAAAGAGAACAAGAGGACATGGCAGAGATCAAGAAGACACTTTCCCAGGCGATTGCGGAGCGACGGGCTACGCCGAGCTTCGATGGCACTCCGATTCCGCCCGAGGACCTGAAGCAGATTCTGGATGCGGGACTGCATGCTCCGAGCGGCTATAACATGCAGCCGTGGCGCTTTATCGTGGTTCAGTCCGCGGAGCAGAAGAAGAAGCTGCGGGCGGCGAGCTACAACCAGGCGAAGGTGGAAGAAGCCTCCGCCGTGATCGTAGCCTGCGGAGATGCGGATGGCTGGCGCAAGGATATGGACCTGATGATCCAGCTTGGGCGCGAGGGCGGGATGCCGGAGAGCTACGCCGCGCAGGCGAGGACGAGTGTCTCGAACTTCCTTTCTGGCTTTAGCCGCGAACAGATGCATGGCTGGCTGAACAAGCATGTGATGATCGCCCTGACTCACATGATGCTGATGGCCGAGGTGCTGGGATACGACACGGCTCCGATGGAGGGCTTTGAGCAGGACAAGGTGCACGAGGTGCTGCGACTGCCGATGAGCTACTGGGTGGTGGCGCTGCTGGGAATTGGACATCTGAAGGGACCGGACAAGTACGACGGCGGTCGTTTCGACATGGCTCACACCGTCTTTAGCGAAGAGTTCGGCAAGCCACTGAAGTGAGCTCCGGGCAAGCTCCTCGAAGCGGACGGGAATACCCAAAGGCTCCAATCGTCGGGGTTGCCGCCGTAGTGGTGCGTGGGGCGGATGTCCTGTTAGTCCGGCGTGGTAGAGAGCCTCTGCTGGGTGCATGGTCTCTGCCGGGCGGAGCGCTGGAGCTGGGCGAGACGACAGCCGAGGGAGTGGAACGCGAGGTCTTTGAGGAGACCGGGTTGCGTATTCGTCCCGTGGAGATTGTGGCGACTCTCGATCGCATCGTTCGGGATGAGCAACAGAGAGTTCGCTTTCACTATGTACTGGTGGAATGGCTGTGCTTTATCGAAGGCGACTCCATCGAACTTACCTGCGGCGACGATGCGGCGGAGGCGAGGTGGGTGCCGCGCGATGAGATTTTTTCTGCGAGCTATGACCTTGGCGACACTACACTGGGCGTGATTAAACGAGCCCTGAGGCTCGCGGAGACGGTGGCGCTATGAAGGTCTTGTTGCGAGCTTTGCTGGTTCTGCTTCTCCTGGCAGGTGTCGGCGGCCTGATCCTCTATCTCAATCCTTTGTGGGTTGCGGACCAGCAAATTCGGCTTCGACTGTGGCACGAGGGTGTGAAGAGCGAATACGTGGATGCAGGTGGATATCGGCTGCATTACTTCGAAGCTCAGCCGGTGAATGGGGGCGGCGCGCCATTGTTGCTGATCCATGGCCTGGGAGCGCGCGGTGAAGACTGGTCCATGATGATTCCTGCGCTCGCGGCAAGTGGATTCCACGTCTATGCGCCTGACCTTCCCGGCTATGGCAGATCTTCGCGGCCCAGGGATGCGGAGTACTCGATCACGATGGAAGAGGCGGCAGTGGCAGCTTTTGCCAGGGCGTTGCACCTGACGCACACCTCTGTCGGGGGATGGTCGATGGGCGGATGGATTGCGATGAAGCTGACGCTGGATCATCCCCAGATGGTGGACCGGCTTGTTGTCTATGACAGCGCGGGAGTTTACTTCCCGGCGAACTTCGGTGCGGAGTTATTTGTTCCTGGAGATGCGCCGGGGATTACGCGATTGATGAAGATGCTTTCGCCCCATCCGCAGCCGCTGCCGGAGTTTGTCGCGCGGGATATTCTGCGAAAGTTCGCGCGGAATGGATGGGTGATTGAGCGCAGCATGGGAGCCATGACGGGCGGGCGCGATCTTCTGGACTTCCGCCTGCAGGATATTCATCAGCCGACGCTGGTGGTGTGGGGAGCTGAGGATGAGCTGATTCCGCTGGCGGTGGGGCGGAGAATTCATGAACTGATTCCGAACTCCGCGCTGAGAATTGTGGAAGGCTGCGGCCACCTTGCGCCCCTCGAGTGCTGGAAGCCGGTTGCGGCAACCACGGAGGCCTTTCTGCACGCACAGCCTGCGATGGAGGGTGGCGAGCAGGTTCTGGCTTCCGGTTATTCTTCGTCGGCTCCCCACTGATAAGCCCCCGGCTGGGGAAGCCCGATGTGGGCGAGTACTCGATGAACGAACTGCCGGGCCATCTCGGTGGTGCTCTGAGGCTGATTGTAGAGAGTGGGGATAGCGGGGAAGATGGTGGCTCCAGCTTCAGCAGCGAGCTGCATGTTGCGGAGATGGATGCGATTGAACGGTGTCTCGCGCACGCATAGGATGAGGGGGCGGCGCTCTTTAAGGCAGACGTCAGCGGCTCGGTGAATGAGGCTGGATGCGAGCCCGTTCGCGATGGAAGCAAGGGTTCCCATGGAGCAGGGAAGCACGATCATGGCGCTGGAGGGGTAGCTTCCGCTGGCGATGCTGGCGCCGATGTCGGAGTCTGCGTGCTGGCGGAGCTTGCTGCAGGGTCCTGCCAAAAGTTTCTCGGCGAGGCCGTTGCGTCCACTTAGGGCCAGCTCTTCAGCGAAGACGCGCAGCGAGCTTTCGGACGCGACAAAGTGAATCCGGGCAACGCGGTCCTCGGCAGCGAGGGCACGGAGCATCTCGGCGGCGTAGATGCTGCCACTGGCTCCGGTGACGGCGAGGGTGATGTTGCACGAGGCTGTTTCAGCATCAGACACAAGATGATTATCGCTTAGTCGAAACTCTCAGGGTTGAGATGGGTTTCGTACGATAGAGAAGCTGGCATCGTGTAGATGCCCTGGCGAAAGGAGAGGGATGAAGCAGCACCTGCGGTACCTGGTCCGTGCTCTATGTGCGGTGTTGTTGGGGATTGCAGCGAGCCGGAGTGCGGAAGCATCTGTCGCGTTGTTGATGGAAGAACCGTATGGAGCTTTCGGGGCTTTCAACCCCACAGGCCACGCGGCGATATATCTGAGCCAGGTGTGCGCTGACGGTCCGACGCAGCTGCGGATGTGCCGTGACGGAGAGTACGGCGTGGTGATCAGCAGGTACCACAAGGTCGGCGGGTACGACTGGATCGCCGTACCGCTGATTCCTTATCTATATGCGGTGAACTCGGTCGAGCAGATTCCTGCGAGTGTGGATAAGGCGGCGGTGGCGCGGCTGCGAGATAGCTACCGGCGCGAGTATCTCGAACAGCTCGCACCGGACGAAGAGTCCGGCACACCGCCGAAGGGC
Source organism: Edaphobacter sp. HDX4 (assembly GCF_036877565.1). Classification (NCBI taxonomy): domain Bacteria; kingdom Pseudomonadati; phylum Acidobacteriota; class Terriglobia; order Terriglobales; family Acidobacteriaceae; genus Edaphobacter; species Edaphobacter sp. HDX4. The sequence goes on from NZ_JAEDXW010000025.1 coordinate 9,840, forward strand.
GAGTGGGTGCAGCTGGTGGGATCGTCCTATGACCGCAAGATCTACGGCTTTCAGATGGAGACGACGCGAGAGCAGGACGAGCGCTTTATTGCTTCTATGAACGACAGAAAGAACGTAGGGCACTTCAACCTGTTCTTTCATAATTGCGCCGATTTCTCACGAATTGCGCTGAATGCTTATTTTCCGCATGCCGTCCACAGAAACTTCGTCGCCGATGCGGGACTCACCACGCCGAAGCAGGTAGCGCGCTCGCTGGTGAAGTATGGACGGAAGCACCCGGAGCTCAGGATGAGGGAATTCGTGATTCCACAGGTGCGGGGAGATATGCCGCGCAGCCACAGCGTGGATGGTGTGGCGGAAGCGCTGGCGAAGAGCAAAAAGTACATCGTTCCGCTGGTGGTGTTGAACCCCGAGGTCTCGGGAGCGATCGTGGTGGCGTACCTCATGGATGGCAGGCTGAAGATGCCGAAGAACCCGAACGTCTTCCAGGTCAGCGAGGCAGATGTCACGGATGCGCCGAGGTCAGGGTCGGGGGACGCAAGGAGGACGCTTCTGATGGAAGATACCGGGCAATGACGCTGATCGCTGGTTGCGTTCAGTCACGTAAGGCGAGGACGACGATGGTTTCGCCGTGAACGTTGTGTGCCAGCTTAAAGGCCCGGTTGCTGATCTCTTCCTGTGCAGGAACTGATGGGTCCAACTCGCAGGCGGCGATCTCTTCGGTGGTCGCGGTGATGTAGCAGAGCTCGCAGGTGGCGAGGTCGCCTTCGGAAGTGCGCATGGGTGGACCGAAGGTTCGGCAGACAATAGGCCGGTGTTGATACAGGTCGCAGGTCCCGGTTGTTGGATCGAGGACCGGGCAGGGCTCGTTCTCTCCAAGCGCGTCTTCGGCTTCGTCGGCAAAGAGGGTTGAGTCTTCGTAATCCTCGGCGAGGATGCCGGTGGCTAAGTCGCCAGGGAAGAGCGGAGCGATGCGCGAGAGGGACTGCGCGACACGGCTGCGGACGCGGCCGGCACGTTGGGGGTCTTGTTGCTGTAGAAGGCGGAGACCGTCTCGCAGCCTCGCGGCATCCTGCTGCGAGATGGGAAAGACGCCATGACAGCACTGGGTGCAGCCGGAGTGACAGACGAGGTGATCTCCGCTGCGCTGAACGGCAGAAGCCAAGGCGGCGTCGACGATCTGGATGAGGTCGGTGTCGCCGCGGGCCTGGCCGGTATGCTGCATTGGAATGAGACTCCTCAAGCACAACTCTACTGGAAATGACGGTACGGCTCGACGGCGGCACTTTGCAGCGATAAGATGCGTGATCGAGAGATGATTGCAGTTGTGATCGGTTCCGGCTGAAGCAGATGCCGGAGGGAAAGAGGAGAGTCTAGATGTCTGGATCGATTTCGCGACGTGAGTTTCTTGCTTCAACCACGCTGGCCGCAGCGGCGGTGCTTGTGGATCCGCGGCAGGCAAGGGCGCAGTCGAAGACGCAGCCCTACGCCGACTGGAAGATGAAGCCAGTGATGGACTTCTCGAAGTCTCCCCATGCGAAGCTGCGGCAGGTTCCTGTAGGCGCCGTAACGGTGACCGGCTACTGGGCGGCGAGACGGAAGACAAACGTCTGGAGCAGCATTCCCAGTATGCGCGAGGAGCTGGTGCAGCATGGGAGGATGACAAACTTCGAGCGGCTCGAGGGCAAGTCGAAGGAGCCGCAGAAGGGACCGGTGTATTCGGACTCCGACATCTACAAATGGACCGAGGCGGTGGCTTATGTCTTGCAGTCGGAGAACCAGCCGGAGCTGCGGAAGACAACGGACGCGCAGATTCGAGAGATTGTCGCCGTGCAGGAGCCGAGCGGGTATCTGAACACCTACTACGTGGACGATCACAAGCCACTGAGGATGCAGCAGCACACCCAGGAGGTCGGTCACGAACTCTACTGCATGGGCCACTACCTGCAGGGCGCGATCGCGTACTACCGCGCCACCGGCGACGCCACCATGCTGAACGCGGGGATCCGGTTCGTGGACGAGTTTCTGCTGCCGAACTACGGCCCGGGTGCGAATCAGAAGCCCATTGTCTCAGGGCATCCCGAGATTGAGATGTCGCTGATTGAGCTGTACCGCACCACCGGCAATAAGAAGTACGTGGACTTGGCGGGGTACATTCTGCACGGCGACAAGCGATGGACGATCAAGCCGAGCGCGATTGTCTACATGTACTGCGGGATTCCGTTTCCCGAGCGCACGAAGCTGGAAGGGCACGCGGTGCGTTGTATGTATGCCTGCTGCGGCGCCACAGACTACTACTTGGAGACTGGCGATCCTGCGTACTGGAAGACCCTGGAGACACTCTGGACGGATCTGGTGTCGCATCAACTTTATGTAACCGGAGGCGTTGGTGCACGCGCCGAAGGTGAGGCCTTCGGGGATGCTTATGAGCTTCCCAATGCACGTGCCTATGGCGAGAGCTGTGCGGCCATCGGAAACATGATGTGGAATGCACGCATGCTCGCCGCAACGGGAGAGGCTCGGTTTACCGATGTAATGGAGCGGGCGCTTTACAACGGCATCAACTCCGGCATGTCGCTGGATGGCAAGCTGTACTGCTACCGCAATCCGCTGGCGTTCGAGCCGGCGACGGGAGATGTGATTCGCAATCCCTGGTACGACACGACCTGCTGCCCGCCGAATATCGAGCGCACTTTTTCGTCGCTGCCGGGGTACTTCTACAGCACGAGCAAGGACGGCATCTATGTTCACCTCTACGACACGTCGGAGATGGACTGGCACCTGGAAGATGGCACTGGCTTGAAGATGAGCCAGAAGACGGAGTATCCGTGGAAGGGCGATGTGGCGATGACCGTCTCACCGGCAAAGCCGCATGAGTTTACGGTGTATCTGCGGATTCCCGGCTGGTCAACGAAGAACACGGTTCGTGTGAACGGAAGTGCTGTAGAAGCTGCGAAGCCCGGAGAATATCTGGCGATTCGGCGGACATGGAGTGCGGGAGACAGAATCGAGCTGGCGATGGATATGACTCCGCAGCTGCTGCGGGCAAATCCTGCGGTGATGGAGGACGTAGGGAAGGCGGCGCTGCAGCGCGGTCCCGTTGTCTTCTGCATGGAGGGTCTGGATCAGAGCGCACCTGACCATGGCTTGAATCTCTCGAATCTGCGAGCGAATCTCGAGGGCGAGACGAAGGTTCGCTACGAGCCGGAGATGCTGGGAGGGGTGGCTGTGCTGGAGCATCCGGGCAGCGTCGTCGCCGGGCAGAATCCGGATCTCTATCGTGCGGCGAACGCAGGGGCGACGGAGAAGAAGGGCACAAACCTTACTCTGATTCCGTACTATGCATGGGCGAACCGTAAGCCGTCGCCCATGCAGGTGTGGATTCCTTACACCGAAGTCTGACGCCGTTTGAGAACTCGTTCGAAGATCGCGTCGACATTGGCAAGCTGGCGGTTGTAGTCGAAGGCATGAGCGAGCTTCTCGGGAGAGAGGCGCGCCGTAATCTCCGGAACTTTAGCGATCTCGTCGCGGAAGACCAGCTCATTCTTCCAGGAGTTCATCGCATGGCCCTGCACCAGGCGGTACGCATCTTCGCGACTCATGCCGGATTCCGCCAGATCGAGCAGAAGCTGGCCGGAGAAGACGAGTCCGCCGGTGGACTCGAGGTTCTTCAGCATGCGCGCCGGATAGACCAGCAGCTTGTCGATCAGATTGGTCGTCTTCGCGAGCAGGTAGTCGGCAAGGATGGTGGAGTCCGGGATGATGACGCGCTCGGCAGAGGAGTGCGAGATGTCCCGCTCGTGCCATAGGGCGACGTTCTCAAGAGCCGTCTGGGCGTTTGACCGCATTACGCGTGCGAGCCCGGAGATCTGCTCACTGGTGATGGGATTGCGCTTGTGCGGCATGGCGCTGGAGCCCTTCTGCTTCTCGGAGAAGAACTCTTCTGCTTCGCGAACCTCGGTGCGCTGCAGGTGACGGATCTCGGTCGCGATCTTGTCGAGCGTGCTGGCGAGTACGGCAAGCGTGGAGATGTAGGCTGCGTGCCTATCTCGCTGAAGCACCTGCGTGGCGATGTCGGCAGGCTTGAGGCCGAGCTCGGCGCAGATGGCCTCTTCGTGCTCCGGCTTGAGGTGGCCGAAGGTTCCGACTGCCCCTGAGAGCTTGCCTACGCGCAGGTCTTCAGCAGCCGCATCGAAGCGGGTGAGATTGCGCCGCATCTCGGAGTACCAGAGCAGCAGCTTGAGCCCGAAGGTGGAGGGCTCTGCGTGGATGCCGTGGGTGCGGCCGATGATGGGGGTGTTCTTGAACTCGATGGCGCGGCGCTTGAGCACCTCCGACAGAGAGACGATCCCGTCGCGGATGATGGCGGACGCTTCGCGGATCTGCAGGGCCTGTGCGGTGTCGACCACGTCGGTGGATGTGAGTCCGTAGTGCAGCCAGCGGGAGTGTTCAGGGTTGCCGATGTGCTCTGCGACGGTGGTGGTAAAGGCGATGACGTCATGCTTGACCTCGGCTTCGATGGCGTTGATGCGATCCACGGTAAAGTCGCCCTTGTCGCGAATAGCGTCGGCGGCCTCCTGAGGTACCAGACCGAAGCGCGCCAGAGCCTGGGATGCAGCCGCCTCGACCGTAAGCCAGCAGCGATATTTGTTGTCGTCAGACCAGATGCGGCCCATGGCAGGCCGTGTATAGCGGGGGATCATAGATAGCTTCCTGAACGCGATTTGGGGGAGATCCCGGGGTCGATGGCGATAGGGGTGCCATCAACATGAGGACTCTCCAGAGGTAAGTCTTTCATTTCTTTTCATTCTACTTCGGGGCGGGAGCCGCAAGGAGAGACGGCATACAGGGGTATTTTGTGTCGACATGCGATATAATCGTAGTACGACGCAATTATGGTTGTCACGAAAAGACAAAAAACGACAGTAGCCCGGCCGGAGCGTCTGGCTGAACTTGCGGAGTTTCGATTCCGTCTGCGCCGCTTCCTTGGCTTCAGTGAGAGGGTGGCAGAGACAGCGGGAATCTCGGCGCAGCAGTACCAGTTGCTCCAGGTTGTGGCGGCGGTGCCTGAGGATCAGGAGTGTTCTATCTCCTACGTGGCAGGCCGGATGATGTTGCGTCATAACAGCGCAGTCGAGCTTGTGGATCGTGCGGAACGCTCAGGCCTCGTGCGCCGCGTCGCCGATGAGACGGACCACAGGCGATCCCTGGTCGAGCCCACGGAAAAGGGAAGCCGTGTATTGGGCATCGTACTGGAAGATCACCTTGCTGAGATCGAGCGAGAGGGACCGGAGATGTTGCGGTCCTTGCAACAATTGCTCAACAGTCGTCAAACGGGAAAGAGGAATGGAGCGCGATGAGTGCTGCGATGGACAGGCTTCGCGATTATTCGGTTGATGCACGGGTTCTGTATGTAAGTGTTCTGGCAGCAGTGCTCGGTGCGGTAAGCAGCGTATTGGCATGGGCTCTGCTGGAGTTGATCTCCCTGGCAACCAATCTCTTTTATTACCACCGGTTTTCGTTTGCGGATGTCGAGCCTTCCGGGCATCACCTGGGATGGTGGGCTGTCTTTATGCCGGTGATCGGCGGCCTGATTGTCGGCTTGATTGCGCGTTATGGTTCCTCCAGAGTGCGTGGACATGGTATGCCCGAGGCGGTGGAGGTCATCGTCTTCCAGCGAGGGCGGGTGCAGCCGCGCGTAGCGATTCTGAAGCCGCTGGCCACGGCGATCTCCATCGGTTCGGGTGGGCCGTTCGGCGCAGAAGGTCCAGTCATCATTACGGGTGGTGCGGTGGGTTCGGTGCTGGGTCAACTGCTGCCCGTGACCGACTCTGAACGTACGGTGCTCATGGTCGCTGGAGCTTCCGCAGGAATGGCGGCCGCCTTCAGCTGCCCAATGGCGGCGACACTGCTGGCGGTTGAGCTGCTGCTCTTTGAGTGGAGACCGCGAAGCCTGGTGCCGGTGGCTATTGCCTGCATCACTGCAGGCACCGTTCGTCGCCTTCTTCTTGGGCCCGGGCCCATCTTCCTGATGCAGCCCACGGTCGTTGCCATGCACCATGCTGCGATGGCAGGTGCGCTGGTGATGGGCGTTCTTGCAGCGCTGATGGCGACCGGACTTAGCCGCGCGATTCACTTCTTCGAGACGAAGTTCGAAAGCCTTCCAATTCACTGGATGTGGTGGCCGGCGATCGGAGGCATCGTGGTTGGGCTTGGCGGTCTCATCTTCCCGCAGGCGCTCGGCGTGGGATACGACGTCATCCGCATGCTGCTGAACGATCAGGTGACGTGGAAGCTTTTGACCGGGATCCTGGTTATCAAGTCACTGATCTGGGTCATCTCCCTTGGCTCGGAGACCGCGGGTGGAATTCTGGCGCCATTGCTAATGATTGGCGGTGCGATGGGCGTGGCGGCAGGGCACGTGCTTACTCCCATCTCGCCGGGCGCGTGGGCGGTGGTCGGGATGACGTCGATCATCTCGGCATCTCTGGGAGCTCCGCTGACGGCCGCGATGCTCGCGGTCGAGTTGACCCATAACGGCGGTCTAATGCTGCCGGTGTTGCTGGCATGCGTCACCGCATATGCAATTGGCGTGCTGCTGCAGCCGCGTTCGATGCTGACTGAAAGCCTAAGTCGTAAGGGTCTGCATCTCTCCCGCGAGTATGGTGTCGATCCTCTTGAAACGGTCATGGTGCGCGAGGTTATGCACACCAGTGTATTCGCTCTTCCGGCGGATGCATCTCGCAAGGATGCGATGGACTGGCTCATCAAGATGAACAAGCGCGGAGGAGAGGCCTGGGCCCATTGGCAGCGAATCTTTCCGCTGGTCGGCAGGGACGGCAAGATGAAAGCTATCCTGACACGTGGCCAGATGATTACGGCGGCTGAGTCTGGAGATCCTGCGGATCCCCTCATCGACAGTGGCGTGAAGAAGCCCGCAGTGGTCGATCCGTGGGAGACGCTACGATCGGCGGCGGAGAAGATGGCGCAGCTCAAGCTTCGCTCGTTCCCGGTGACGAACGATGAAGGCGAGCTTGTAGGAATTCTGAATATCGAAGATCTTCTTGAGGCACGCGGAAAGGCCAGCCTGCGAGAGCGGGAACGCGAACGGATTCTGCGGTTGCGGTGGCCCTTCGGACAGAAGGACCACGCGGATTCCGGCATCGATGACCTGGTCGATCGCGCGTTCGATAGTGCCAACCGAAAGATACCGGCAGGCGATCGCGCGCAGGCGGACGAGCAGGTGGAGGAGCCGACGACCTCCGCGCAATCGGAGCGGTAGACTTACTTCGCTTCGACCCCGAAGAGTTCAGCCATCTCCGCGTGGAGAAAACCGCGACCGGGGCGATAGGGCTGCACCCATTTGCCGTCGATGACGAACTGCGGGATGGCGCGCTTGCCTACATTCTCAAGAACCAGGTCTGCGGCGCCGGGAGTTACTTCGATGTCGACTTCTTTGTAGGCGATGTTGTGGGTATCAAGAAAACGCTTCGCTTCTCGGCAATCGCGGCACCAGGCCGCGGTATAAACAGTCAAATCCATAGCCATATTTTACCGAATCCTTTACTGCTCGTGATAGTTGATGGTAAGACCGCCGTCGATGAAATAGGTGCTTCCGGTGACATAAGCTGCCTCGTCACAGGCGAGAAAGGCGGCAAGTCCAGCGACGTCTTCCGGCTTACCCATTCGGCCCAGCGGAATATTTTTAAGCAGGGCGTCGAGCTTGGGTTTGTCCTCGAGCAGAGACTTGTTGATCGGCGTCATGATGGCGCCGGGTGCGATGTTGTTAATGGTGATCCCGAGGGGACCGAGTTCAACGGCAAGATCGCGCGTGAACATGCGCATGCCCCCTTTCGAGATGCAGTAGGTTGAGAAGTGGGGAAACGCCATATCTTCGTGGACGGAGCTTATATTGATGATTCGTCCGGAGCGCTTTGCATCTCTAAGCCTGCGCACAAAAGCCTGAGTCAGAAAGAAGGCACCCTTGAGGTTGACGTTGAGGATGGCGTCATAGTCCTCCTCGGTGACGTCCCAGAAGTCGGCGCCCTTCTCGATGCCGGCGTTGTTGACCAGGATGTCGCAGGACCCAAGCTGTTCCCACGCCTGGTCGACCAGCATCTTTGTGTCGGAGACGTTTGAGACGTCCGCCTTCACCGTTATGGCCTTGGCGCCCTTCGCCTCGACAAGCTTCTTGGTGTCTTCTGCGCCCTCAGGGTGATTGCGATAGTCGACGACGAGATTGGCGCCTTCTTCAGCGAAACGAACGGCGATGGACTGACCGATTCCGGAGGAAGAGCCACTGACGATAGCGACCTTGCCGGAGAGACGACCTGACATGAGTACCTCTTTCAGATGAACGGGTTGAGTTCAGGCAGCCTTCTTCGCTGTTCTCTTTCGTGCGTGTGCCGATTTTGCGGCACTTGAGCTGGTCTTGGAGGACGTCTTCTTCGCGGATTTCTTTGAGGCGGTTTTGCGGGCACGCGGCTTCTCTTTCCCGTCCTTCTCCTTCTGGTCCGCAATGATTCGGGAGAGAATGCTCTTCGTCTTATCGAGAGCATCTCTGCGTTCCTGAGAGAGATTCTTCCCGGCGCGGTTGATATAGAAGGTCAGCATTCGCATGCCTGAGCCCGGGCCCTTCGGCGAGACCTTCTTCGAGGCCAGAGACTTTGCGATCGTCGCCGGGCTCTTGTTGAACAGACCCTCGTCAGGGTGCGTGGAGTCAGTGTCAACCTTCGCCGACCACTTCTTCTTTGTCGCCATCGCTTCCTCCGAGGAGAGTCTCCTCTGCATCCATAGGATGCGGGTCGAGGCGCTTCTTCCCGCGTCGCTTGAGGAAAAAGTTGCTGAGCATGCGGCTGCACTCGTCCGCGAGGACGCCTGCCCGGACCTCGGCGCGATGGTTGAGCTGCGGGTGGTTCAGCACGGTGAGGACGCTGCCGCAGGCTCCGGCCTTGGGATCGTCAGCGGCGTAGACGAGCCGTGCGATGCGCGCGTGCAGGATGGCGCTGGCGCACATGGCGCAGGGTTCGAGCGTGACGTAAAGGGTGCAGCTGCCGCCATCGGGCGTCAGCAGGCGGTAGTTCGAGAGCGCGCGGCCCGCCTCGCGCATGGCGACGATCTCGGCGTGCGCAGTCGGGTCGCAGTCGCGAAGTACACGATTCTGGCCGCGACTCAGGATGGTCTCGCCGTCCGGGCCCACGACGATCGCGCCGACCGGAACTTCGCCTTCGGTCTCGGCGGCATGCGCTTCCTCCATGGCGAGGCGCATCATGTGTTCATCAAAATCGGTGGATTGCTGCAACGTCTCCATCGCGTCGAGGACTAGTTCTGTGGTGCAGGATTCGGAACAAGGACGCCGTGATGATAGACGGCGTCGATCTTGTGGGTGTTGTGGACGTCCATCAGCGGGTCAGCGGAGAGGATGATGATGTCGGCGGAGTAGCCGTCCTTGATGAGGCCTACGTTGAGTTTGGAGTTGATCTCGTGGAGCAGGCGTCCGTTCTCTCCGGTTGCGAGAGTGATCGCCTGGAGCGGGGTAAGACCGGCGGAGACGAGATCTGCGAGCTCGCGATGTTCTGTGAATCCGGGGATGCGGCCAGGAACCGCGCCCGAGTCGGTGCCGAAGCCGATGCTGACGCCGGCATCGTAGAGCGTCTTGAGATTCTTCATGGCGATCTCGTGATCCTTCTTAGCCTGCTCGGTCTGTGCGGCGGCCATGGTCTTTTCGGCGTAGTCAGGCGCCTGCAGCTTTGCGAGCAGCTCGGGTCCCGCGGCCTGCTGGAAGAACTCGGACTTCATGATCGCGGGATCTTCCGCGTAGAGGTAGAAGGCCTCGTCGAGGGCCAGAGTCGGGATGTACCAGATCTTGTGATCGATGAGGGTCTGGGCGAAGCCGGGGTCGACGACATGATCGCGGACCGAGTGCGCAAAGATGTCGACGTTGGCGTTGATCAGGCTTTTGGCATCGGCGAGGGTGTAGACGTGAGCGGCGACCTTGAGATGGTGCTTGTGCGCCTCTTCGATGAGGGCGGTGTAGACCGCGGGATCCATTGCAGGAATCTTGCCGTGGCCGCTGTCGAGCCACATCTTGATGAGGTCGACGTGATGCGATGCCATCTCGTCGACGTCCTTGCGAGCTTCTTCGGCGTTTGCAGGACGGTAGATCTGATCGGGAGCGACATCAAGCCCGGGCGCTCCCTTGGGGACGCCGATGCCACGGCCCGCGGTGAGGATGGTTGCGCCGCCGAGATTTCCTTCACGCTGCTGATCGCGGAGCTGGTAGACGAGATCGCGATTGAGCCCGAGAGAGACGATGGTGGTGACGCCGTACCGCTCGAACTGGTTGAGAGCCTTAGTGACGTTCTCGGTTGTGTAGGCGTTTGGCGAGGGCGTGGCGTTGTCGAGGAGAATGCCGAGGTGCGAGTGCGCGCTGATGAGACCGGGAATGACGGTCTTGCCGGTGCAGTTGACGATTTCGACGTTCTTCGGAGCGTCCTTGGTGAAGGCTGGACGGACGCTGTCGATGTAGCCCTTGCGAAAGGTGATGTCGACGTGAGGGCGGACCTGCGCTCCTGTTCCGTCGACGAGCGCGGCATCGTGCAGGAGGATGGCTTTTTGCTGGGCCAAGGCGGCAAGAGAGGCTGAGAACATAAGGGCGCAGGCAAGGGTACGCATCAGGTCTCCAAAAGTTTTATTTACAGCACGAAACAGTAATTTCTTGGATGCCTCACGTAAAGGTGAATTACGCGGGCTCCTGTTGCGTCATGCAGTGTAGCGCGCCGAGACCCCAGATGAAGTCGGTGCAGTGAATTCCGGTGACGCAGCGGCCGGGAAAGCAGTCCGCGATGATGTTGAGAGCGTGACGATCGTTGGGGTCGTTGAAGGTGGGGACGAGGACGAGGTCGTTGGCGATGTAGAAGTTGGCGTAGCTGGCGGGAAGTCGCTGGTTGTCGAAGATGACGGGAGCGGGCATGGGCAGCTCGACGATGCGGAAGGGGTTGCCGGCGAGATTGCGGGCGGAGCGCAGGCGGTCGAGGTTTTCGGCGAGGGGAAGGTGGTTCTCGTCGTGGGTGCTGGGCTCGACGCAGGTGAGGATGGTGTCTTCGGCGACGAAACGAGTGATGTCGTCGACGTGGCCGTGGGTGTCGTCACCAGCGGTTCCTCGGTTGAGCCAGATGACCTGGTCGATGCCAAGGTAGTCGTGGAAGGCCTGCTCAAGCTGCTGGCGCGAGAAGCCGGGGTTGCGCTGCTGCACCTCGGAGAGGAGGCACTCCTCTGTAGTGATTAGGACGCCGGCACCGTTAGTGTCGATGGAGCCGCCCTCGAGGACGAGGCGATGCTCTTTGCCGTCCGCGCCAGTGAGCTTCGGCTGGAACTCTTCCAGGGCGTAGAGCCCAGCGACGTGGTGCGGAATCTGGTCGTCGCGGCGCCAGTTGTCGTACTTGGCCCAGGCGTTGAAGCGCCAGTTGGTGACGGCGAGTTCGCCCTGAGGGTTCTTGGGGGAGCCTTCAGCCTTGATAAAGATGGGGCCGGAGTCGCGCAGCCAGACCCGGTCGGTGGGCCAGGGGTGGAAGTGGAGGCGGGCCATGTTGGCCCCGGCGCGGAGGAGGATGCGTCGGGCGCGTTTCTCGGCGGCCTCGTCGTTGACGAGGATGTGGACGTCTTCGACGCCGGAGAGGTGACGGACGATCTCGGCGTAGACCCAGGGGATGGGTTGGAACTTTCCGGGCCAGTCTTCGGAGTTATGGGGCCACGCGATCCAGGTAGCGGTATGGAGCGCCCATTCGGCCGGCATGCGGAAGTTTCGTTCGCGGGGTGTGGTCATCTGGCTCTCTTGTCCTGAATGAGGAGGGTACCCTACCCCCGTCTATTTTGTTCAAACTCTTCTAAACATTGACTTAGGTCCGGACCTCGCGTTGGTGTCGAGTACATGACCTCGGTTTGGTTGTGCTGGTTTAAGTATAGCGAGCCTGAGGGAACTGGTCGGCAGAGGTGATGTCGTTGACGAAGTAGGGGTTATGGCGGTTCGGGAGTTGACAGGTTCTGCAACTGCGGCTGCGTCTTGCTCAGGGGTATTGTGGCGGGGGAGAGGTATGCTGTCCGGGCTAGAACCCGTTGGCATCAAACGCGGCGGTTCGAGCTTCGCTCGAATGAGCCCATATCTCAGGATCGAGATATGGGGCACCCTTCGCGGTGGGTGCGGGATTTGCGTGCGCGAGGTGGAGGGACCGCAGATCCTTCGACTTCGCTGCGCTTCGCTCAGGATGACACGGTTTTGAGGGAGACAGAGAGCGTAGCAGTATGACCTCACATCTGGTTGATTGTGGGTGGAGGGCCTCACCGTTATCATCAGCCGGGCTTCGCGCAGGGTCTCGTGGACGGTGAGGGATGGGCATTGAAGGCCTCCTTTGGTGGTCGCGGAGCAGTCGCCCGTTTCGGCGTATTAGGATGGGAGGGCGTAAGAGAGTTTAAGCGTTTTATCCACGCCGCAGAGGTTACCCAGAATATGGCCATTGGAGTTGGAGCGACAGGCACGACAACGCAGAATACCGGAGCGACGAAGACCGACGTCCGGGCCATGAGCATCGCGACGATGCTTTTTTTCATGTGGGGATTTCTTACCTGTCTGAACGACATTCTGATTCCTCACCTGAAGGGCATCTTCGATCTGAACTACGCGCAGGCGATGCTGGTTCAGTTCTGCTTCTTCTCGTCGTACTTCATCTTTGCGCTTCCCGCAGGCAAGCTGGTGGAGTGGCGCGGGTATAAGGGCACGATGGTGATCGGACTGCTGGTGATGGCGGTGGGAGCGTTCCTGTTTCTGCCAGCATCGACTGCGGCCTCCTTCGGTCTGTTTCTATCGGCGCTGGTGATCCTGGCAGCTGGTATTACGACGCTGCAGGTGGCGGCGAATCCTTACGTGGCGAACCTGGGACCGCCGGAGACGGCGTCGTCGCGGCTGAACCTGGCACAGGCGTTCAACTCGTTTGGAACGTTCGTGGCTCCGTTCTTCGGTGGCATCCTGATCTTGAGCTCGACCCAAGTGGCGCAGGAGAAGCTGCAGACGCTTTCGGCTGCAGCGCTGCAGCAGTACCGCATGGAGCAGGCTTCGTCGGTACGGCTGCCGTATATGGGGATTGGGCTTGCCTTGGTGCTGCTGGCGATCTCCTTCGCCGTGCTGAAGATGCCGACGATGGATTTCACGCGCGACATCCGTCCGGGTGAACTGGATGCTACGGAGAACGACAGCATCTGGCGGCATCCGATTCTGCTGGCGGGAGCGCTGGGAATCTTCGTGTATGTGGGGGCGGAGGTTTCGATCGGGAGCTTCCTGGTGAACTACTTCGCGCTGCCGGATATCGCGGCGTTCTCAGAGAGGACGGCGGCGAAGTATGTTTCGCTGTACTGGGGCGGAGCGATGGTCGGGCGCTTTATCGGTTCGTGGCTGCTGACGAAGGTACGGACAAGCCTGGTTCTGGGAACGGCGGCGGTGGTGGCGTTTGCGCTGGTGGTGATGTCGATCCTGACGCACGGTCACACGGCGATGTGGGCTATGCTTGCGGTTGGGCTGTTTAATTCAGTGATGTTCCCGAGTATCTTTACGGTGGGCCTGACCGGGCTGGGGCCGCTGACGAGTAAGGGATCGAGCCTGATGGTGGCAGCGATTGTGGGCGGAGCGCTGATTCCGCTGGCAGAAGGGCATCTGGCCGATGCAATCGGGGTACAGCATGCGTTTGTGATTCCGGCGGTTTGCTACATCTACATCGCGCTATTTGGATATCTGGGCGGAAGGCGGGCTGAGCGCGAGGTCGGGGTGGCTTGATGTAGTGGGATTCGTGGGCTCCGCGGTCGTGTGATGGTTCGAGCTTTGCTCGAAGGCTCCACATCTCAGAGCCGAGATGTGGGGCACCCGCTCACGTGGACGGATTGGAAACCGCAGATCCTTCGACTTCGCTGCGCTTCGCTCAGGATGACACTTTCAAAAGGACTGAGGGAGAACTTCGCTCAGGATGGCGTTCTTGTATCGTTCCAACTACCATCTCGGAGGACGTATGGAAGTTGTTGGATATGCGATTGCCATCTTTGGCATTGCCGGCAATCCGACGGTGTCTGTTTCCCGGAACTTGCTTCGATCCAAGTCGAAATCGTTTACGACCATATCAACGATATGCCGTGCGATCGCCAAAGATGCCGTGGCCGCAGGTGAAGGTACGTTAGAGACGTGCAAAATGCCCTGGCTGTACGCGAAGTGGAAGTCGTCGATCAAGTTGCCGTTGAGATGAAGGGCCTGCGCTCGTACTCCCGAGCCACCTGGTTCAAGGTCGTCTTCCGTGAGAGCTGGGATGAGCCGCTGGAGCGCCCGAACAAAAGCCGCTTTATTGACGGAACGATAATATTCGCCGAGCGATAGCCTCCAATGCGTCGCCGCCATTCTCCAAAACCCTGGGAAAGTAGCGAATTCGAAGACATCTGTTGCACGAAACGAGTTCTTTGAGTACCCCTCGCGCCTGAAGGCGAGCACAGCGTTAGGACCTGCTTCGACCTCTCCTCCGATCCGCTTAGTGAAGTGCACGCCGAGGAAAGGAAAGCGCGGGTCGGGTACGGGGTAGATGAGGGAGTTAACGTAATGCCGTTTTGGCGCTACGAGATCATAGTATTCGCCGCGGAAGGGCAGGATCATCAGATCGAGTTTCGCAGTGCTCATGCGGCTGATTCTGTCACTGTGCAAGCCGGCGCAGTTGATGACCAGGTTCGCCGAAACAGCCCCACCGGTTGTCTCTATGAAGGTGTGGCTGTCGGAATGTCGCAATCCGATCACCTCATGAGAGAGCAGAATGGTGCCACCATTGCGCACGATCAGTTCCGCGTACTTGTTAGCTACCCTTTCGTAATCCACGATGCCTGTGGCTGGGACGTGAAGCCCGCGAATGCCGGCGGCTTGCGGCTCGAGCTCGCGAATCTGCTCAGCGCTGAGTATCCGAAGTCCAGTCAACCCGTTTCCAGTGCCTTTCCGTAAGAGTTCTTCGAGTTGTGGAAGTTCGGCCTCTCGAGTGGCGACGATGATTTTTCCGCATACCTCAAAAGGTACTTCATGCTCCTGACAGAAGCGCATGAGCAGAGCAGCGCCTTCGGTACAGAGCTTTGCTTTGAGGCTGCCAGGTTTGTAGTAGATTCCGGAGTGAATGACGCCGCTATTGTGGCTCGTCTGGTGGGCCGCGATCCGGGACTCTTTTTCGATGATCACCAGGCGAAGCCGCGGAAAGCGGTTGGTGAGTTCAAGGCCGGTCGCTAGTCCTACGATTCCTCCGCCTATAACCGCGATATTTGCTTCGAAGGCCATGGGGATGCGTTAGTAGATGTGCCAGTCGGAATTAGGACGATTACCTGAACATAAAAGGAACGCAACAATGAGATGTCAGCGTAGACGTGGCCGGTCGCAATGCCGAGGTTAATACCTACCCCAGATCGCGAGCCCAGTCGCTGTTTGCACGAGTGCTTCGAAAGTACGAATTTTTATAGTCTTAGCGCGGCTGTTAGGAATAAAGACGATGTCATCTGCATGCAACTCAAGGTCGGGCGATTGCGCTGTCAAAATAGTATTGAGTGGAATTGGAGTTTGTTGTGGCGTGTCCCCGGTGGTTTTGTGGATGAGCATGGCATCTTTAAGCGAAGCTGTAGGATTCGTTCCGTGTGCCACGGCAACGGCCTGAAGAACGGTTAGGTGCGGATTATCAAGGACTATTCCGGTTGGTTCCTTCACGTCGCCAACGACATACACCATCCCGGCTTTCGAGACCACAACCGTATCCCCCGGCTGCACCGCGACGTTTGTCATTTCACCATCAGCCTGTGAGAGAGGGAGGGTTTCAGGTCTATCCTTCGCGCCGCGATGAGTGATGGTCACGATCTTTCCGGCTCGTGGAGTCAGCCCGCCACCCGCTGAGATGGCATCGAGAAGGGTTCTATTGCCAGGTAAAGGATAGATGCCAGGCTTTTGCACTTCGCCCAGGACGGAGATACCCGCAGCAGCATAGTCCTTTACGAAGACCGAAACCTGAGGATCATTGAAGAATCCGTTCTCCTGCAGCCGCTGCGCGATCGCAGCTTCTGCCTGAGGCGTAGAGAGGCCTGCAATCTTCAGATTGCCCAACATCGGCAGAGAAGCGTAACCGGTGGAGGTTATCCGAACTTCGTAACGGTATTCGGGAGCTCCGGCGACGGCCACGTCCAGCAGATCTCCACTTTCGAGGATGATGTCCGCTGACGTGAGATGGGATGATGTCTCAGAAGCGGGAGGGGGTGGCACTATGGGGGGCGCAGCAGCAGGCGTCTGGCCAAAACCTGGAGTCAGGGTAAGGGCCACGAGCAAGACAAGAGCCAAGGCTGAGTTCAAACAAGTCTTATACATATGTGCTCCTCGGCGCAGATGTCGTGTCTATTGGGTTGTCTTCGAGGTAATCGCGATGATCTTCGGTGGAACATAAGTGATCTGCAAAAAGAAGGTTAGTGGCTGGAAGGAGATCGAGCATTGCCCAAAATAGCCGACAAAGTACCTGCACCATAGACCGCATGAAGGAGAAAGAGAGAAAGGGGCATGAGGAGAGGCTCCAGCGATCGCTCTCTCCAGGCGGTATGCCACGAAGCTGTGACGCACACGAGGCTATACAGTGCGACGAGCAGGATCAGGGGTAGGCTCATCCAGGACTGGGCGTGCGTCATAATTGAGTACCCCGCCACCAACATACTTAGGCTGAGTGCCAGAACGAATGCGCCGGGAACGAAATGGCGCATGGACATGGACGCAGGATTCATTTTGACGCTGATAATGTTCCAGTAGCCGGTTTTGTAAGCGTACCGAGCGAGCGATAGAAGATCCTTGCTAACGAAGTATTCGCAGCACGTCTTGTCTGTGATATACAGTTTGTGGCCTTGTGCACGGAGTCTCTGGTTCAGATCGTTATCCTGGTTGCGATGGAGTGCGGTGTCGTAGCCACCCACACTTACAACGGTGCTCTTTAGGAAGAGTGGATAAGGAATGGAGTCTGCGAATCCTGAGGCTCTGGTTCGCATAGATCCGGAAGATGTTCCGAATGGATGAGACAGGGTCCACGCTATAAGACGAGCCTGGAGACTATCTCCCCCGGGGCGCACGATTACCCTTCCACTACAACCTGCAACCCCGTGAAGCTTGAGTTCGTCAAGGCAGGTGGCGATATAGTTATTCGCATAGCGGGTATGAGCTCCTAAGATGCAGATGTACTCTCCTCGAGCCTTCTCGATACCCAGATTAAATGCGTATGGGGTCTTCCGGTGCTTGTTTGTGATGAGCTTGACGCGAGAGTCGTAACTCGCGACCCGCTTGACGATATCGCCGGTCGCGTCTGTGGAATCGCCGTCCACAACGATGATCTCGATGTCCCACCCCGTGGTTTTCTGCTGCAGAAGTGAGCTGAGGACCAGCTCGATATGCCTCTCTTCGTTGCGGACGGCCATAATTGCAGATACAAGAGGGCTTCTGCTCTCGTCGACAATCGAATTTGAATGATCTATAACCATGATTCGAATAACTAGCAACGAACAATCTTTGTCGAACTTAGCCCGCGAGTAGCATTGCGGGTATCCACAATGAGCTGAGCGTCTTGAACTATTTGTGCATAGTCGTAGCTAGAATGGTCCGTTAGGATTACCACACAATCGTATTGGCCGATGTCCTGGAGCGGAACGCACTCTAACTGGAGATCGTATTTTCGTCCCTTACCAATCCTAGGGAAATACGGATCGTTATATCCGACGACGGCTCCGCTCTTCTGTAACGTCTCGATGATAGTTATAGCCGGGGATTCACGAAGATCGTCGATATCCTTCTTGTAGGAGACTCCAAGAACCATAACTCTGGCGCCCTTGAGAGCCTTACTCCTTGCATTGAGTGCTTCCGCAATAAATTCGACCATATGGTATGGCATCGCCATATTGATCTCGCCCGCGAGTTCAATAAAGCGCGTTGCAAAGTCGAACTCTTTAGCCTTCCATGAGAGATAGAACGGATCGATGGGAATGCAGTGCCCCCCCAAGCCCGGACCAGGATAAAAGGGCTGGAAGCCGAAGGGCTTTGTGCTGGCCGCCGCGATAACCTCCCAGATATCAATTCCCATTCGAAGGCATAGAAGCTTCAATTCATTGACGAGCGCAATATTCACGCAACGATAGATATTCTCGAGTAGTTTCGTCATTTCCGCGACGCCTGTGCTCGAGACAGGTATAGTTCGTCGAAAGATGGAGCCGTAGAGTTCGGCGGCGATTTCGCTGGCATAGCGGTCCATGCCCCCGACGATCTTCGGAATATCGCTTCGCGCGACAGTGTTATTCCCCGGGTCCTCTCGTTCCGGTGAGAATGCCACGAAGACCACATTGCCCCCCTGCTCCTCATTCCGGGAGACACGCAGTTCTGAACCATTACCTTCTTCCACCAGAGGAACCACGATTTCTGCTGTCGTTCCCGGATAGGTTGTGCTCTCAAGGACGATTAGCTGGCCAGGCTTCAGGTAAGGTACAACCGAACGGACCGTTTGAGTAATGAAGCTCAGATCCGGCTCCCGGTATTCCGTAAGAGGTGTGGGGACGCAGATGATGACCGCATCCATACTCGAGATGCGTTCGAAATCCGCAGTAGCCTGGAAGCCATGGCTGGTAGCGAGCGCGATATCGGCCTCCGGAATACGGCAGATATAGGATCGCGAGGATGTGAGCATGTCGATCTTGCTTCGATCGACATCGAAGCCCGTCACCGGAAATCCCTGTTCCGTGAACAACAAGGCCAGAGGAAGCCCGACATATCCAAGTCCTATAACCCCGATATGTGCGGTCCTCGAATTAACCTTGTCGACAAATTCTTCCTTTAGCGCGATTGCGGAGGGCGATTGAGTCGTCGTAAGTGTCGGCATCACGATTCCTGCTGAGTAGGATTATTTAAGGCCCCAAGTACGAAGATGGTATTCGTCATAAAGCGGCCGATCTCCCCGGGTTATCGACCAGTGTCAGCGGCCTGGCGAGTTGTGCTTCCGCTGCATCCATCTCCAGCACAATTGCTTGCTGGATAAGCTGGAGAGACACAACCAAGCGCATCTTCCCTTTACGCCGAATGATTCGGCCCTCAAAGTTTGCAAATGGTCCGGACGTAACCCTTATCTGCTTTCCAGCGGCAAAGAATGAATAAGGCTCGGCCTTCCAGACGGAGAGCACGGATCTCAGTCGTTCAACTTCCCCGTCGGGAAGAGCGGTCGCTATCCCGTTGAAGCCCACGAGGCGAATTACTCCAGGGTGAGACAAAACTCGTGCTCTTTCCGTTATGACGATCTTGACAAGCACATATCCAGGAAACAGCGGTAGATCAAGTTGTACGATACGGTGATTCCATTTACGCGTGGATGCGTAGAGTGGCAGATATGTCTCCAGACCTTGGCGGACGAGATGGTCTGCGATCGACTTCTCGTGACGGGGCAGCGTGTATACGGCGTACCAGTGTGGCTCCAGATCCGTGGTGGCCGTTGAATCTTTCTGTGACACGACCCTACCTTCCTAACTGCCCGATGAGCGGGCCGAAGTTGGTTGTAGTGAGCCGGCGGCTGGCAGCCTTATGGTAACTGGAGGTAATGGAAGTGGCCGCCGCAGCCTGCATAACTAGCTCAAGTGCCTGGCCCGTTTTCAAGATCGGACCCTAAACTTAGATATCCCGGGAACCTGCGTCTGTGCGGCAACGCACATTATTGTTTCAAAACTGCGAAAGCCGTGATTTTATTGATTGATGGCGCTCGACGGTGCATCCATGGCTGCATCGTAAGTTACTGAGTTAGCCAAGTAGAAAAAATATGGTCATCACTATGTAATTTATTGCACAGACGCGAGGGCCTAGATGTCTTGCAATTTAGTAGCAATTGCTGCATGCGGTCATATCCACCTTGGACAATCTAATGCATAAAGAGAGCGAACGCCGTCAGGTCCTTCTATTACTCCACGACGTCGACGAGACGCGCTACCTAATGGAGAAGATGCTCAGTAACAATAGTCATTGTGTGGTGGCGTCGAGGAATGAAGAAGATGCGATCTCACGGGCTCGGACAGATCCACCGGACGTGGTTTTGATGGACCTGGGCCGTGGGCTCAAGGAACATCTTGTAATTGCGCAACGAATCCGCCACAACGCTGGGCTTGGCGCAAATGTGGCGATCGTTCTATTTGGTGAGCAGACGATCCCGGAAGGTGCCGAGGTGGAAGTTGATAGAAATATCTATGCAACGCGACCAGATAACTTCTCTCAACTGAGAGACTTCCTTCAGCGCCTTCTTCATTAGCATCACGCCCCTACTTGCTGACTCTGGTCTACCGCTTCTCAGCGAGGAGGCGGTCAAATTCTTCTACCGTTTGATAACATTCGCAGACCATAAGTTCGAGGCCTTTTCGGTCTACGATCGTGATATGCCCGCGGGAATACTGGATCAGGCCCAAGTCCTGCAGATGTCCAGCCGCAATAGTTACGCTTTCGCGTCGACCGCCGAGCATATTTGCGATGTATTCCTGTGTCATGCGGATTTCAGCGCCCTTGACGCGGTCGTGACACAAAAGGAGCCATCGGCACAGACGCTGCTCTACCGAGTGAAGTCGATTGCAGACAGCCGTTTGGGAGATCTGGACGATCAGCGCTTGCGTATAACGCAGCAGGACGCGTTGGAGAGATCCATTACGTGCAAACTCCGCCCTTATGAACCTAGCCGGCACTTTAAGAGCGTCGCCCGCGATCTGCGCAACGGCACGATGCGGAGGGGCGCTTCCCCCCAGAAATGAAGCGATGCCTATAACACCGTCGTTTCCTATAAGAGCCATCTCGGCAGTCGCTCCGTCGTGCGTGGTGTAGAGGCACGACACAACACAACTGCATGGGAAATAGACGCTATCAAGCGGGCCGCCCGCATCATAAAGCACATGTCCAAGCGGAAGGGATACATATTGCACAACTGGAGAGAGGCGCGCGCGTGCTTCCGCCGAAAGTGAGCGCAACAAACTATTCTCCAGAAGTTCCTGCGGTTTTGAAGCTCTGAGCATCCATGACCTCCAGCCCTAGGGGAATGTAACCGTGGTCTTCGCTCATTAGTGGAAAGTAACTATCGCTTTCTTTAGACCATTTGATAGTCCCGGGGAGTTGGTTGGGGGAAAGCACTCTTATATGCCTGGGCCCGTGAATGCCACCTGCAAGACTGCTTATGCCCTAAGTGGATCCCTCACCCCGCGATACTCTATTACAAAAGTGGAAGCTATGCCTAGAGCGAGATAAGTGTCGTTCTGGTTATGACGCGGGTTATGCATTATCTAACGCCTAAGTACGCGAGTTTTTTTGAGGCTATGTGATCTAACACACCGACGCAAAAGAACGCAGGGCGCTAGGGTTGGATGCGGTCCGAGGGGAGCTCTGGGTTATAAGCGCTCTTCTCAGGTGTGTGTCGTTCGACCCCGGGAATATGCCGCGATGTCCGACACGGGCCTATTTTGTAAGGGACCATTGGTCGGGCCAGAAACTAGAAAACGACGTAAGTCATATAAAAATCATGAACTTACCCCAGTATTCCACTGCGGTTGAGCTTGGCGAAGCCCCGCCTGCGGGGATACAGAGAGCGCGACCTAGAAGACCTCATCCACCCTGCAGACGTCGCGCGAGTGAGTGGTTACGTGCGTTCGATGTTGTGTTGCAGCAGTGGCGCTGGTCGGCCCTATTCGCTCTTGTTGTAGCTGGGACTGTCGTGGTGGCGACTCTGGCAATGAAACCTGTTTATGAGTCGGAGGGACGCCTGCAGATTGATCCGCCCGGAGCCGAGGTCTTTTCTCTTGATGCCAGTGGCGTGGGACTGATTGATTCGGAATATATCGCGACCGAGGCACAAAAGCTCCAAACCGATGACATGGCACTGCAGACAATCCAAAAGCTTCATCTGGAGTCCAACCCCGAGATCCTGTCAAATGCGACGAAGAATGGTGAGGGGAACGCATCCGACGGATCGCCGGAGAGAGAGACTGCGGCTATTCGGAACTTCAAATCAAAGATATCCATTCGACGGGATCCTTCTAGTCGCCTGGTAGGAGTAACATTCGCTGCGCATGATCCACGCCTTTCCGCCGATGTCGTCAATACGCTGATGGGCCTCTTGGTGGAGCAGAATCTGCAGGCACGCCGCCAGGCGATCGAAGAGTCTTCGGCATCGCTGTCGGGGCATCTCGATGACATCAGAGCCAAAATGCAGGCGTCTGCCCGCGCCCTCTCTGAGTACGGCACGAAGACGCGGATAGCGGACGTCGATCCGAACTCAAATACCTATGCAGAGAAGATGGGCGACCTGAACAAGCAGCTGGCCCAAGCTTCGTCTGACAGGATCCAATTTGAATCGTTTCTAGCTAGAACTAACGCTCCTGACGCGTTACCTCAAGTCCGCAGTAACCTCGTTATCCAGGCCCTTACGCAGAAGCTTGCTGAAAGTGAGGCCCAGCTCGCCCAGTCTCGTGTGATTTACGGCCCGAATCATGCGGAGGTGCGGAAGCTGGAGAACCAAGTAGCGGAGCTGCAAAATCAGATCAAGTCGCAGACCGCGGTGATCGTATCTGAACTCCGGACGAACTATCGTGCAGCCAGGACTCGCGAATTTCTATTGAGTGGAGCAGTCGATAGCGCGACCCAAGATCTTGCGGTGCTATCGCAGTACAACGTCCTCAAGCGCCAGGCGCAAGCCGATCGAGATTTGTATGACAATCTCTACGCGAAGGTCAAAGAGGCGGGGATTGCCGCGGCATCGAAGTCGAGCAACATTCATATTGTGAGCCGGGCGCGAATACTTGACCGTCCGACCCGCCCGCGGCGGACACTCAATATACTGGGGGGCATCTTTTTAGGGCTGATTGGCGGCGTGGCATTGGCGTTCATAAAAGATCGCCTCCAAGATCGCATTCACACGGCCGAAGAGGTGCGCGACTGGACCGGCCTGCCGGCCGTGACGGTAGTTCCAATCATCCAGCGGAAGCAGAACGAAACAAGCGGAGGCTCGACAAATAGAAGCCAATTGAAACTAGAGTGCGAACGCGACAGCGGTCACATTGGACCAGATTGCTTCTTCCTGAAGCGCCCGGACTCGCCTGAGTCGGAAGCAGTAAATACCCTGAGAACGATGTTGTTTGTATCCCGTCCGGAGCGCGCACCAAAGGTCACCCTCGTCACTTCGCCTCTTCCCGGCGAAGGCAAAACTACTCTCTGCAATAACCTGGCAGTGGCGCTCGCAAAACACGGCAGGACATGCCTGGTTGACGCGGATCTCAAGATGCCCATGGTGGGCAGGAGCTTCAACCTCACACGGGAGACCGGACTGGAGCATTACCTCCAGGGGACTGCAACGCTCGAACAGGTGATGTCTCCTATGGACGAGATAGCTAATCTCACAATCATTCCTGCGACTTTGCCCACCGAGCATAGTAATTATCTGCTGACAGGAGATCCGATCAAAGCGCTGATGAATCGTCTGCGAGAGAGCTTTGATTTCGTCCTCATTGACACCCCCCCAATACTGCTCTATGCGGACGGCCTGGCCGTTTCCACCCTTGTTGATGGTGTGATTTTAGTAGGCCGTGCAGGTCAAACCCCTCGAGGTGCAATAACGCGGAGCATGGACCTACTTGGGATGGTGAAGTCGGCCCCGATCCTATCGATTGTCCTCAACGGAGTGGATGAACACCATAGATACGGCGCTTATAGCTACTAGTCCTTGCAAGTTCTGCATGCGGAGCCGCCCGGGGATAGTCGATCCAGCTTGGACTATCCATGTGGATTGAAGTACATGACCGGTTTTCAGGAGGAGTCGCTTGATCACAGATATGTCCACTCAGCGCGATTTGTCGGCCTCCACAGGAGCCGCGGGCACCGGAATCGTTTTCCTGGATCTAAAAGCTCAATTCGCGACAATCCGTGAGGAGCTTATAGCGGCAGCCACAAGAGTTCTGGAGTCGCAACACTTCATTCTGGGGCCCGAGGTTGAGGCATTGGAGCGTGAAGCAGCACAGTATGTTGGGGCGAAGTTTTCCATCGGATGCGGCTCCGGTTCTGACGCTCTCCTGCTGGCCCAGATGGCTCTTGGAATCGAGCCAAACGATGAAATCATCACGACGCCATTTACCTTCGGCGCAACGGCAGGTTCCATCGCCCGTATAGGTGCCAGGCCAGTCTTCGTTGATATTCGGTCGGACACATTCAACATCGACGAGAGGCAGATCGAGGGAGCGATCACATCAAGAACCCGCGCCATTATGCCTGTTCACCTGTTCGGGCTGCCGGCGAACATGGACGCAATTCTGAAACTGGCAGAAAAGCACCATCTGGCAGTAATAGAGGATGCGGCGCAGGCGATAGGCGCACGATGGGAGCAAAGGGGAGTTGGCAGTCTCGGAACCCTTGGGTGCTTTAGCTTCTTCCCCTCCAAAAACCTGGGTGGAGCGGGAGACGGGGGGATGGTCACAACGAACGATGGGCAATTAGCTGAACGGCTCCGCATTCTGCGGGTGCATGGTTGTCGAGAGAAGTACCACTATGAGCTTCTTGGGATCAACAGCAGGCTCGATGCGTTGCAGGCCGCACTGCTTCGAGTGAAGCTTCGTCATCTGGACGAGTGGGCAGATCAACGGCGCAGAAATGCTCTTCGATACCGTGAGTTGTTCGCGAAGCACGAACTGGCCCAAAGACTAGCGTTGCCTTATTGCAGCCATCCGAAGGGCCACGTCTATAACCAATATTCCATTCGAGCGTTGCGACGTAACGAGCTGCGAGCGCACTTACAAGCTCAAGGAATTCCGTCAGAGGTCTACTATCCGAGCTCGCTCCATCTGGAGCCAGCGTTCGCATATCTGGGTTACGGGGCCGGAGACTTTCCCAATGCAGAGGCCGCCTCGCAGGAGGCACTATCGTTACCGATCTACCCGGAGCTGCCGCTGAAGGACCAGTGCGCGGTCGTCGCGAGCATAGCGCAGTTTTATCGAGGTAATCACTAGTTATCAAACCCTTAGCCAACCCCGAAGGAGAAAATGGATGCTACCGAAGATTGCGGTTATTGGAAATGGATATTGGGGAAAAAATCTCGTACGGAGTTTTCATGCGCTTGGAGTGCTGGCTTGCGTGTGCGATTCGAACACCTCAGCTCTCGATGATGCACGCGCCAAATTTGGAGTCGGAACCTGCTCATCCTTTGAAGATGTTCTGAGTGATTCCGGGATCGATGCAGTCGCTATCGCTGCGCCCGCCGCACAGCACTACCAACTGGCAAAAGAATCCATATTGGCTGGCAAGGATGTATATGTCGAGAAGCCCCTGTCGCTGCTTGCGAGCCAAGGGGAAGAACTTGCGAGGATTGCGGAAGAGCGGAACAGGATCCTCATGGTCGGCCATATTCTCCAATATCATCCGGCGATTCTGAAGCTCAAAGAGCTACTCGGAGCCGGAGAGTTGGGGAGAATTCAGTACATTTATTCTTCGCGCCTAAATTGGGGCAAGCTTCGCACAGAAGAAAACATACTGTGGAGCTTCGCGCCACACGATATTTCCGCGATCCTTTATCTCCTTAACGAGATGCCGGTTAGCGTGACAGCCACAGGCGGGTCGTACATAAACCCAAAGATCTATGACACGACAACCGCTGCCTGTGAATTCGAAAGCGGTGTGAAAGCTCACATCTTTGTAAGTTGGCTGCATCCCTTCAAAGAGCAGCGCATGGTGATAGTTGGAGAGCAGAAGACAGCGGTGTTTGACGACGTAGAGAAAGACCGGAAGCTAATTCTCTACCCGCACCGAATCGATTGGGTGAACCGGCTACCAACGGCGTGCAGGGATGAAGGACAGGTGATCTCTCTTCCGGACGTTGAGCCCTTACGAAGAGAGTGTGAGCAATTTATTGAGAGTATCGTTACACGCGTACCGCCGCGAACTGATGCACGGGAAGGTCTCAGGGTGCTACGCGTGCTCGATGCGTGTGAGAGATCGTTGCGTGGTCATGGCCGAGCCGTCGCGCTGGGAGAAAGAGCGCCTGAGTATTTCGCAGACCCGACTGCCATTATTGATCCGGGGTGTGAGATCGGCGAAGGAACGAAGATATGGCACTTCTGCCATATCATGACCGGCTCTCATATCGGTCGGAACTGCAACCTTGGACAAAATGTCGTAATCAGCCCTTCAGTAAAGATAGGCAATCGCGTGAAGATTCAGAATAACGTCTCGGTCTATACAGGGGTGGAGCTGGAGGACGACGTCTTTTGTGGTCCATCGATGGTGTTCACCAATGTAATGAACCCGCGCAGCCACATCGAACGAAAACACGAGTATAGGCGAACACTTGTTAAGCAAGGAGCTTCGATCGGGGCCAACGCAACTATCGTGTGCGGGGCTACGCTAGGGCGATATAGCTTCGTGGCAGCCGGCGCCGTGGTCACCCACGACGTTCCGGATTACGGCCTGGTCATGGGTGTTCCTGCGACGTTGTCTGGATGGGTCTGTGCTTGCGGGGTCCGGCTGTGTGGCGCCGATGAAATAACATGCGCTGCATGCGGCCGTGACTATCAAGTAAGTGATAACACGTGCCGAGAGTTGGTTTCCACGTCTGTTGTAGCGGCCTGAACGGGTCTTTTGTCCTGCTGACGAATTGACGTCTTCAACTGGAGTGTTGCCATGCAAGATAATTTCATTCCTTTTCATCGCCCTTCGATTGGGCAAGAAGAAATCTCCGCCGTCCAACAAGTCCTTGAGTCTCACTGGCTGACGACCGGCCCGGTCACCCAACAATTTGAACGTGAGTTCGCGGACTTCGTCGGGTGCAAATATGCGGTCGCCGTAAACTCGTGCACGGCGGCACTCCATCTAGCACTTGAGGCCATAGGTATCAGAGCTGGGGACGAAGTCCTGGTACCAACGTACACTTTCGCCGCAACCGCTGAGGTCGTAGTGTATCTGGGAGCGACTCCCGTACTGTGCGACAGTGTAGCGGGAGGTTTTAATATTGATCCCGTTGACGCCGCAAGAAAAGTCACTCCCAGGACGCGAGCGATCATAGGTGTTCACATGGCAGGCGAGCCGTGCAACCTGCAGGCACTCCGCGATCTTGCAGACCGCAATTCCATTCACCTGATTGAAGACGCGGCCCACGCCATTCCAGCAAGTTATTGCGGTCGGCGCATTGGCTCCATATCCGAGGTTACAGCCTTCAGTTTCTACGCTACTAAGACAATTACCACCGGCGAGGGAGGGATGCTAACCACAAATGACGAGGTATATGCCAAGCGAGCCTCTGTGATGCGATTGCACGGCATAAGTGGCGATGCGTGGAAGCGGTACACCAACCAGGGTTCGTGGTACTACGAGATTGTCGATGCGGGATTTAAGGCCAACATGCCTGATCTGCTCGCCGCCCTGGGACGGGCACAGCTGAAAAAGGCGGAGACGTTCTGCAAGCGTCGTCGCGAAATCGCGGACCTATATTTTCGCCGACTCGCTGGTGTTGACGAATTAGAGATGCCTCCTGTTGGAGATGCGAACGTCGAGCATTCCTGGCACCTGTTTATTTTGAGGCTCAGATCAGAGATGCTCACAGTAGGACGAAATCAACTGATACAGGAACTGAAGGAGGGTGGGATCGGTACGAGTGTCCATTTTATTCCGCTGCACCTGCACCCCTATTATCGTGATCGGTATGGTTACCGCCCGGGAGATTTGCCCAACGCTGAGGATGCGTTCGCACGGTGTATCTCCCTACCGATCTATCCGGATATGACAGACGCCGAGGTTGACCGCGTCGCGGGCGCGGTCGAACACTTCGTACAGAAGAATTGTCGTCGGGTCCCGGCGTGTGCTTCTTAGGAGTAGAAGTCTCATGTGCGATAGCGCTATATCCTTATCCAAGGCGGACACTGCTTCGAGCTGGTGTGCATCGCAGAGGCGGCGGTGCATAGATGTGGCCGCGGCCACCTTCGGGCTAGTCGTGCTTTCACCGTTGATTGTTGTGATTTGCGCGGCGATTCTTGTGAGCTCAGGAAGTCCGATCTTCTTTGTGCAGAGACGAGCAGGTCGCGATGGAGTCGAGTTTCCGCTCCTCAAATTTCGTACCATGAAGGTTTCGGTGCGAAGGGGATCCGGGTTGACCCGCGAAGGCGATTCCAGGGTGACGGCCATAGGGAGACTGCTTCGCAAGAGCAAGTTGGACGAGCTACCCCAGCTGGTCAACGTACTGAAGGGCGAGATGAGCCTGGTGGGTCCGAGACCTGATTTGAGGGAGTTCTGGAACCAGGCAGCCCCGGAACATCGGAGAGTTCTCAACCTGACTCCAGGAATTACCGGGGCTGCAAGCCTCGCATTTAGTCGGGAAGAGAAACTGTTGGCGCAAGTGCCGGCCGAAGACCTTACAACCTTCTACCTTGAGGAACTTCTTCCGGCGAAGGCCAGGCTCGATATTGAGTATGCTGCACAGGCTACCTTTCTTAGCGATTGTCGTATTTTGCTGCGTACCGTGAGTCTGCCACTCATACGATGGTGGCAGACAGCGGAGAACGCGAACGAGATGGAAACGGATGAACAGATTTCCAGGTAACAAACAATTCGCCTTTACGATCCTTGACGACACTGATCTGAGTACCGTTGAGAACATTCAACCCATCTATAGCCTTCTTGCAGAACTCGGTATGAAGACGACAAAGTCTGTATGGCCGCTTGCCAGCGTCGATTGTGGAAGACTGGGGGGAGCGAGTCTACAGGAAGGGAAGTATCAGAGATATGTTCTGAATCTGAAGGAACAGGGATTCGAAATCTCACTGCACAACGTCCGCAACCATCATTCAACCCGCGAGGTGGTGAAGGAAGGACTGGAAGAATATCGCAGAGTAGTTGGGATGTATCCCCGAGTCCATGCCAATCACTCGACGAATCGAGACAACATCTACTGGGGCGCCGCACGTTTCACTCGCCTGCGAAGGCTATATAACGCCGGTATGGTTCTTCATCCAAAGTATGCCTTCGAAGGGCATAATCCGGCCACCCCATATTTTTGGGGTGACCTATGTCGCGGAACGATAGAGTACGTACGCAATTTCGTCTTCCGAGAGATCAATCTGGACCGAGTTAATCCCACAATGCCATATCATGATTCGTCGCGGCCATATGTGAACTACTGGTTCAGTAGCTGCACGGGCGCAAATGCATCCATCTTTTGTGAAACTCTGTCCGAGGCAAATCAGGATCGTCTTGTGGAGGAGAGAGGCGTATGCATTATGTATGCGCACCTTGCTTGTGGCTTTGCGAAGGACGGCAGGGTTCACGCGAGGACTGAGGAATTGTTGCGCCTGCTGGCAGGGCGAAACGGCTGGTTTGTGCCAGTGTCTACTCTTCTGGACTTCCTCAAAGCCGAGAGAGCCTCCAGCAGCATTTCCCCTGGCGAGTTGACGTCCATGGAACACCGATGGGCTGTTGACAAAGCGATGCTTTTAGCTGCTCGGGTGCTTCGACCTCAAAAGGCGTAGGAGATAGCAAGTCTCGATGGCAATCAACATAAATTCCAAGCGTTATCGCATTGCGCACCTGACCTCGGCTCATCCTCCACTCGATGGCCGGATCTATAACAAGGAATGCCGATCGCTCGCACGTGCCGGATATGACGTGCTTCTAATTGGGAACTTCGATCTTACTGCCGTCGTGGACGGGGTTAAGGTGCATGGATTGGGAGCCAACAAGGGGAGAGTGCAGAGATTCACGACCAAGCTAGTGCGGATAATCCGAGAGGCATTTCGGGCAGAGGCGAATCTGTATCATGTCCACGACCCCGATCTTCTAATTGTTGGGCTTATACTTCGCGCAGCCGGCCGGCGAGTTGTCTACGATGTTCACGAGGATCTTCCCACAAAGATACTCATAAAGCTGTACCTGCCGAAATATATTCGGAAGCCTTTGCAGTGGATTGTGGAGCGCGTGGAAGGTTTGCTTGCCGGCTGCATGAGTGGGCTGGTTACAGCTACACCTTATCTGAAGAACCGATTTCTTAGAGTGCACAAAAGGGTTGTAGTGGTCAATAACTTCCCGATACTTGAGGAGTTCGTGCGTCCCCAGAGTGTTGATTGGGTATCCCGTGGCGGGTCAGTCACCTATTACGGCGGTATGTCTGAGGCCCGGGGGATAGGCGAGATGCTGGCGGCAATGGACCTTCTACCGGAAAAGCTCAACATCAAACTGGAGTTGGCGGGATGGTTTTATGTGAAGGAGCTCTTGGATGACCTCTCCGCTAAGTCACAGTGGCGACATGTTCAGTGGCATGGCGAGCTGAAGCGTGAAGATCTCACTCCATTGCTCGGCAGATCATTTGCTGGGCTGGTGATCCTCCATCCTGAAAAGACTTTCATTGCCTCACAGCCAACGAAGCTCTTCGAGTACATGGCGGCCGGTATCCCGGTCATTGCGTCAGATTTTCCACTCTGGCGAAGCTTCGTCCAGGAGACGGACTGCGGGATACTCGTTGACCCACTAAATCCTAAAGCGATTGCAGAAGCTGTTGAATACCTGGCGTTGAATCCGCGTGAGGCAGAAGCGATGGGCCAACGAGGCAGAAAGGCTGTAGAGAGATTGTTCAACTGGGTCAATGAAGAGCAGACGCTGATTGCTTTTTATTCATCCCTGCTCGTCACACAGGCTGTGCCCGATGCGGAA
Organism: Edaphobacter sp. HDX4; assembly: GCF_036877565.1. Lineage (NCBI taxonomy): Bacteria > Pseudomonadati > Acidobacteriota > Terriglobia > Terriglobales > Acidobacteriaceae > Edaphobacter > Edaphobacter sp. HDX4. The sequence continues at coordinate 40,588 of NZ_JAEDXW010000025.1, forward strand.
GCCGTCGCGACATGATCGGACTGGCTACTGACCATGCTTTAGGAAAAGGCGATGAAGATCAGATTTGTGAGCCACGCGAGCTTCAGTATTGAGAGTAATGGCACTACGCTTCTATGCGATCCATGGTTGTTTGGGAAGGCCTTTAACCAAGGATGGGCTTTGTTGAGTCCTGCGGCGCCTGTTCCGTGGGAGGACATCGACTATGTATGGATCTCACACCAGCATCCAGATCATCTCCACTTCCCAACGCTCAAGAGCCTCACCGCAGAACAGCGGTCGCATCTGACTATGCTGTATCAGAAGCACGCGTCGGAGCGTATTCCGAAGGTCCTTAGGGGACTGGGTTATGCCACTGTCAACGAACTCACGTTGCACAAGTGGCAGCGGTTGCGCGGTGGGATAGAGGTAATGTGTGGTTCTGCGGGATCGATGGATTCCTGGATTGCCGTTCGGGCGGAGGGAATGACCGTTCTCAACCTGAATGACTGCGTGATAAGCCCAGGTCATCTGGCGTGGATTGCCAAGCATGTCGGCGACGTAACGATTTTGCTTACTCAGTTCTCGTTTGCGAACTGGATCGGAAATCACGCCGACGAGCTCGGGGAAGCCGAGCGCAAGGTAAGCGACCTGCAGTTTCGAGTAAAGTTTCTTCACCCGGAAATAACGATCCCTTTCGCGAGTTTCATCTACTTCTGCAATCAGGAAAACAGTTGGATGAACACGTTTTCGATATCGCCTCAGCGGATAGCTGAGCTAAACCTGCCCGGTGTGAACTTCATGTATCCAGGGGATGAGTGGGATTCACATGAGAGGCGATTCAATTCTGAAGACGCAGTTCTCAGATACATGACTGATCTGGCTATGCCGAAGGTAATTGACCCGACACCGGCGTCAGTCCCAGTAGCTACTATCGAGCAATCAGTAAATCGAACCTTGAGAGCAGTGCGGGGGCGATTTGGCCGCTTCCTTATCGGCAAGATTCAGCCCTTTTCGATCTATCTTCACGATTGCAACCAAGTGCTGGTGGTCGATCCTGCAGGCGTGTGCCAGATACTGGCCGGTACTGAAGATACGGTCGCTGCAGCTAGATACATCATGTGCAGTCAAGTTGCATGGTATGCCTTTGCCTATAGCTGGGGGTGGGGAGCATTGGAGGTGTCCGGTATGTATTTGGACCGTGACTACAGAGCGACGAATCGTTTGGCCTTTTATCTCAACCTTCTGTCCACAGAATGTGTTCGTTTCGACAATGCGCACCAGACGCTACGAACGATGGAGTTTCTCTGGGCGAAGAGGCACGAGGTGTGGGATCGCGTATTGCAAAAGTGGTTCCCTGGGCCAGGGGAGAGTAGGGCCGCCGAAGGTCGGCAGATGGCGCCGGCCACGCTGACAGGAGCAGAGGGCCGACCTAAAGGATCGGATTGCCGCGCCAGGACTTAGTGGATCCAAACATGCCACCTCTATCTTCCATCTCGAGGCCTGGACCGAGTGCAGAAGCTTCCCCTAAGGAGGCAGAGGGCCGTGTTCGCAAGCTTCTCCTGCGAACAGGATCAGGCGGATTCGCAAGAAGTGCGGCATTGCTCACTATGGGAACAGCGGCTGCTCAAGCCTTCAGCATGCTGGCTGCGCCGCTACTCACGCGCATCTATCAGGCACCAGCCTTTGGTCAGTTGGCACTATTTACAAGTTTTATTGGTGTCGCATCTGTTGGTATCTCGCTGAAATACGAGCTTGGAATTGTATCTGCCACGAGCGAAGCCGAAGCAGCGCAGTTGACTTATGCATCCGTGTTGCTGACAGTACCGATGAGTCTCTTGAGTGGCGGGATTTTGTATCTAGCAGTTCGATCCTCACTGCTCGGTTACGGTACCCTGCCTCTGTTCTCGGTCCTCCTCGCGGTCGGGGCGCTGACGCTGATCGGTGTGTTCACGGCCTTGCGCTATTGGGTGATCCGTCAGGGGAGATTCGCAGTTATCGCGAAGACCACCGTCTGGCAACACACTTCCCGCGCAATAGCCCAGGTTGTGTTTGGGACAATTTCAGCAGGCCCAGCTGCACTGATGTTCGGTGAACTGATAGGGCGAGCGGCCGGGCTGGTGCATCTGTTTAGAGAATCGTGGAAGCAGATTTCCGAACTGCTCGTTGGCCTCAGAATGCACGATTTATTGCACACGCTGAATGCTAATCGGAAGCTGATTGTGTACTCCTTGCCATCCACGTTTATAGATACGCTGGTGGCCAACCTTCCTGTTCCGCTCCTTGTGAAGCTGTACGGCATTGAGGCGGGCGGCTATTTTGCGCTGGTACAAAGGGTGCTCGCGGTGCCGCTGGGTCTGATCGCAACAAGCGTGGCGGATACATTTCACAGCAGCCTTGCTATCTGTGCCAGGGATAATCCAAGCGAGATGCGGCGACTCTTCAAGCGCACCAGTCTCTGGCTGTTCTTGATCGGCATAGTGCCCACGGTGCTTCTTGCAGGCTTCGGCGATTCGTTGTTTCGGATGATCTTTGGAGTCCAGTGGGCGAGGGCGGGCACATTAGCGGCGCTTTCCACACCCTGGTTCTTGACGCAGTTCGTAGTGAGTCCTCTTAGTAGACTCGTCTTCGTGCTGAGTGGACAGGAGATGAAACTGGTCTACGACATTGTGATTCTCCTGGGCATGTTGTCGGTCGTAATGGTCTCATTTCGTGCCGGCTGGAGCCTCGGTAGAACCGTGTGGGCATTCTCCCTGATCAATGCGGTAGCTTACGTTATCTACTACCTCATCCTGGTCGGGATCATAAACAGGGCGACACCCGGACGTGAGTGCGAGGCGCATGGATAGCGGGCGATCTCCGGGGATGGCCTCATAGACAACAAGGAGATGTGGGATCATGCAGATTACCTACCTGGGACATGCAGGTTTCATTGTAGAAACAGCCGATGCAGCCGTCATCATGGATCCCTGGCTGTCAGAAACCGGCGCGTTCGATTCATCTTGGTTTCAGCTGCCACGCAATCATCATCTTGGACCGCTCGTATATGAGAAGCTGCGCGATCAACGGCGTGCGCTCTATGTCTATGTCAGCCACGAGCATCAAGATCACTTCGACATCACATTTCTGAAGAGCCTGCCGGTCAGGAGGTTCACACTGCTGGTTCCGGAGTTCGGCCGCTCGGCACTTATGGAGCATTTTGAGGGATATGAGTGCAAAGAAATCGTCTTCTTCAAACACAGGCAGGAAGTTAGTATCCCAGGCGGTTCGCTCAAATTCTATGTCGATGATTCGCGGGCGAACAGGGATTCGGCAGTTCTTGTGAAGGCCGACAATACGACCTTTCTGAATATGAACGATTGCAAGTTGTTCGATATGCTACATCAGGTGGTTCGTGAGGAGGGGAGCATAAAAGTATTTGCGTGTCAGTTCTCCGGAGCGACCTGGCACCCGACGTGTTACGAGTATCCGATCGCCAGCTACGAAGCGATGTCTTCTAAGAAGTCCCTGGCTAAGTTTGAATCCGTAGCCAAAGCCATCGAGCTCCTTAGTCCTGACGTCTATATTCCTTCGGCTGGCCCGGTGTGCTTCCTGGATCCGCTGATATTTCACCTAAATACCGAACCCATTAACATCTTCCCCAGAGCTCCGAAGTTCATCAACTACCTGAAGGTTCGCCTGCGGCACCCACCGATGCTCATGCCGGAGATGATGCCTGGAGACGTTCTAGATGCATCCTCGTGCGAGATCACCGCGCAGGGCTCGGAGCGGATCACTGAAGAGACGGCGCTGAAGTACATTTCGGAATACGCGGCTTCCTACGCCGAGTATTTCAGGGAGCGGGGCGCCCAGCAGGAAAAAGTTAACGAAGAACAGACCATGGCGGCTCTACATCGCGAGCTTGAACGGAAGCTTTCAGCGTTGACGCTGGCCGAGCGGGTAAAGGTGCCGCTCTATTTCCAGGTGGGCAGCTCCGGCCGATGGTTGTTGAGGGTCGACTTTGCGCGTCGAACGGTAGAACCGGCGGTGCTCAACAACGAGATAAATTATTACGAGATCAGCGCGCCTGCGTGGCAGATAGCGAAGGTTCTTGCAGGTGAACTCACGTGGGAGGAGTTCTCGTTGACATTTCGCACTCGCCTGAAACGAAACCCGGACGTATACGATCCAGTGCTGCATGCATTCCTGATCATGGAGGCGCATGATCTCGGCCGGTATTGTGACCTGTTGCTCCAGATTGAATCTCAGGAGGAACGGATCCTTGTCGAAGCGCAGGGGCAAACTTTCTCAGTTCGACGTTATTGCCCCCATCAAGGCGGCGATCTAGCCTGCGGTTGGGTTGATCAAGGCCGCTTTCTGACCTGCCCTCGGCACCGCTGGCAGTTCGATCTATTTCGTGGTGGCTTATGTACAACGAATGCCAGCGACGTCGGTGCTGTATGCCTCTCATCCGATGAGAGAGCAGAACGTGCAGACGTGGTCGACTCGTCCATATTGCAGACCATAGTCGATACGCAGCGACCAGTCACTGGGAAGAGCGTTTCGTAATTACAACGCGTGTATCTATAGCTTACCGGCCATCATTATCAGGAACTCTTGGAGAGCGTCAGGATATGTGCGGCATCGCTGGGTGTATTACCCGATCATCGAGCAGGGCAAGCGGTCGGATTGCGGCGGTATTAGACTCGCTCCAACATCGTGGCCCCGATGATCAGGGGTGGCTCGTCTATTCGCGAGGCCAAGTGCGCCTCGGTCGTGATCGAAATGAGGCCAATCAATCCGGCGAAGTCATGCTTCTGCACCGGCGTTTGTCCATCCTCGATCTGAGCAGGGCTGGATGGCAACCGATGGGGAGAGATGGGCGCTATTACATTGTTTACAACGGCGAAATTTATAACTACGTTGAGCTCCGGAAAGAGCTGGAAGAGCTCGGCCAGCGGTTTGAATCGCAGTCCGACACCGAGGTGTTACTTGCAGCCTACGAGGAGTGGGGCACGCAAGCTCTTCCACGGTTTACGGGGATGTTTGCATTTGCATTGTTGGACGTGCGCCAACGGCGTGTTTTATTAGCAAGAGACTTTTTCGGGATCAAACCCTTGTACTACTGCGAGTCACCTGATGGGGTTGCGTTTGCATCAGAACTGAACACGCTATTCCAGTTGGCGGATGTGAAGCGGAGCATTGACCCACACAACCTTCTTTTGTATCTACGACACGGCCTCTCCGACCATGGATCGGCCACATTGCTAAAGGGCTTCCAACAACTTCCGGCTGCCCATTATCTTGAGTTTTCGATTGATGAGCCGAGTGTCGAGCATCCCATTTGTTACTGGCGCCCAAAATTGCAACCAGCCATCAAAATATCCTTCGAAGACGCTGCCGAAGAATTACGCCATCTCTTTCTCGAGAGTATTCGGCTGCATTTGAGGAGCGATGTTCCCATCGGTACAGCGCTATCAGGAGGAATCGATTCGTCTTCGATTGTTGCTTGCATGCGGAAAGTGGAGCCCGACCTTGACATTCACGCCATCAGTTATATCGCAGAGAACTCCCGCCTCAGCGAGGAGAAGTGGATAGACATCGTCGGAAAGGCAACGCGAGCGCAGGTGCATAAAGTACGGGTGCGTCCTGCTGATCTCGCTCGGGATCTTGATGCGCTCCTCAAGGCTCAACAGGAACCCTTTGGCAGCACCAGTGTGTATGCACAGTTCCGTGTCTTTCAGCTGGCACGGGAACGTGGAATCAAAGTGATGCTCGATGGTCAAGGGGCTGACGAGCTGTTGGGGGGGTACAGATATTGCGTGAGCGCACGATTGGCATCATTGATACGACAACGCAAGTTCACGGATCTTGTCCGATTGCTGCGGGGAGCATCCCGCGGACCTAACTCAGATGCGCTCTGGCTGATATTGTGCAGTGCCGACTACCTCGTTCCAAAGTCGCTTCAGGCGCCCTTGCGTGCCCTGATCGCCAAGGAGCTGACACCGAAATGGGTTAAGGCATCCTGGTTCAACAGGCATGGGGTGGATCCCAGCAACGTCAACTATTGCCCGGATCCGGAAGTGTTAAGGCATACATTGATTCGCACTCTGTTTGTAACGAGCCTGCCTCACCTGCTTCGCTATGAGGATCGAAACTCGATGGCATTCTCTATCGAGAGTCGGGTGCCTTTCCTCACTCCGCAGCTTGCGGAGTTCATGCTCTCGATTCCTGAAGAGTACATAATCAGCCGCGATGGAACTACTAAGGCGATCTTCCGTCGCGCCATGAGAGGAATTGTTCCTGACAGCATTCTGGATCGGCGGGACAAGATAGGGTTCGCTACTCCGGAGAAGGAATGGCTGAATGCTGTCGACGGTTGGGTGCAGACCACATTGGCAAGCGACGTTGCATCGTCTCTCCCATTTCTGGATCTGGCCAGCATAAGAGATCAATGGGGCGAGATAGCTAGCGGCCAGAGGCCGTTCGATAGTCGCGTATGGCGGTGGTTGAATGTCATCCGGTGGTCTGGAGAATCACAGATTGAGTATGTGGGGACGTGAGCTATGCATGACCTAGCTGACACCATGCCGATGACAATGAGGAGGAGCCATACAGAGCCGATGGCTCTGGCTCAATCCCGAATAGGGGTGGTGCTTGGGTGTGCGCTCTACGTTGTGGTGTTCAGAGTTGTGTATCAACTGGTCATCGTCCCAGTGTGGGGGTATGAGGGATTTCGTTCGCGAGCAACCTTGATTCGAGCGGTTAGTGCCGGAGTGCTGGCCGTGTTACCAGCGCTGTGGCTGCCTGTGAGGCTGACGCGCCCGTCACAGGTTCTATATTGGGTTCTGTACCTACTAGTCGTGGTCCCCACGTGTTTAGTGGCGATCTGGGGACTTGAGGACCAGTCCAGTGGGCCTGTTCTGCTATCGATGTTCGTTGTGGCGATGTTCGGCCTTGCGGGGATAGGCTATCGCGTCCCACTCCTGCCACTGCCCAGAGCACGCCTGCGAAACTATGAATTCGGGGTTATTCTGATTCTCTTGAGCGCAACGTTTTATGCGCTCCTGGTGGCAAGCTTTGGATTCAATTTTCATTTCGTCTCTCTTGAAGATATCTATTCTGTGCGTGCCCAGTATCAAAGCACGTTGGATCGAGCGCCCGGCGTAGTGGCATATGCAATCAGCTGGCAAGCCTGGGTGATCAATCCGCTTGTCATGGCGGTGGGCCTAAGATGGCATCGGTTGTCGTGGGTTGCCTTGGGAGTTGTAGCGCAATTCGCGATCTACTCCATCACCGGCTTCCGGTCCATGTTCTTCTCTGTGTATCTCCTGGTATACCTTCTTTGGGCGATGCGATCAGAGAGTTCATTTGGAACTAAGTTGATTTCGACCTGGACGGCCATCTTTGCGGGTGCTGGCGCTCTGCAGTATCTGGGTTACGCGTTGACTCCTGCTGCTCTAGTAAACGTACGAATGACTGCGCTGCCGGGATTGCTCACAGGGTATTACTACGAGTTCTTTTCCATACATCCTCACGCGCAATTAGGCCATAGCATCTTCAAGTCGTTCGTTAATTATCCCTATGCTGTAGAGCCTCCGTATCTCATTGCATCGACCTATTTTCACAGCGCGTCGATGGAATCGAACGCGAATCTATGGGCCGATGCATACGCAAACTTTGGCTACGTGGGTATCTTTCTGTTCTCTGTACTCCTGGCAATTGTTCTTTGGCTGTACGACTCTCTGGCATCCCGCTGTGATAGACGTCTCGCTGCCTTGGCGATTGGACTACCCGCGTTCGCTCTCGCGAATACCGGGCTGCTGACTGCGCTGCTGACAAATGGCATTGGGTTGGCGATGTTGCTCATTTACCTTATGCCTCCGACCATGCATGAAGGGTAGGAAGCTACTCCAAAGCGATGATCCCCATCTCATCGCAATTGCGAAAGTTATCCAAAGAAGTTCGAATCGAGAGGCGCAGATATTCGGCCGGCCAGGTCGAGTGTGCAGCCTCCCCGAGTTCTGGAGGAGAACGATCATGACACAAGCAATCACGCGCGTTGCTGTTATAGGCGGCGCAGGTTACCTAGGGAGCACATTGTGTGCTCACTTACTAAAGCTAGGGTACGAGGTGAGTTCCATCGACACGCACTGGTTCGGTGATGACGCCCTCAAAAATCTGCGCGCACATCCCGGCTTCAGCAGCGAGCAGGTAGATGCGCTTCATCCTGACGAGGTATTACCCCTATTGAAGGGATGCCAGGCGGTGATCTGGGTTGCCGGCCTGGTAGGCGACCCGGCTTGTAGTCTCGACGCCGGTCTGACCTACGGCTGCAACTACCGCAGTACCGTGACGATAGCTGGCATCTGCAAATGGCTGGGAATTAGAAGATTCGTCTTTGCTTCCAGCTGCAGTGTCTATGGGCGTTCTGACGATCTCACGCACCTTACGGAAGAATCTGCTACCAACCCGTTGTCGTTTTACGCGCAGGACAAGCTCGTCTGCGAAAAAGCGCTGCGTTCGATGGCGGACGATTCCTTCAATCCGACCATTCTCCGGCTTGCAACCTTGTTCGGCTGGTCTAATCGCATGCGGTTCGATTTGGTCGTGAATGTCCTGACGGCAAGAGCCTGTAAAGGTGAAACCCTGGAGATCTGTGGTGGAGGTCAACGTCGACCCTTCTTGCACGTGAAGGACGCTGCGCGTGCATTCGCGAGCGTCTTGTCGACGGACCTACCGCTCGTGGCGAACAACATTTTTAATGTTGGCGCAGATATGAACAATCACCGGATTCTGGACATTGCAGAGTTCGTCTGTTCAGAGATCCCATCTGCTCGAGTCAACGTCGTACCAAATATGACTGATATGCGAGATTACGATGTCGATTTCTCGAAGATCGCGCAGGCTCTCGACTACAAGACGGAGTTCTCTGTTCCGCAGGGCATAGCGGAGATCCGCGAGAGGATGTCGGAAGCGAACGGCATCAATATAGCGGACTCGCTGTACATCAACGAAAAGATGACGCGTCAGTTGATCAGTAAGATGGGTACGAATGGATACAGAGCGCCGTCGCCAGTATCTGGGCTTGTGGGGAGTGCGGCGTAAACAGTCCCCTATATAAGGAGTGACCGAGTGGACTCCAGTCTTGTCAAGAAGAATTCTCGGACAGCAACGTTGGTGGTTGCTTTATCGTTTCTTTGGATGATGATGGGGCAAAGCCGGTCGGATGTGCATGCGGAGGTGCGCGTGACATCTCAGGAGGACTCTCATCGTCAGTTACCGAGTGCAGTGCATTATGTGGGACCCAGAGGCAACGATAGCTACGAAGGCACCGTGAGCAGAGCGTGGGCAACTCTTCAGCACGCCGATGCGGTTGCAAAGCCCGGTGATCTGGTGATCATTCTCGATGGGATCTATCGCGGGGACATCATCTTGAAATCCAGCGGAACTCCCGGCCATCCTATCACCTACCGAGCTGAGAATAAGCGGAGGGCGAAGATAGTTGGCATTGGTTCTGGAGCTGGATCCGCGGTGATTGGTCTGAGCGGCGGTTATACCGTCATCCAAGACCTGGACGTTACAGGGACTGATGCAAATGGGATTATCCTCGCTTACTCCGGTTCTATTGCAAATCACAATCAGGCGATAGGTAACTATGTCCACGGTTTTGTGGTTCCTTGTAACTCCGATAGCGGTACCGCGATCGAATCTGGTGCAGGAGACAACTACATCGGCATCTCTCACAATGACATGATTGGGAATCTGGTCGTCAATATCACGCCCTACGGCGGCTGTCCTGGGGGGCATCAAGCGAGTGGGTTGTTCGCGCAAACTCCATATTCAGTGATCGCCGATAATATCGTGATCAACGCGGGATATGGGATCCAATGTTGGCATGCCGCCAGAAACGTCGCGATCGTCGGGAATACGCTTATAGATAATCTTCGCTCCATAACCGTTGGGGCCGGGGATGCGCCTCATGGAGTGATCAATGACTACACTCTTGTACAGCACAACATAATCGTCCATAGCAAGAGTCTTGCGATAGCTGAGACGGGGAAGACCGGCAAGCACAATCGATACATTGATAACCTCATCTATGGAGGCAATACAACCATTGATCTCAACAATGAGTTGATCGCACGGGGTACGGTAAACGCGGACCCGCAATTCATCAACAATACTGGGACTGCCACTGGAAACTACAGCCTGCAAGCAAATTCACCAGCAAGATGGGACCACGTGCCAGTCGACGCCCTGAGAGCGGTAATAGGCGCAGATAATGTTGGTCATACGACTGCGGTTGCGATCCGTCCTGCCGCCGGTATCCGCGCAGACACAGCTTCAGTGCGACGCGGGCAATCCGTCATCTTAAGCTGGACTACGAAGAATGCTGTAAGCGCATACCTGAATGGAGAACCAGTACCACTCGCCGCTCCTTAAAAGTGGAGCCAAAAGTGAGCACTACTTATAGAGTGGTCGCGAACAGTCCTACAGGTGTCACAGATTGGGGAGCGGTTACTGTGTCAGTGGGACCCTGACGCTGGGAGGCGGCGCAGGTGCTCTAGCAATGTGCGGGTAGTTGCGAAGTGAAGCAGAGGTGGGTATGGAGCTGAACAGAAAGAGCTACGTCACCGGCGATGCAACTCAGCCTGGTGCCTCGGCTGGATCTTTCATAAGGTGCATCTGAGAAAAGGGGGTGGCGGAATCCCACCCCCTCTCTCATCTACTTAACAGTGACGGTTGTAGAGCCCCAATCCGTCGTTCCGTTCGCTCCAGTGGCGGTGAGTCGGTAGGTTGTCGTCGAAGTTGGCTTGACCGTGAGCGAGCCGTTGAGCGGAACTGCGGAGCCGTTCAGTGACGCACTCGTTGCGTTGCGTGTTGTCCAGGTGATGACAGAGGACTGTCCCTGGCTGATAGATGATGGGTTTGCAATGGCACCAGCTGCTACGGGACCGCTGGAGGCTGCAGTGACGTTCACAGTCACCTGGCCCCAATCGGCCTTACCCGATGAATCAGTGGCAGTGAAGCGATAGGTTGTAGTGGTCGTTGGTCGAACGACCTGCGAACCATTCACGGGCACCGCAGATCCATTCAAAGAGCCAGTCGCAGCATTTTGGGAGGACCACGTAAGGGTCGTTGGATTGCCGGAGACGACGCTTGTCGGACTTGCCGTGATTCCAGCTGAGACAGGACCAGAGGCTGAGACTGTCACGGTAGTAGCCTTAGTCGTTGTCTCGCCTGAGGCAGAAGTTGCTTCCAACGTGTAGGTGGTAGTGGCCATCGGAGTAACCGACATCGAGGAATTAGGGCCGACAGCTGAGCCGTTTAGCTTGGCACTTGTCGCGTTTGTCGTGTTCCACGAAATAGTAGAGCTGCCGCCGCCATAAGACAGGGACGACGGACTTGCGGTGATGGTAGCTGTCGGTGTGGTGTTGCTCGTGCTCGATACATATGCACCAATATCTGTTGTTCCAGATTGCGGGCGTGCGTTCCCATCGAAATCGGTGGCTACGCCAGCCCACGCAAGCCCTGCGCCACGAGCGGGAGAGTTCGATTGAAGGTGATAGTCACCAGATGCGGTGCCCGTATTGTTGGCAAACATCGGATTCGCAACGATCGTGCCCGTCGCTTTGAGACCGTTGCTCAGCTGAATCGACGTGTTGCCACCATAGACCAAGTTGTTTTTGTAGACATTATTGGTCCCGGTGCCGCCGGTTTCAATGATCGCTGGAGCACTGCCGTTGACGATGATGTTGTTCTCTACAAGGCTGTTGTTATTGGTGATGTTTCCTGGCGCATCACCCGCGCCCATGCTGAGGCCACGACCGGAGTTCAGCACCACGTTTCCGTAAAATACGGTGTTGGTCGCCGCATGCCAGGCTTCGATGGCGTCGCCGCAATTGATGACAATGTTATTCGCCACCACACCATTGGGAAGCATCATGGCAATTCCGGATGCTTGATGCCCTCCTGGACAACCACCCGCCGCAACAAGATTTACGATGAGGTTTCCAATCGCCGACTCATGCCCCACACCGGCGTAGTTGTTGCCACCGCTTCCGGTCGTAATACCGGCCCCGGAATTGGCATCGCACGGTGTCACCATGTCGTGAATATAGTTGCCTACCGCCTGGTTATAGGAAGCGGCCGTTCCGTTCGTTGAGAGGTTGAATCCGTTGGCATTCGGACCGGTGATATCGAAGTCTTTAACGATTGTGTAGCCTCCAGCCATGCCGATGACGGTCGTCCCGTCGCCGCTGCCGTGGCCAACCAGCTTTGCCCCCCACTTATGCTGAGCAACGTAAGTCACGTTATGATCCGCTGTTCCTCCTGTGCGAATGAACCAATCGCCGGTTCCACCGCCCGCGCTCAAGTTATAGGTTCCATCCATGAAGACAACGGTATCGCCTGGCTGGGCAACCGAGCTCGAATGTTGAGGAGTCTGCCAAGGGGAGTTTGCAGATCCATTGTTATAGTCGCTGCCATTCGGAGAGACATAGTAAGTAGTCTGAGCCTGTGCTTTAGCCACCCCAATGGGGGAATACACACAAGCAAACGTAAGAACGGCTGTAAAAATGGCCCGGAAATGAAAAAGTGGACGAATATTAAAGCGCATGAATCTCCTGAAGCCTGCATGAAGCAGGTTTGGTCGGCATGTGTGCCGAGTGGGAACGAAACGGCGCTTGACTCTCGAATGGCAAGGGCCATTTTCAGAGGAGCGTCGCGAGTTAGTCAGTGGGACGTGCGGTTGTGAACATGGTCGGCATTATGCGATCCGAGGCCGCCAAGTTGTGTTAAGGCTGAATCATGAGTGGCTAATAGCAGATGCGTAGCTATCCTGAAACATGTGCGCAGCCAACATGGTCGGCATTGCGCCGATCTGCTCAGATAAGCTCAACAAGCCGTAGATATCCTACTGTGACCAGAACTGGTACAGGGCTTTGCTGACCTGCGAATGAACAGAAACGTATTATTGCGTCGTCAGGTGACTAGCTTGGAAATCGCACGGGCGTGCGACTACTTCGACATCCGAGTAGATATCCCGGAGCGCATACAGCTGATGTCTCCATGTGGGGAGATGAAGGGGAGGTTGAGGCTGCGGAAAAAGAAACCGCGAATGAGTGCATGGCTATCTCCTTGCGTGCGGGGAGTGCCTGCTTCGAATACGCTTGGTAGAAGTCCTAGGGAAAGGAAAGCTACCATATTCGAACAGGAGCTTGGGGAGGTTTAAAACCTTTCGTGAAGCTGAAAGATTTGTTTGTATCTAACCTGAGTTGACCAAGCCCGGGACCCAACAGCACTACACCCCACGAAAAGTGTGGGAATAAAGGAATCATTAAATTCAAGGAAACTTAATTCCTCATCGACCAAGTTCGGATGTCGTTATTTCTCAGGATAGAAACATTATTTATCCAAGGGAATAACGGCGAAGAACTAACCGGTAGTTCGCAGCGGTGTCCGGTTGTCCCTAATACAATATGCAACATTTTTCACCCGTTCTGCAACATTTTTCACCCGTTCATTTTTCTTCTCGGAATAGGCGTGAATGTAATCAATAAGTTAGTCGAAACGCGCACGCCTGGGTCCAGCCAAACCCTTCTAAGTACGCTCTGCAACGAGGCGAGATGAAGACTGTTCTCAACGAATCAATCGACACGAGCAATGACTACTTGTTTGCTCCTGTTGATAATGGAGCGGATTCAACACGCCTTCCGCTGTTTGCTCCTTCGATAACGAAAGCTTCGATAGCTTGCTACTGGCGAACACTTAAACACCTGCGAGCTTCGCAGCTTTACTATCTCCTGAAGCACCGGGTATTGAGTAGCAAGGAGTTACGACATTGGCCAAACGCAAGCATCAACCTGCACGCACATCCCATCCCCCCAACGATTAGAGAGTGGTGCCCTGCTGTAGCGCGGCGAATCATCGATCTGGGCGGTGTTGAGTTCGATCCGGAAACCGTAAATGAAAAGGGAACATCGTGGCGGGCTAAAGAAATCAGGAGACGACAATTCTTTCATGCAAACTATTGTGACTTTTTGAATGTTGAACTTACAGCACCCTGCGACTCTGATCTGCTGCACAAAGCAGTGGACATAGCTTTGAGTTGGCGGGATCAGAACCGCCTTGGTTCAGAGCTCGGGTGGGGCCGCTTCTTTTTATCGTTACGCATTGTCAATTGGTTGAAGTTCCTAGCTCGTAATGCAATCCGTGCAGACGAGATAGGTTACGGTGCACAGGTTGATCAGATGATGGGGAGCCTGCGCATCCAGATACTTTTGCTTGAGAGCCGGCTGGAAAGAGAACTCCTGGCCAATCATCTGTTCAAGAATGCAAAAGCACTGATCTTCGCCGGAGCGCTACTGGAGGCACCGGAGAGCAGAAGGTGGCAGATCTTAGGCGAGCGACTGCTTATGGAGCAGATGGCTGAGCAGATTCTTCCGGATGGAGGTCACGTTGAAAGATCGCCTATGTATCATGCATGGCTTCTTGATGATTTGGTGGATGTCAGAAATCTGCTTGAACATCGCCCCTCGATGGTTTCCGGCTGTAGAGAAGAAGTGCTTCGTAACATCAGCCGGATGGCGTACTACCTCAACGAGGTTGTACATCCCGACGGAGAGATTCCACTCTTCAACGATTCTCAGTTTGGTGTCACACGACCGACTTCAGAGATCCTTCTAGATGCAGGAGAAACTGAAGTAAACATATCGAGTGACGTCACAGTGAATGGGATGTGCGACTCGGGGTACGCTGCTATTCGGGATCGGACCTCGAATAGTTGTTTGATCTTCGACTGCGGAGATCTTGGGCCAGACTATCAGCCTGGGCACGGTCATGCTGATGTCCTCAGCTACGAGCTATCGCTTCACGGGCAACGGGTCATCGTCGATACAGGTGTCAGCTCTTACGAGATCAGCCCCGAGCGTCACTACGAACGTTCAACGGCTGCGCATAACACGGTACGGGTGGACGCAATGGAGCAGGCTGAAATCTGGGCGGGTTTTCGAGTTGGACGTCGACCCGTGGTGGGCCCTATGCACTGCGGCGAAGTAGAGGGTTGCCAGTTTGTACGAGGTACTCACAAGGGCTATGAACGGTTAGGCGTTATGCACTCGCGTACGATCATTCGGCGAGCGGATAACTCATGGTTCTTTGTGGATACCCTGCGGGGGAAGGGAGGTCACACGATAGAATCGTTCATTCATTTTCATCCTATGGTCAGGTTGATTCCATATTCCGCGGGCCAATCATCTCCCCTTCAGACGATGGTGCCGCTATGGGCTCTTGAAGTTAACGGCGCCCGCTATCTTCTTCTGGTGTCGGGCAACGGCACAATTACTTGCGGCGAGGCCTGGTATTCTCCCGGATTCGCCGTTCGACTGACTCAACCGGTACTTCATTGGACGTGGGAAGGTATGTTACCTAAGACGCTGGTTTATGCTCTCGTGCCGGAAGGCTCAAAGCCAATCAGTATCAACTGTCCCGCAGATCGTCCCATTATAGAAATCGATCACATCTCAATACCTCTGCAATGACGCCAGCTTCGCGTCGATGTGAGGACCGGTGAACTGCGGACTCCTGCGCGCCAGCCTGTCCGCCATAGAGAGACAATATGAAAACTGATGGGTTGAACTCAACAGATTCGGAGCGCAACCTGCGCCCGCGGCTGAACGAGCGTGTTCGGATTCTGCTTTTGGCGTGCTGGTTCATGTGTACGGGCATCGCAGCGATCTGCGTCCCGGCCAACGCACAGGCTCCGTCGGCTGGGATTATTGCAAGCCCGGCCTCCATCTCAGCTGGTGGCACTTCGACCCTGACCTGGTCGACACAAAACGCAGCGAGTGCAGATCTCAATGGCACGACCGTGGCATTGAGTGGATCTCAAACTGTATCGCCCACTTCGACAACCACCTATCGCATCACGGCTCACAGCGCATCAGGCGCCACTGACTGGGGCCAGGCCACCGTCACGGTTGCTGCCAGCAGTGGGCCTCCGGCAGCCTCCATCGCTGCAAGTCCCACCGTCATCTCCTCCGGTGGTAGTTCAACATTGACGTGGTCGACCCAGAACGCTACGACGGCGGATCTGAATGGCACAACCGTTCCCTTGAATGGTTCGCAATCGGTATCACCTACTGCTACCACGACCTATCGCATTACCGCGCATAGTTCTACGGGAGCTACTGACTGGGGCCAGACGACAGTCACGGTGGCTGCAGGAGCACCGACAGCTGGGATCACCGCCAGTCCTACGTCTATCACGACGGGGGGGAGTTCCACACTTACCTGGACTTCGACGAACTCCGTTAGTGCGACTCTGAACGGTTCGCCCGTTGCAGTCACTGGGTCTCAGACCGTCTCTCCCACGGCAACTACGACGTACACTTTCATTGCAACCAGTTCTACGGGTGCGACTGCTTCGTCTCAGGCCACCGTCACGGTCGGTTCGTCTGCCCCGACGGCTAGCATCGCAGCAAGTCCCGCTTCTATAACTACAGGTGGTAGCTCCACGCTCACCTGGAGCTCGACGAATGCGACGAGCGCGACCTTAAATGGAGCTTCAGTTGCGGTTAACGGAACTAAGACTGTCTCCCCGACCTCAACGACCAGCTATACATTCATCGCGACCAGCTCCTCGGGCACATCGGCGACCTCTCAGGCCACCGTTACAGTAGCTGCGGCCAGTGGGCCTCCAGGGGCAGGTATTACTGCGAGTCCAACCCTGATCGCCGCAGGTGGTAGTTCCACTCTGAACTGGACAACCCAGAACGCAACCACTGCCGACCTGAATGGCACAACAGTGCCGCTGAGCGGATCGCAGTCGGTGTCACCCACTACGACGACTACCTACCGCATCACAGCACACAACGCGGCTGGTAATACGGATTGGGGGCAGGCCACGGTAAAGGTGACGACCGCAACCATAAGTGCGAGTCCCACTTCCATTTCCTCAGGCGGCAGCTCTACTCTTACCTGGGCAACGACCAATGCGGCGAGCGCGACTCTCAACGGAGCACCAGTAGCTGTCAATGGGTCGCAAACTGTTTCACCCACGTCGACGACTACTTACACGTTAGTAGCCACCAACTCTGCGGGAACATCCACCTCCGCCCAGACTTCAGTTACCGTAGGCTCAGGTGGTGCTCCGACAGCCAACATCAGCGCGAATCCCACATCCATTACTTCCGGAGGGAGTTCTACGCTGACCTGGTCGTCCAGTAACGCAGTGAGCGCTAAACTGAATGGGAACTCTGTGGCTGTAAATGGATCACAGACTGTATCACCCACTTCAACCACTACTTACACCTTCGTTGCTACGGGTTCTTCGGGCACAACTGCATCGGCACAAGCCACAGTTACTATCGTGTCAGGTTCTCCTACTGCCTCCATTAGCGCGAACCCGACGACCATCTCGGCAGGAGGGAGTTCTACGTTGACGTGGTCGACGACCAATGACACAAGCGCTGACCTCAACGGCACCGCCGTCCCGTTGAACGGGTCTCAGGTAGTTTCACCCACTACCACTACTAACTACAAACTCACTGCTCACGGCGCTGCCGGAGCAACCGACTGGGGCCAGGTCAGCGTAACCGTGACCGGAGCCGGTGCTACTACAGGGCAATGGGGACCGTTGCAAACCTGGCCCTTCATGGCTGTGCACACACACCTTCTGCCTAATGGCAACGTGATGTTCTGGCCTTCTTTCGTGGACGGCAACAACCCATATCTCTGGAATCCCACGACGAATCAATTTACCGCGGCACCGAAGGCGGCCTATAACATCTTCTGTTCGGGTCACGGATTTCTTGCAGACGGAAGATTATTCCTCGCCGGGGGGCATGCCGGAAATCAGAGTGACGGACTGATCTATACCACCGTCTATGATCCGACCTCCAATACCTGGACACAGACGAGCAACATGAACGCTCCGCGGTGGTATCCAACGAACACTACTCTCCCGAATGGTGACGTTCTGGTTGTTTCCGGTTACACGACAACCGGTAACTTCAACACGCTGCCGCAGGTATGGCACCCGGCCACCAATACGTTCAGGAACCTGACGAGTGCTCAACTCATGCAGCCGCTGTATCCGATGATGTTTGTTGCTCCCAGCGGAAAGGTATTCAACGCCGGGCCAGATAGAACCTCGAGGTTGCTGGATACTAGTGGAACCGGTACATGGACATCTCTGGGAACATTTGTCTACTCGGGAACTCGCGATTACGGCTCAGCTGTGTACTTCGACGGTAAGGTGATGATCGCAGGCGGCGACGGCGAGACCGGTGCCGCGACAAACACCGCCGAGGTCATCGACCTGAATGCGTCCAATCCCACATGGCAACTCACTTCGCCTATGTCGATTGCACGTCGCCAGTTGAATCTCACGCTTCTGCCAGACGGAAAGGTACTCGCATCTGGAGGAAGTGGCGGCTATGGGTTCGACAATCAAAACCTTCCTATCTACCCGGCCGAGATGTGGGATCCTGCTACTGGTCATTGGACTACGATGGACAGCGTTACCGTCTATCGCGGCTATCATTCGACAGCGCTCCTTCTGCCCGACGGTCGCGTGCTCTCGGCTGGTGGAGAGCAGACTGGAGCCAGCGCTGAGATCTTCTCGCCTCCATATCTTTTCAAGGGAGCCCGTCCAACCACAACGTCAGCTCCTTCCAGCGTGAAGTACGGGCAGACATTCCTCGTCGGGACGCCGGATGGTGCGACTATCTCGCAGGTGACATGGATCCGCCTGGGTTCAGTTACTCATGCCTTCGATCAAAACCAGCGATTGAATCACCTGCAATTTGTGCAGGCGACCGGAGGTCTGAACATCACTGCGCCTGCGAACGCAAATGTAGCGCCTCCAGGGCATTACATGCTGTTCCTGGTAAACAGCAACGGTGTTCCATCGATAGCCCGCATCATCCAGATCACACCTTGACGTGGGAGCTTCGCGAACCCACCTCTTCGCAAGGAGAAGATCATGAAAAGTCATATTCGAAACTGCCTTCGTGCTATTTCCGTTATCCTGCTGCTTCCACTAGGGCCGGCTCTCAGCGGTCAGTCCTATACGGTTAGTGACCTGGGTGCACTGTCCGGGGGAAGCGCCATCCCAACGAAGCTCAATTTGGCCGGACAGGCGGTTGGACAATCAGGAAAGATGTACGGTGTTCAGACACATGCCTTTGTTCTGAGCGGTGGCAAACTTAACGATATCGGAACACTTCCAGGTGGAGACTACAGCTCTGCCTCTGACGTCAATACCAGGGGGGCCGTTGTTGGCGAGGCCAACACCGCAACCAGTATCCGTGCGTTTCTTTGGGATTCTTCAAAGGGAATGCAGGATCTTGGCGCCCTGCCTAACGACAACTGTAGCAGGGCCTTCGGCATCAATGATTCCGACCAGGTCGTCGGCTACTCCAGTGGAGCGCATGATCCTGTTGCGTTTCTCTGGAAAAAGAACACTGCCATGACAAGTCTCGGAACTCTGCCGGGAGGGACCACAAGCGAGGCGTATGACATCAACAATGCAGGAGTTGTGGTGGGCACCGCCTCCACGGCAACTGGCGATAAGCATGCGTTCGTATGGACAGCTGGCGGAGGTATGAAGGATCTAGGTACCTTACCGGGTGACATTACCAGTCAGGCGCTGAGGATCAATAATCCCGGTGATATCATTGGCTCGTCAATCGGTCCGAATGTTACCCATGCGTTTCTCTGGACTGCGGCTGCTGGTATGCAAAACATCGGGACACTGAATGGCGAATCCACCAGCGCTTTGGACGTAAACAACAGCGACGAAGTTGTAGGCACGTCAACGGCCTCGATGTCGGGCCATGCCTTCTATTGGTCGGCTGGCACTGGAATTATCGACCTCAATACACTTATTCCGTCCAGTTCCGGTTTTGTACTTACGTCGGCTGTAGCCATCAACAACGCAGGATTGATACTAGCTTTAGGCGCCGTTACTATCGACAGAAGCCAGGCATTGCAACTGGATGATACTCAACATCACGCTGGGCCAGTTCATGCGTTTTTGCTCAAGCCTGTCGGAAATGGACATTAGACGCCCCGGTGGTGCCGGGATCATGTAAATGCTGATGACAAGGCGCCGAGGCTGTCTGTGTTCCCGGTAGACCACAGTGCAACACGGGGCTGGTATTTCAGATCTCGCTCTTCTAGAAATTTGACAAATACCGTGGGAACTGTGTGGAGGCGAGAATCCGTTGTCCGACAGACGAACGAAATCACGCGAATACGCCGAACAGGCAGGCTCCCGCCGGTGCGCGGGAAAGCCGCTCGCAGGGTATGACGAATGGGGGAGGGTTCCATGGCAAATAGCTGCATTATCGAACAAATTGATCTCGAGATTTCTAGGCTTCAACAAGCGAGACAACTCCTCTTCGGGTCCGAGACCAGTGGGGGGCTTAACCACACGAACAACGTCAGGGCAAAGCCGACCAAGTCGGCATCTGGAAATGGACGTGGAAAGCTCAGTCCAGCTGGCCGAGCGAGAATCGTAGCAGCGCAAAAAGCTCGTTGGGCGAAACTGAAGAATTCGACGCTCAGCATGGCAACTTCAAACCTCAGATCACTGGGTCCCGCATCGCATGCGTAACCGATGCACCTGAAGTTGAATTGCTATGGTTCGCACCTAAAGACAATTTCCCTTCATCGGCTTGAAAAGCGCAAAACTCTTCGCCTGGAGTGTGGCTACGCTTTCTGAAGCTGGATTTTCGGCCAGACGGCTCTTCAGAGGCTTCGGTCAAGCCTTTCGAACGCTACAGACAGGAACATGACCCCTGTCTTGGTGGGACTGTGTGTGAATCGCGTACAAACGAGGGCTTGAGCCAAAGGGAGCTTGCGAAGCGGGCGCAGGTTTCGGTTCTATGGATTCAACGGCTGGAGACAAGTCGACTCCACACCAACTATTTAATACGGAGGTTGGATCAAGTGGCTCGTGCCTTTAGGGGTGGAATTCTTTGATTTGTATAAGCGAGCGGAGGACATGATAGGTCCTCCGCCCTGGCTGGAGACGGAGGGCACGCAAAATGAGGAATAAGTCCGACCGTGCCGTGCTGGTGATCGACGAAGCTACAGGAAGACGAATCCGCCGACTATCTCTGGCAGAACCCTATCCAAAGTCCCACGAAATTTATCTGACCATTGAGTTCGATGACGAGACGGAGATCTTGATCGAGGTGGCATGCTCGCCGTGTTTTGGTATTAGGCATCTCGCCCGCGATACCCACGGGGAACTGGAGTCGGTGAAGGAATCAGTGCATGGGTCCCTCCGGTCCCTCGTGAAGGACCGGCAATGACTCTGCCCTGTGCCCTCGTTGGGAGCCCATGAACTCACAACACGCAGCGGTATCCTTGCTGCATGAACATCACAGCAATTTTGTGAGCGAGATCGACGAACTTGCGGAGGAGGTCTCCTGCGCGCAGCGACCCCGTTGCGAGTTCTCCGCTCCCACCTCTAGCGGGAGGTTCCCTCCCGCAACGCCTTCCCTATAAATCTCCTGCACAATGCAGAACGCCGCACGGTAACCACCGAGACGGTACGCGAGACAGAGGCCGAAGCGCTGGCGTTTGTTGTCGGGAAGGCTGTTGGGCTAGTGACGGGTTCCTCCTCCGCGGAGGATACCCAGCTTTACCACGGCAATGGTTCGTTGCTGGCCGAGAGCTTGGAAGCCATCCAGCAGACCGCCGCTCTCATGCTTGCTGCATTGGAGCTGCCCATCGGAGGCGCAATTACCACTGAGGAACTCGCAGAGGCAGCGGCATGAAAATCCTGCCTGCGATCAAGTAACAATTCAATGATTCGGAAACCTGACAGGCGGGAAGCAGAGGCTCCCGTCTGTATTTTTTTTGCGGCCCGGGAGACACCCTACGGGTTTCTCCCGAACTCTCTTCCGGCGGTTTGATCAAAATCTGCACAATCCTCCTGCACAGTTCCTACACAGCCAATTTCGTGCCAGTTAGAGCCAATGAAATGAGTAATCTAAAATCTTTCTCACCCGATCAGGATGACACGTCTCAAAAGAACTGGAGTGGACTTGGCTCCAGATGACAGATTCACGAAACCTGTTTGTCTTCGCTCAGGGTGACCTCATTTAGTGGACCCGGTTTGAAGTCTACTCAGGATGACACGTGAGCGTGGCTCCGCTCGGAGTGGTAGCTTGAGCGGAGCACTCGCTCTCATCAGATCTGGATGTACTGAGATTCGGCGGGTGGCTGGTACTGGATTGCCAAGTGGGGTGTTTCGATGCGCTGTCCGAAGCGGTGGCGCGAGTTGAGGCAGGCCTCGAGCATGCCGGTGACGAGCAGGGCGCGCTGGATGGGATAGGGTGCCTTGCGGGTCTGGTACAGGCTTTCGACCTTGGAGGCGAGGCAAGCGGAGTAGGCCTCGTTGGGGGGCAGAGGTCTCAGGAATTGCGTGGAGACCATGTTCTGGTCCTCGTTCTGAGCTTCGTCCTGACCTTGGAGCCGGATGGAGATGTTGAAGTCCTGGACGGCGCCGTTGAGCATGAGCATGGTGGCGCGGGTTCCGTCGGTGTACTCGATGCAGTAGGCCGCGGGATCTTTGACGAGCTGGGGGAGGAGGTCGTCCTGGGTGAGGTCCTGACACCTTCCGTCGAGGGGGCTGAGGCCCATGGGCGTGTCGCTGCGTGAGAGGGCGGAGCTGAGCAGGTCTTTGGACCAGCGCCCCGCCTTAGCGGCTGCCCACACGTCATCGCCTTCGAGCATCTGCACAGCTTTGACGCCGGTCTCTCCACCTTTGCGGCGCTCGAGCATGGACTGCATGGCTTCGAGGGCGTCGAAGTCATTGTTGTCGAGAGTGCCGACGCCGACCATGACAGCCTCTTTGACGCGTGCGCCGAGAGGGACGTCGACGCCGGGGAGACGCCAGGTGACGGGGAGCGACGAGCCCGCCAGGAGCGGCATCTTGAGGCGATCTGCCTTCTCAACCATGGTGTGGGCTTCGGCGAAGCTGAAGGAGAGCTGCTTGTGGTTGAAGTAGGGGACGGCGTGCTTTTCGGTCTCGAAGACCTGGGTGCACTGCTCGAAGAAGTCGAAGCGCGGGAGGAGGACCTGGTCCTTGTCGTTGGAGGGGTAGGGATAGGGCGGGCACTGCTCGACGATAGTGAGGACGGCGTCGACCGCAATGCGATCGCCTCCAACGCGAAGGGCCTCGGGAATGTTGCGGCAGAGACGAAAGCCGAACTGCTTGGCGCGGGCGGGGCTGAGGTCTTCGGCGGGCCATGGGTTGGCCGATCTGCTCCGGGGGGCTCCGGTCATGGAGAGCACAAACTCGCCTGGACCGGCTTCGAGCTGACGGGCGTGCTCATCGACGTAGAGAGAGACGATTTTGATGTTGGGCAGGTGCCAGTCGCCGTCGAACGGATAGCCGATGAGGAAGCGGTCGGTGATGGTTTGCAGGTGCGAGCCGAGACGATAGGTGCTTCCGAGGACGGCGAGGCGGATGGGGTTGGACGAAGCGAGCCTCTCCTGGCTGAAGGCGGAGCGAGCCCATTCAGGAACGGCCAGCATGGAGGAGGTCAGCGCGGAATTGCCCAGAAAACGACGACGTGTCAGCATCAGCTCCTCCAAAAGGTGGATTCGGGGTTGGGTTGATATTGGACAGCGGCGAGATTTGGGGTCTCAAGGCGCGTACCCTTTTTGTCGCTCTCGACGCCGGCGATGAGCAGGCCGCTGGTGAGCAGGGTTCGCTCGATGGGGTACTGGGCCTTACGGGTGAGGAACATCTTCTCGGCATTGTTGACGAGCGGACTGAAGAAGCTGGCGAGCGTGGTGCGTCCGTCGGGCATGGGGAGATACATCTGGGTGGAGAAGGGCTTGGACTGGCCTTCGATCGTGGCGGCGAAGGTGAAGTCGCGCACCATGCCGTAGAGCAGAATCATCGTGCAGAGAAGGCCATCGCGATGGCGGTAGTGGTAGGCGACGGGATCGGGCACCATGGCCTTCATCTGATCGACGGTGGGGAGGTCGTTGGTGAAGGAGGGAGCGCCGGGGCGGATGGTGAAGCTACGGCTGAGCGCGGCGCGCATCAGTTCATGAGACCAGATTTTGTCTTCGTAGGCCTTCCAGAAGGCATCTTTGCGGTAGGTCTGGATCCACTCGACGCCGGTCTCGCCGCCCTTGCGACGCTCGACCATGCACTGAATGGTCTCGAGGCCATGGAAGTCATAGCTGGTCATGCCTCCGTAGCCGATGGAGAGAGCCTCTTTGGCGACGGCGCCGAGGGGGAACTCGACGGAGGGAAGTCTCCAGGTGACGGCGAGCGAGGAACCGCCCTGGAGCGGGAAGTTCAGCTCACGAGAGACGTCGACCATCTTCTTGGACCAGTCCCAGTTCCAGGAGAGCTCTTTGTCGTTGAAGTAGGGAACGGAGCGGCCCGAGGAGCGGAAGACGTTCGTGATCTTCTCGAAGAACTCGTAATGCGGGCGCATCATGATGCCGTTGGGGCTCAGCGGGTAGACGCCGTGCTCGGCGACGACGACCACACCATCGACGGCGAGCTTGCCGGTGCCGAGGGTGAGGGCCTCTTCGATAGAGGAGCAGAGCTTCATCTCGGGATGGCGGTCGGCGCGCTCCTGAAAGAGGTCTCCCTCGCCGTGCTGATCGACGTAAAGCGAGACGAGATCCATCGGGGGACGGTGGTAGACGCCGTTCCATCCATAGCCGTCAAGGAAGCGGTCGATGACGTGCTGGGGATGGAGATATCTTCGATACGCGGTAACTACGCCTGCGAGGCGAAGGCGTTTTCCTGATGTCACATTGGGAGCCATGATGTTCCTTGACGACAGATGTTCGTTGAGATTCGCGTTGGCGAAATGGTATCGACTGATAGGGATTTCGTTCTAGGTCAAATGTCCCTGCTGTTGCTTTTGCGCTCTGCAGGGAAAGAAAGCAAGCGCGGAAGATCGTATAAGATTCCGAATCATGACAACGATGAAGAAGAGTTTGCTGATGAGAGATGTACGCAATGATGGAGCAGGGCTGTGCTGAGCCGTCGACGATTCCTTGGGTATAGTGCGGTGGCACCGGCGGCGCTGCGATCGATTGCGAGTGGTGAGATGCAGGCGCAGCGCGGTGGAGAGCAGGGTGCTCCTGCGATCTCGGAGCGGGCACGCGAGGTGCATCGGAGGGCGTTCATCTTCGACGGGCATGTGCATGCGCTGGATCGTGAGTTTTATCACGGCGGCAGCATGGGGGAGCGTAAGAGCGATGGGCAGTGGGACCTGGTGCGTGCCCGGGAAGGCGGAGAGGGCGCGTTCTTCCTGTCGATCTTCGTGCCTGAGGAGTACTACCCGAGCCGCTTTGAGACCAAGCAGGCGATGCGCCGGATGGACCATGCACGGCGGCAGCTGGAAGAGAACAAAGAGCTGGTCGAGCTGGCGCTGCACGCGGACGATGTGGAGCGCATACGGGCGAAGGGAAAGATGGCTGCGGTGCTGGACATCGAGGGCAGCTATGACCTGGATGGAGATTTGGGAGTGCTGCGGGACATGCACCGGCTAGGGCTGCGGTCGGCGCAGCTTTCGGCGCACAACTGGGATCAGAACTATGCGGACTCGTGCTGCTCGGTGCCGAAGGTGAATGGGTTGAATGCGCATGGGCGGGCCGTAATCAAGGAGATGAACCGGCTGGGCATGATGATCAACGTGTCTCACGCTTCGGACGATGCGATCTCGCAGGCGATCGATGCTAGCGAGGTTCCGGTCATTGCGACGCATCACGGTCTGCGGCAGGTGAACAATATTCCGCGCAACATGCCGGACAATCTGCTGGAGAAGCTGGCAGCGAAGGGAGGCGTGATCGGCTTCCAGATTGGAAGCGAGTTCAACTACCTGCCCGAGTACAAGTGGATTACAGCGGAGCGAGGGAAGACGTTCTTCGATACCGCAAGCATCCCCGACCAGGTGAAGGGTAAGACGATCTACGAGGTGGATGCGCTGGTTGCATCCGCGTATCCGATGAAGGGCGCCACGGTTCCGGATTCGGTGGCGATGAAGGTGGATGACTGGGTGGGTGTGGTTGACAAGGCCATCAAGCTGGTGGGCGAAGATCACGTCGCGATCGGCACGGATTTTGACGGAGGACCGACGCTGGCGCGTGGGATGCGGGATGTTCGCGATCTGCCAATGGTGACCGATGCGATGTTGCGGCGGGGCTACGGTGAGGAGCGGATCAGGAAGTTCTGGGGCGGGAATCTGCTGCGGTTCTTCAGGACGGTGAGTGGGGCCTGAGGGAACGATTGTGCCTGCGGGCGCAACCGCAGATCCTTCGACTGCG